>NZ_JADFUE010000033.1:0-74331 GCF_054967145.1 Bradyrhizobium sp. UFLA06-24
ATAATGTTACGCATGGCAGGCGCTCGGCTTCCCAAAGGTTGCGCGAAACATAGCGGCCAAAGCCTGGATGTCAAGGCAATGCGGCTGTTCCCGCGCGATTTTAGCAGTGTAGCGGCGTTCCCGGGGTTCGGCGAGAGGTAAAATCGAGCAAGCCCGGCACAAAAGCGTCTCAGCCGGGAGCCCGGGCCGTGACGGCCGCCGCCAGCCATCCCCTCGCCTCCTCCGGCTTCACCCATTCGAACTCCGGCAATTGGTGCCTGAACCACGTGAATTGCCGCTTGGCATAGTGGCGGGTATCGGCGCGACCGATCGTGGCCGCCTCTCCCAGGCTGAGTTCACCGCGGAAATGCCGGATCAGGGCCGGCACGCCATGGGCCTTCATGGCCGGCAGCAGCGGGGCGAGGCCGCGGGCGGCGAGCCGCTCGACCTCATCAAGGGCCCCCGCGCCCAGCATGGCGCCAAATCGGGCGTCGATGCGGGCATAGAGTTCGTCGCGTTCGGGAGCGAGAAACACGGCGCGAAAACTGTCCTTCGGCAAAAGCGGCGGCTGCCCCTCATGGTGCCAGTCGAGCAGCGAACGGCCGGTCGCCTCGATCACTTCGAGCGCACGCGCGATCCGCGTGCGGTCGCGCAAGTTCAATCGCTCGGCCGCACGCGGGTCGCGGGTTGCCAGTTCCGCATGTAGCGCCTCGACGCCGTTCCGCTCCAGGCGCGCGCGAACGCCTTCGCGCACCTCTACCGGGATCGGCGGCACCACCGAAAGACCTGCTGTCAGCGCCTTGAAATACAGCCCGGTGCCGCCGATGAAGATCGGCAGACGGCCCCCGGCCTTCGCTTCTTCCAGCGCTTTCGCAGCATCAACCACCCAGGCCCCCGCCGAGAAATTCACCGCCGCATCGACATAGCCATAGAGGCGGTGCGGGACGCGCGCCTCCTCATCCGGCGTCGGACGCGCGGTGATGATGCGGAGGTCACGATAGACCTGCATCGAATCGGCATTGATGACGACGCCGTCTGCGCGCGAGGCAAGCTCCAGCGCCAGCGCCGACTTGCCGCTGGCGGTCGGGCCTGCGATAAGCACGGCCTTGATCGGATGCCCCTCGCTCACGAAAACCTCAAATGTCCCTTGTCGCCACGTTGATCTGCAATCCCGCCAATCCCGCGCTCGATTCCACCATCGTCGACGGCGCCCGCGCCGTGCTGCCGAAGGCGCAACCGGCGCACTGGCTGTTCGACGGGGTTGCGGTCGACATTCCGTTCGGCGCCGACAGTAACCTCGAAAGCGACCGTCACGCCATCGAACAGCGGCTCCGCGAGCTTCGCGGCGACCTGCCGATCGACATCGTCGTGCAGCCTGCCGGCTTCCGGCGCAAGAAGCTTTTTCTTGCCGACATGGATTCCACCATGATTGGCCAGGAATGCATCGACGAGCTTGCCGATCTCGTCGGGATGAAGGCCCACGTGGCCGCCATCACCGAACGCGCCATGCGTGGCGAGATCGAGTTCGAACCGGCATTGCGCGAGCGCGTCGCGCTGCTGAAAGACCTCCCCGCCGGCGTCGTCGACGAAGTGCTGGCCAAGCGCATCACGCTGACCCCCGGCGGCCGCGAATTGGTCGCGACCATGCGCGCCCACGGCGCCTATACCTGTCTCGTCTCCGGCGGCTTCACGCTGTTCACCAGCGCGGTCGCCGCCAAGATCGGTTTCCAGGAAAATCGCGCCAACGAGCTCGTCGTGCGCGACGGCAAATTCACCGGCGAGGTCAAGGAGCCGATCCTGGGCCGTGCGGCCAAGCTCGCGACGCTGGTGGATCTGATGGAATCGTTCGATCTCGACGATGTCGACTCGGTGGTCGTCGGCGACGGCGCCAATGATCTGGCGATGATTCAGGCGGCGGGGCTCGGCGTGGCTTATCACGCCAAGCCGGCGGTCGCGGCGGCAGCAGCCGCGCGGATCGATCATGGCGATCTCACCGCACTGCTGTATGCGCAAGGATATCGGCGCGACGAGTTCGTGGAGGCGTAGCCTTTGTTGCCCCACTGCGGCGCCGCAGGCTGGGCAAAGGCGCCCGTGCACCGTGCCCACCATTCTTCGCGATAGTGAAAGGTGGTGGGCACGCTTCGCTTTGCCCACCCTACGGGATTTGCGCCTGCGACTACTGCACGCTCAGCGCCACGAACCGCAGCTCGCCGTCACCATTGGACACGAGCAGCAGCGCCGACTTCTTGCCGTCCTTCTTGATCTGGTCGATCCGCTTCTGGACGTCGGCACCGCTCGAGACGGCCTCCTGCGCGACCTCGACGATGACGTCGCCGGCGGAGAGTCGCTTCTCGGCGGCATCCGAATTGGCGTCGACATTGGTGACGACCACGCCCTTGACACTGTCCTTGATCTTGTAGCGCGCGCGCAGATCCTTGTTCAGCACCGCGAGATCGAGGCCGAGCGCCTTCTGCGTCACCGGCTTCTCCGGCGGAGGCTCATCGCTCTTCACCGCCGCCTGCACCTTGTCCGGATCCTGCAGGCGGCCGAGCGTGACCTTCTTGGTCTGCTCCTCGCCCTTGCGGATGATGACGACGTCGACCTCCTTGCCGACCGCGGTGTCGGCGACGACGCGGGACAGGTCCTTCGGGTCCTTGACGTCCTTGCCGTCGAACTTGACGACAACGTCGCCGGGCTCGATGCCGGCGGGCTTGGCCGGGCCCTTATCGTCGACGCCGGCGACCAGCGCGCCGCGCGCCGGCTTGACGTTGAGGCTCTCGGCGATTTCGTCGGTGACGCTCTGGATCCGCACGCCGAGCCAGCCGCGACGCAATTCGCCGAACTGGCGGAGCTGGTCGACGACGCCAGCGACTGTCTTCGACGGCACGGCGAAGCCGATGCCGATCGAGCCGCCGGAGGGCGAGATGATCAAGGTGTTGACGCCGATGACGTCGCCTTCGAGGTTGAACAGCGGGCCGCCGGAATTGCCGCGATTGATGGCGGCATCGGTCTGGATGTAGCTGTCATAGGGCCCCGAGGAAATGTCGCGGTTCTTGGCCGAGACGATGCCCGCCGTCACCGTGCCGCCCAGACTGAACGGGTTGCCGATCGCGACCACCCAGTCACCCAAACGCAGCTTGTCGGAATCGCCGAACTTCACCGCAACGAGCGGCTTCGGCGGCTTGAACTTCAACACGGCGAGGTCGGTCTTCTTGTCGACACCGACCAGCTCGGCCTTGATCTTGGTGCCGTCGTTGAGAATGACGTTGATCTCGTCCGCGTCCGCAATGACGTGGTTGTTGGTCACGACGACGCCTGATGTGTCGATGATGAAGCCTGATCCGAGCGAGTTGGTCTTGCGCGGCGGGCCGCCGCCGTTGTCGCCGCCTTTGCCGCCGCCGGGACCCTTGCGGTTCTTGAAGAAGTCGTCGAAGAACTCCTCGAACGGCGAGCCGGGCGGCAGTTGCGGCATCGTGTTGCTGCCGCCGCCCTTGGCCTCGACGGTCTGCGACGTCGAGATATTGACGACCGCATCGATCACTTTCTCCGCGACGTCGGCGATGCCCTCCGGTCCGCGTGCATGTACCGGCGAGCCGAACACGCTGAAAGCACCGAGCGCGAGCGCGGCCAGCCCAAATCGCGCGTGTTGGCGCAAACGGGTCGGGACAATGGTGGCAGCGGTCATTGTGGTCTCCAGAGAAAAGGATTCGGCGTCAAGACTGCGCTCGAAGGGGGGCACGCGCAAGCGCGGAGCTTAACGGGCCTCAAGTCCGTCATAATACGGCGAAATCCGGCCTCTCGCCTTCACTTTGGCGTTGGCGCAGCGGCTAGATCGGACGTCGCATAACCCAGATCAGGATCAGGCCGGCCACAGCCGAACCGATCCCGACCGCCCGCAGGATGTTGTCCGGCGTGGCGATGGCGCTCTTCATGGCCTTGCGCATCCAGGACGGACTTGCCGCGAACATCAAGCCTTCGAGCACGAACAGGATGCCTAAGCCGATGAGGAAGTCGGCGAACGCAATGGACCTCATCGGAATGGAACCTCCCGTGGTGCTGTTCTTGGTTGGACGAAGGGCGGCGAAAGCCGCCGCCCCTGTCTAGCTTACGGCTTCGCCGGCGTCTCGGCTGGCGTCTTGCCGGACGGGTTACCAAAATACCGGAAGAAATCCGAGTCCGGCCGCAGCAGGTAGCGGGTGTCGTCCTTCTTCAGCCCGTTCTCATAAGCGGTCATCGACCGGTAGAAGGCGAAGAAGTCAGCATCCTTGCCATAGGCTTCGGCGAACAGGCGGTTGCGCTCGGCATCACCCACGCCGCGCGTCTGTTCGGCCTGAGAGTTCGCGTCGGCGATGATCACCGTGACATCGCGGTCGGCCTTCGACTTGATCTCCTGCGCCTTCTGGCCACCCTGCGCGCGGAACTCGGCTGCTTCGCGCTGGCGCTCGGACTTCATCCGGTCGTACACCGCCTGGCTGTTCTGCTCCGGCAGGTCGGCGCGCCGAATGCGGACGTCGACCACCTCGATGCCATAACCGTCAGCCTCGTGGTCGAGTTGGTCGCGGATGCGCCCCATCAACTTTTCGCGCTCGTCACGCACCACCGTAATGAAGCTGACCTCACCCAGCACGCGACGAAGCGCCGCGTTCAACAGCGAGGTGAGCTGGAGGTTCGCGGCCTGGATCGAGCCGACGCTCTGATAGAAGCGCAATGCGTCCTTGATGCGATAGCGGGCAAAGGCGTCGACCACGAGCCGCTTCTGATCGGAGGCAATGACCTCCTGCGACGGGTTCTCAAGATCGAGGATTCGCTTGTCGATGTTGATCACCGAGTTCCAGGGCGCCTTGAAGTGCAGCCCGGGATCGGTGACGACATCCACCGGCTTGCCGAATTGCAGCACGATGGTCTGCTCGGTCTGCTGCACCGTGAACAGCGACATATAGCCGACGATCACGACCAGAAGCGCCGCAAGCAGCGCGACAAAGCCTGTTACGGGAGACCTCATCGGCTGCCTCCGCTCGGCTGCTGTCCGGTCATCGTAGGCTTCTTGGCCGACAATTCATTGAGCGGCAGATAGGGCACGACGCCCTGGCCCGACGAGCTTCCGTCATAAATCAGCTTGTCCGAGCCGCCGAGCACGCGCTCCATCGTCTCCAGATAGATCCGTTCACGCGTCACGTCGGGCGCCTTCTTGTATTCCTCGTACACTTTCAGGAAGCGCGCGCTCTGGCCCTTGGCCTCGGCGACCGCCTGCTCCTTGTAGCCTTCGGCCGCTTGCAGGATCTGCGCAGCTTTGCCGCGGGCTTCAGGCACGACCTTGTTGGCATAGGTCTGCGCTTCGTTCTGCAGCTGCTCGAGATTGGCGCGCGCGGCCTGCACGTCGCGGAACGCATCGATCACCTGCGCGGGCGGGTCGACCTTCTGCATCTGCACCTGGGTGATCTGGATGCCGGCGCCGTAGCCGTCGAGCGTCTTCTGCATCAGGTCCTGCACGGTGGTCTCGGTCTGCGTCCGCGCCCCGGTCAGGATCGGCTGGATGTTGGAGCGGCCGATCACCTCGCGCATCGCGCTTTCGGCGACCGCCTTCACGGTGCCCTCGGGGTTCTGGATGTTGAACAGGAAGTTGCCGACGCCGTTGGGCTTGATGCGCCACAGCACGGTGAAGTCGACGTCGACGATGTTCTCGTCGCCGGTCAGCATCAGGCTCTCTTCAGGCACGTCACGGATCGAGCGGCCGCGGCGGGCCGGATCATCGATCAGTGTCATGCCGATTGAAATGGTGGAGACGCGCAGCGCCTTCGGCAGCAGCACGGTCTCGATCGGATAGGGCAGATGATAGTTCAGGCCCGGATCGACGGTGCGCACATGCTTGCCGAAGCGCAGCACGACGCCCTGCTCTTCGGACTGCACGCGGAAGAAGCCCGACAGCAGCCAGAGCGCGATGATGATGAGCAGGATCAGTGTGATGCCGATGCCGGAGAAATAGCCGCCCGGCATGATCTGCTGGAGCCGGTCCTGACCGCGCCGCAGAAGGTCTTCCAGATCCGGCGGCCTCGGCCCGACCGGTTGCGGGCCTGTGCCCCATGGTCCTTTCGGACCCGAGCCCCAAGGGCCACCGCCCTGATTCTTCCACGGCATTCGACGCTCTCCTCGGCAGACCGGGACTAGAACTTCAGCCGGCCCGCATTGTCCGGTCCGGCTTTATAGGGGACCGAAAGGGCCCTTACAACGCAAGCCTGACCGCCCTTCGAGCTAAGCTCGGAGGCAGAAAAGTCAATGTTAACATTGGTGAACGCGGTTAATGGGGTGATCGCCGACGATATGTCACATAGGAGTAGTCGGCGGTGTCGTCGGGGCCGGCCGGATGGCGAACACGCTCGGTCTCTCGCCACTGCGTCTTGTCGATGGCGAAATGCGTGTCGCCGTCGGGACGCGCATGCACTTCCGTGATCTCGAGGCGATCGGCACGATCGAGCCACTGACGGTAGATTTCGGCGCCGCCGATCACCGCAATCTCGGCGACCGAACGCCGCAGGGCGTCACCAAGCGCAACCGCTCCCGCGTCGGCTGCCGATGTCGTGACGATGGCGCCCGCGGCGCGATAGTCCGCGTCACGCGTGATGATGATGTTGGTGCGGTTCGGCAGCGGCCGGCGCCCGGGCAGGGATTCGAAGGTCTTGCGGCCCATGATGACGGGTTTGCCGACGGTGAGCGCCTTGAAGCGCGCCATATCGGATTTCAGCCGCCAGGGGATCGCATTGCCGGCGCCGATGACACCGTTCTCCGCGACCGCAACCACGAACACGATCTCCATCAGGATGCTCTCCCCGCAAGCCGAGTCAGCGCGGGACCGGAGACGCGGCACAGCGTCCAATCGTCCAGCATGACGGCGCCGAGCGATTTGTAGAATGCGATCGAAGGCGCGTTCCAGTCGAGCACGGCCCATTGCAGGCGCGGCCAGCCATTGTCGACGCATTCCTGGGCCAGATAGACCAGCAGCGCCTTGCCGAGACCCTTGCCGCGATGCGACGGCCGCACATACAAGTCTTCGAGATAGATGCCGTAGCGGCCGCTGAAGGTGGAGAAATTCAGAAACCAAACCGCAAAGCCGACCGGCTCGCCGTCCCAACAGGCGATCGCACAAAACAGCCTGGGATCGCTGCCGAACAAGGCCTCGGCAATGTCGGCTTCGCTCGCCTCGACCTCATGCGAGAGCTTTTCGTATTCGGCAAGCTCGCGGACGAAATCAAGGACGAGCCCGGCCTCGCCAGGACGTGCGCGGCGGATGCTGAGCGACATCGGCGCTAGACTGCGACTTCCGCCTTGATGTGCGGATGCGGATCGTAGCCGACGAGCTCGAAATCCTCGTAGCGGAAGGAGAAGATGTCCGTCACATCCGGATTGACCCGCATCACCGGCAAGGCGCGTGGCGCGCGCGTGAGCTGGAGTCGCGCCTGTTCCAGATGATTGGAATAGAGATGGGCGTCGCCAAACGAATGCACGAAGTCGCCGGGCTTCAGGCCGGTGACCTGCGCGACCATCATGGTGAGCAACGCGTAGGAAGCGATGTTGAAGGGCACACCGAGGAAGACGTCGGCCGAGCGCTGATAGAGCTGACAGGACAATCTGCCGTTCGCGACGTAGAACTGGAACAGGCAGTGGCAGGGTGGCAGCGCCATCTTCTCGACGTCGGCCGGATTCCAGGCCGTGACGATCAGGCGTCGCGAATCCGGATTGCGCTTGATCATGTCGACGACGTTGGCGATCTGGTCGATGCTGCGTCCGTCCGGCGCCGGCCAGGAGCGCCATTGATGGCCGTAGACCGGCCCCAGATCGCCATTGGCGTCGGCCCATTCGTCCCAGATGGTGACGCCGTTGTCGCGCAGATATTTGATGTTGGTGTCGCCCTTCAGGAACCACAACAGCTCGTGCACGATCGCCTTCAGCGGCAGCCGCTTGGTCGTCAGCATCGGAAAACCGGCGGACAGATTGAAGCGCATCTGATGGCCGAACACCGACAGCGTGCCGGTACCTGTCCGGTCGGTCTTCTCGGCGCCGTCTGAAAGAATCCGCTCGAGCAGGTCCTGATATTGGTGCATGTGCCCAAACCTTTAGAAACACGGCAGCCTTTGGGGAGGCGGCGAACTTAACGGCCGCCCTTGCGCTGCGACAGCATCGATTCGCTGCCTTCACCGATTATACCCGGAAAAGTGAGAGCTCCCGGCGCAAACGACAAGGGGCGGAACTCGCGTCCCGCCCCTTTGCCTATCGCTTTGAAAGTACTTCCCAAGTTGCTTTTGACCATGGCTGGCCGACGCAGGCCGGGCCGCGATCAGTTCTCGGATTCGGTGAACACCTCGTCGCGCTTGGCGCGCAGCACCGGCAGCACCGTGAGCACCAGCAGGAAAGCCGCAATCGCGAGCAGCACCGCCGAGAGCGGACGGGTCAGGAACACGCTCCAGTCACCGCGCGAGATCAGCAGCGCGCGGCGCAGGTTCTCTTCCATTAGCGGTCCGAGCACCATGCCGAGCAGCAGCGGCGCCGGCTCGAAATCGTGCTTGATCAGCCAGTAGCCGACCAGGCCGAACACGCCCGCAAGGATGACGTCGACCGGCGCGTTGTTCACCGAGTAGATGCCGATCGCGCAGAAGATCACGATCGAGGGGAACATCAGCCTATACGGCACGCGCAACAGGCGCACCCAGATGCCGACCAGCGGCAGGTTGATGATGATCAGCATCAGATTGCCGATCCACATCGAGGCGATCATGCCCCAGACCAGGTCCGGCTGCTTCTGCATCACCTGCGGGCCGGGGACGATGCCGTGAATGGTCATCGCGCCCACCATCAGCGCCATCACCGCGTTCGGTGGGATGCCGAGGGTGAGTAGCGGGATGAAGGAGGTTTGCGCCGCAGCGTTGTTGGCGCTTTCCGGCGCCGCCACGCCCTCGATCGCGCCGCGGCCGAACCGCGACGGGTTCTTGGCCAGCTTCTTCTCGAGCGTATAGGCCGCGAACGAGGCGATCACCGCGCCGCCGCCCGGGAGGATGCCGAGGATCGAGCCGAGCACGGTGCCGCGTCCGATCGCGGGCGCCGAGTCGATCAGGTCCTTCCTGGTCGGCATCAGGCCGGTGATCTTCTGCTGCACGAGATCGCGGTTCATCTCGGCGCCGGCGTCGAGATTGCGGATGATCTCGGCAAAGCCGAACACGCCCATCGCCACCGTCGCAAAGCCGAGACCGTCGGCAAGCTCCGGAATGTTGAAGGCCATGCGCGAGGCACCGGTCTCGATGTCGGAGCCCACCATCGACAGCAGCAGGCCGAACACGATCATCGCGATCGCCTTCAGCACCGAGCCCTTGGCGAGCACCACCGCGAAGATCAGGCCGAGCACCATCAGCGAGAAATATTCCGCCGGACCGAACGCGAGCGCCAACTTGGTCAGCGGCGCGCCGAGCACGGCGATGAGCACGGTCGCGACGCAGCCGGCGAAGAACGAGCCGATCGCGGCGATCGCCAGCGCCGGACCGGCACGGCCCTGCTTGGCCATCGCGTGGCCGTCGATGGCGGTGACGACCGATGTCGCTTCGCCTGGAATGTTGACTAGGATCGACGTGGTCGAGCCGCCATACTGGGCACCGTAATAGATACCTGCGAGCATGATCAGCGCACCCACCGGCGGCAGACCGAAGGTGATCGGCAGCAGCATCGCGACCGTGGCGATGGTGCCGATGCCCGGCAGCACGCCGACCAGCGTGCCGACGAGCGCGCCGATCAGGCACATCAGAAGGTTGATTGGAGAGAAGGCGACGGCAAAACCGTGGGCGAGGTTGGCAAAGAGCTCCATGACAGCCTCACTGAGCCAGGAATCGCGGGAACATCGGCATCGGCAAGCCGAGCACGTAGGGGAACAACAGCGCGCAGCCGACCGTCAGGCAAGCGCCGACGATGGCGGCCTCCACCCAGCGCGTTTCATGCGATCCGAGAGCGGCGATCATAAAGCTTACGAAGGCCGAGACCACGAGGCCCAGCGGCCGGATCGCCAGCGCAAAAAACAAGATCGCGCACATCACGAACAGCGGCCCGCGCCAGGAATAATGAGCGAGCGCCGGCCCCTCGTTCAAAAGACCGGTCAAGGCGATACCGGCGGACAACGCCACCAGCAGTCCGCCGAACATCCGCGGTGCGGTGCCGGCACCGAAGGAGAAGCCGCGCATGCCCTGCAAATCGCTCGAAGCCCACAGCGCGAACAGTGCAAGGGCCATCAGGATGACGCCCCCGATATAGTCCTGGCCCGACCTGATCGTCATGAACAGCGTCACGATCGCCACCGCAAACAGCGGGTAGGAATAGATCAGCGCGAGCAGCACATCCGATGAAGTCTTCTTGGTCTCACCGCCGACCGCGCCGAGCAGAGCGGCGGGACCGCCCGCAACCAGCGCCGTGGCATGGCTGATCAGGACCGTAGCCGGACCGCGTCCCGCACCCCAGCCGAAGATCGTTCCGATCGACCAGATGAATTCGAAAATCTGGGGCGCAAGCGCCAATAGACAGAAGCCGAGCGCCACCGAGGTGTTTCGGGTGACTGTCGCCGAGTGGCCCATCGTATCGGCCATGCTTGTCTCCTCCGCGACCCGCAAGTCACGAGCACTGTTGTTCTAAATCGGCTGGAACTGGATACCCGCCCGGATCACTGCCTAGCGATTTTCATCACACAATGCCAGCAAAACCCAACAGTCCTCCTGTGAGCAGAAGCCACAATGGATTGACACGCGAGATCGAGGCGATCAGCGCAACCATCGCGGTCAGAAGCAGTGCAGCAATGCTGCGATCTGTCGACTGGGCCAGGATCAGAGCGCTGGCTGCCATCAATCCAATCGAGAGCGGAACCAGTGCAGCCTGAATCAGGCCGGGCCAGCGGGACTGGCTCGGCCGATTCAAGAGTCGGCTGACACAATAGGCAAGCAGCGCCGTGGGCAGGCACATCGCCAGCGTTGCCGCCAGCGCGCCAGGGACGCCGGCCACGGCATAGCCGATTAACGTGACGATAAGCACGTTGGGACCCGGCGAGAGTTGCGCGATCGCATAGGCGTCGGTGAACTGCTTGTCGGTCATCCAGTGGTGCACATCGACGGCGATGCGATGCATCTCGGGCACGGCGGCGGCTGCGCCGCCGACCGCGAACAGCGACATCAGACCAAAGGTGGAGATCAGCGACCAGATCGGGTTCTCGCTGCTCATGCTGCTACCTTCCGTCGCATCACATAGGTGATGCCGATGCTGAGCGGGATCGCGACAAGGAGCATTGCCTGCAGTGGCAGGCGCAGCACGCCGATGGCCAGGAACACGCCCAGCATCAGGATGAGCACCATGATCTCCATTCGCTTGAGCAGCGGCGTCATCATCCGGAAGACCACCGCGATCAAGAGGCCGACCGCGGCGCAAGAGATGCCTGCGAGACTGCGACGGAGCACCTCCACATCGCCGAACCGGGCGTAGATGATCGCGAGCACAGCCATGATCAGCGTTGGCGGCAGCAGCAATCCGGTGAAGGCGGCGAGGCCACCGGCAATCCCGCGCAGCCGCGACCCGAACACCATCGACAGATTGACGATGTTGGGCCCCGGCAGGAAATGGCAGAGCGCAAAGGTTTCGTTGAACTCGTCCGCCGTCATCCAGCAGTGCTGCTCGACGATGGCGCGCCGGGCAAAGACCAGGACGCCGCCAAAGCCGGCCAGCGACATCCGGGCAAAGGCCAGGAATAGCGCGAGCAGGCCGGGCGACGGGACGCGAGCGGCAGGGATAGCCGGCGCCTGATCCGGCTCTTGCATGGCCGGTGCTGAATCCGTGGACATGTCAGGAGCTTAGAACGCGGCCCGCGATGCGACCAAGATCGTGCCTTGGGCCGTCCCCGACCTATCCAAAGGGAACCGCGCCCTGCCCACTCGAAACCCCTGTTTTTTGAAACCTTTGCCCCCTATATTGGGGGTGCCGGTTCGCCGGCTATGGAAATAAACGGTCGTCGCAATAAACCATTCGGACCCGGGGGCGGTACCCGGCGCCTCCACCAAAGCCCACTTGCGGGCTACCTCCAAAGCGGGCTTTGGCGGGGGCGAAATAGGATCGACGAGGGCGTAAAGGGCGTGCTTTTTCCCGGTATTGTTCCGCCGTTATCGGGCTACTGCAATAGTTGCCAACGACAACTTTGCTCCGGTTGCTCAGGCTGCGTAACGCAGTTTGAAAGACCACTTTAAAGTCCTAACGGGTTAAGCTCCGTTAGGCGGGGTTCGGAGGCACCTGGCAACAGAAGCCTCCACTTACCTCTGATTTCCTTCCCGGCGGGGACTCCTGCTGACCTCTCAGGCGCGATACTATCGCAGCTTGGCGAGTCGGACCGCGGGTCCGGCTTCGGGATGCAACAGGACCACCATGGCGACCGACCATATCCGATACGATGTGCTGGCCCGCGACGCATTGCGCGGCGTGCTGCGCAAGGTGCTGACCGACGCCGCGGCCCATGGCCTGCCGGGCGAACACCATTTCTTCATCACCTTCGTATCGAAGGCCGAGGGCGTGAAGCTGTCGCCGCGGCTCCTGGCGCAGTATCCGGAAGAGATGACGATCATCCTGCAGCACCAGTTCTGGGACTTGACCGTGCTCGAAGACCGCTTCGAGGTCGGCCTCTCCTTCGGCGGCATCCCCGAGCGGCTGGTCGTGCCATTCAGCGCCATCAAGAGCTTTCTCGACCCCTCCGTGAAATTCGGCCTCCAATTCGATACGTCAGATGTGACCGAGGTCGCGGGCGAGAACTTGCCGGCGGCGCCTGCTACGTCCGCGGTCGCGGTGCCGGCGCCCGCCACCGAGGCGGCGGAGAGCACGGACGAGCCGCCACCGCCGAACCAGGGCGGCGCCGAAGTTGTCCGACTCGACCGTTTCCGCAAGAAATGATCTAGCCTGGGCGCGAAGCCATCGCGCCCCGCCAAACTCCCTATATAGATGAGCACGAAAGCCGCGCGGAATTCCGCACGGCAGAATGGATGTGCTCATGGCCAAAGCTGCCCGCGCGAAGACCGCCCGCCCCGCGACACGCACCGAGACCGACAGTTTCGGTCCCATCGAGGTCCCCGCCGATCGCTATTGGGGGGCGCAGACCGAGCGCTCGCGGCAGAATTTCCGCATCGGCAGCGATCGCATGCCGATCTCGCTCGTGCACGCGCTCGGCATCGTCAAGCTCGCGGCCGCACGGACCAACCTCGAACTCGGTCTGCTCGACAAACGCCGCGCCACCGCCATCATCCGCGCCGCGCACGAGGTGATCGAGGGCAAGCTCGACGATCACTTTCCGCTGGTCGTGTGGCAGACCGGCTCGGGCACCCAAAGCAACATGAACCTCAACGAGGTCATCGCCAACCGCGCCAACGAGCTGCTCGGCGGCGAACTCGGTGCCAAGAAGCCGGTGCATCCCAACGACCACGTCAACATGAGCCAGTCGTCGAACGACTCCTTCCCGACCGCGATGCACATTGCTGCCGCAAACCGCATCAATGCCGATCTCGTTCCCGCCCTCGGTGAGCTGCACCGCGCGCTACGCAAGAAGGAGAAGGAGTTCGCGAAGATCGTGAAGATCGGCCGCACCCACACCCAGGATGCGACGCCGCTGACGCTAGGCCAGGAATTTTCCGGCTATGCCGCCCAAGTCGAAAGCGGCATCGCGCGACTGAAGGTCGCGGTGAAAGAGCTCTATCCGCTGGCCCAGGGCGGCACCGCCGTCGGCACCGGCCTCAACTCCAAGCCGCGCTTCGCCAAGCTGTTCGCCAAGCACGTCGCCAAGATCACCAAGCTGCCCTTCACTAGCGCCGCCAACAAATTCGAGGCGCTGGCATCGAACGATGCCTACGTGCTTGCGCATGGCGCCATCAATTCCGTCGCCACAGGCCTGTTCAAGGTCGCCAACGATATCCGCCTGCTCGGATCGGGCCCGCGCTCGGGTCTCGGCGAGTTGATCCTGCCGGAGAACGAGCCGGGCTCGTCGATCATGCCGGGCAAGGTCAATCCGACGCAGTGCGAAGCGATGACCATGGTGTGCTGCCAGATCTTCGGCAATCATACCGCGATCACGGTCGCGGGCAGCCAGGGCCATTTCGAGCTCAACGTCTACAAGCCCGTGCTCGCCTATAACATGCTGCACTCGATCCGCCTGATGGCGGATGCGGCGCGCTCCTTCACCGAACATTGTGTCAGCGGCATCCGCGCCGACGAGAAGCGCATCAAGGAGTTGATGCAGCGCTCGCTGATGCTGGTGACGGCGCTGGCGCCGAAGATCGGCTACGACAACGCGGCCAAGGTCGCCAAGACCGCGCACGCCAACGGCACCACGCTGAAGGAGGAGGCGCTGCGGCTCGGCTTCGTCTCGGCCGACGAGTTCGATCGCCTGGTCCGCCCGGAGAAGATGACAAGCCCGGGCTAGACTTCCGAATTCCGATAGCCATCCGTAATGATACGGAACCCCCGGCGCGCAGAAATATGCGACTTTGGGGACGGGATTTGATTACCGTCAATGTTGCGGCAGGACGGCGTGTTACGCAGCCTTTCCGCCCCTCCACCGGGTGAAATTCATCGTTTGGTGGCCCCAGGGGCCGATTGACGAGGATGAGCGAATGACGATCAACTCTTTTGGGGCGCAAAGCGGCCCCCTGTTAGTTTCATCCTGCCTGGAAAGGATCGGATGATGGAGACGCGGCATGGGGAACGTCATCAACCTGAATCGTTTCAGGAAGCGCGCCGAGCGGGAAGCCTCGGCGAAGCAGGCGGACGCCAACCGAACGAAGTTCGGCCGCACGAAAGCCGAGCGATCGGCGGCGGAGAAGCAGGCGGACCAGGCGAAGGCGCATCTGGACCAGCATCGGATCGATCGCGAGGAGCAGCCATGAAGTCGCCCGTCGTAAAACGGTCGATTGTCGTCGCCGGCCACAAGACCAGCGTCAGCCTGGAAGAGGCGTTCTGGAACGGCATGAAGGAAATCTCGGGCCTGCGCAACATGACGCTGTCCGAGCTCGTCGGCGAGATCGACGGCGCGCGCCAGCAGGGCAATTTGTCCTCGGCGATCCGTCTGTTCGTGCTCGATTACTTCAAGAGCCGCGCCATGGCCGCCATGCAGCCGGACAAGGTCCCGGCGCAGTAGCGCCGGGCACGCCGCCCACGGCTTCGTGATCCGCACTTTAAAATCGCTCTAAGGTGCAGTTTCAGCGGGGGCGCGCGCTTGACCTCAATGCCCTGCATTGAAAATACAGGGCATGACCAACATCCATGACATGCGCCGCGAGATGCCGCTGGGCCTGGCCCAGCGCGGCTATACCGGCGTCATTCAGCACCTCTCCGCCAAGGACGCGGGATCGGCGCTCTCGGACATCGAGCTCGAGAGCCGGCTGATCGAACTCGGCTTCGTCGAGGGCGCCCGGGTCGAGGTCCTGCACGAGGGGCTGGTCGGGCGCGATCCGATCGCCGTGCGGGTCGACAACATCACCATCGCGGTGCGCCGTCGCGAGGCCATGGCCATCATCGTCGCCTGAGATCGCGGCCGGATATCTGATCCATGGAATTACCTCTTCTGCATGTCGCCCTGGTGGGCACGCCAAACAGCGGCAAGACGTCGCTGTTCAATGCCCTGACCGGCAGCCGGCAGAAGGTCGCGAACTATCCGGGCGTCACCGTCGAGCGCAAGGAAGGTTTTTTCGTCACGCCTCTGGGACGCCAGGTTTCGGTCGTCGACCTGCCCGGCACCTATTCGCTGCGCGGCCGCAGCCCGGACGAGGAGATCACCCGCGACTTCGTGCTCGGCAAGGCCTCCGGCGAGATCTTGCCCGATCTCGTGCTGTGCGTGGCCGATTCCACCAATCTGCGCCTCACCATCCGCCTGCTGCTGGAGCTGAAGCGCACCGGCCGGCCGATGATCCTCGTACTCAACATGTTCGACATCGCGAGCCGCCGCGGCATCTCGGTCGACGTCGACAGGCTCGCCAAGGAGCTCGGCGTGCCCGTGGTCACCTCGATCGCGGTGCGCAAGGGCGGCACGGCCGACCTCCTGGCGCTCACCGACGAGATCTCGGCCAAGCTCGCCGCCGAGCCTTCCGAGAACAGCTGGCGCGCGCTCAGCGTCGCCGAGCTGCGCGCCACCCAGCGCGAGGCCGACCGCATCATCGCCGATTGCGTCAGCCTGCCTGCCAGGCCCGACACGTTGACCTCGCGCATCGATGCCGTGGTGCTGCACCCGGTCGGCGGGCTGGTCGTGCTCGCCGCGATCCTCTTCGTGATGTTCCAGGCGGTGTTCGCCTGGGCGCAGCCGCTGATGGAGCTGCTCCAGTCCGGCTTCGATGCGCTCGGCGAGTTCGTGCATGCCACCCTGCCCGCCGGCCTGTTGCAGAGCTTCCTGCAGAACGGCGTGATCTCCGGTGTCGGCAGCGTCATCGTGTTCCTGCCGCAGATCATCATCATCTTCCTGTTCATCCTGCTGCTGGAAGATTTCGGCTACATGGCGCGCGCCGCGTTCCTGATGGATCGCATCATGGGCGGCGCGGGGCTGCACGGCCGCGCCTTCATCCCGCTGCTGTCGAGCTTTGCCTGCGCCATTCCCGGCATCATGGCGACGCGCGTCATCGACAACAAGCGCGACCGGCTGACCACGATTCTGATCGCGCCGCTGATGACCTGCTCGGCGCGCATCCCGGTCTACACGCTGATCATCTCGGCCTTCATTCCGGCCAAGGACGTCTGGGGCTTCATCAACCTGCAGGGCCTCGTGATGTTCGGCCTCTACGGCGCCGGCATCACCAGCGCGCTCGTGGTCTCGTTCCTGATCAAGTTCTTCATGCTGCGCGACTATGCGCCGGCGCCGTTCATGCTGGAGCTGCCGGACTACAAGGTGCCCAGGCTGAAATCGATCGCGATCGGCATCTACACCCGCGCCAAGATGTTCCTGCAGCGCGCCGGCACCACGATCTTCTCGATGATGGTGCTGATCTGGTTTCTGGCCTCGTTCCCGCAGCCACCGGCAGGCGCGACCGAGCCTGCGATCGACTTCAGCCTCGCCGCCATCATCGGCAAGGCGATCGCACCCCTGCTCGCCCCCGTCGGCTTCAACTGGCAGATCGCGGTCGCGCTGATCCCGGGCATGGCGGCACGCGAGGTCGCGGTCGCAGCGCTCGGCACCGTCTATGCGATCGAGGGCGGCAAGGAAGCGGCCGAGCAGATCGGCCAGGTGCTGGCAACCAAATGGTCGCTTGCAACCGCCCTGTCGATGCTCGCCTGGTACATCTTCGCTCCGCAATGCGCGTCCACGCTCGCCGTGATCAGACGCGAGACCGGAAGCTGGACCTGGATGGCCGTGACCTTCAGCTACATGCTGGTGCTGGCCTATGCGGCGAGCCTCCTGACCTACAACGTCGCGGTTGCGCTCGGCGCGGGATAGTCTGTCCTACACCCAAATTGCGAAAACAACCCCATGCACAGTAGACGGGGGTTTGTCAGATCAAGGGTTTAGCACGCGCAAAAACCATGCGACGGCAACACGCGCCGTGCACTTCGGAAAATCCGTTGACGCGTCGGGCAAAACACTGGCATGATGGCATCGTCGGCTCTTGCGGCATCAAGATCGCAACCAGCTTCACCGCGGCCATCCGTGTCCATCGATCACTTCAGCACCGACCGACTCACCGCCGAGCGGCTTCACGAAAGCCACCTCGCCGATCTCGTCGCGCTCCACCTCGATCCCGAAGTCTCCCGCTTTCTCGGCGGGGTGCGCTCGGCGGAGACGACGAAAGCCTATGTCGCGACCAACATGGCCCATTGGGACCAGCACGGTTATGGGCTGTAGGCATTGCGCACGAAGGACCGCGCGTTCGCCGGGCGCGCGGGCATCCGGCGCATCCTCGTGGACGGCGTCGACGAGACCGAGATTGCCTACGCGTTCAAGCGTGATCTCTGGGGCCGGGGGCTTGCGAGCGAGATCGCGGTTGCGCTGACGGAAATTGGGCTGTCGCGGCTCGACTTATCCTCGCTCATCGGTCTCGTCTTTGTCGAACATGGCGCCTCGCGCCGCGTGTTGGAAAAATCGAACTATCTGTTGGAGAAGACCACGATACATCACGGCGAAGACGTCGTGATCTACCGCATCCAGCGGTAATGCTCGAATGCCGGCGGTGCACAACATGGGTGCTGCCGATACAAGCGTTCCAGATCGAACGCGACACCCCTCATCGTTCTTTCTCACGATGGAACGCCCGAAACATGAACACCCATTCAAGAAAGTTTCTTGCCCGTTCCGGCAACAGGCCGGCGCGACAGCCGTTGACTCCCCGACAATGCGGAAGGAGGAACAGATGAGAAAGCTGATATACGCTCTTGCGGCCGTCTCGACGCTCGCAATCGGTGCCCCTACCATCGCCAACGCGGCGGGCGTCGGCTTCTACGTCGGCGGCGACAGTGACTACTATGGCCCCCGCGCGCGCATCTATGAACATGACCGCGGCTGGCATCATGGCTGGTACCACCACGACCGCGATTACGACCGCGGCGTCGTAATCCGCCGCCATCACTGGGATGACGACGATTAGTTCGTACCAGCACGATGGGACAGGGAGGCCTCGCTTCGGCGAGGCCTTTTTGCGTTCCTCTGAAACAGCTGCGACCGAGGTCAGCGTGGAGGAGTACCAGAACGCGGAGACCGCTCTGCGACACGCAGGCGGCACACATTTCGGAAAACCCATTGTCTTGCCTGCCCCGAACTCCCTACGTTCAATCGTGAACCGACAGGCGTGAAGCATTTCCGCCTACTGTTCCCGGCAGCCCGCACCGGCCGCCGGGAACTCGGTCCCCGCTGGAGAGTTCCTATTCCGGGGGCCAACAGTTTTTCGAGCCCCGGCCCCTGGACGTCGGACAGCGGGCTTCCACAATGCGTAGGGGTTCAATGACCGGTTCATTTCAAGCAGCTTCAAGCGGCGATCCCACGGATTTGCCGCGAATTTCGACCGGCAGTGAGGGCCTGGACGACATCCTGGGCGGCGGGTTCGACGCCAACCGGATGTACCTCTATGAGGGACGGCCGGGAACCGGCAAGACCACCATTGCGCTCCAGTTCCTGCTGCGGGGTGTCCGGGGCGGCGAGCGCGTCCTGTACATTTCGCTGTCCGAAACCAAACGTGAACTGACCCTGGTCGCGCAGCGGCACGGATGGTCTCTGGACGGCGTCGATATCTTCGAGCTGGTTCCGCCGGAAACGACGCTCGATCCCGACCGCGAGCTCACGGTTTTTCATCCGGCCGAGGTGGAGCTGAGCGAGACCACCAGTCTGATCTTCAAGGAGGTCGAGCGGATCAACCCCGCCCGCGTGGTGCTCGACAGCCTGTCCGAACTTCGGCTCCTCGCCCAGAACCCGCTGCGCTACAGGCGACAGGTGCTGGCCTTGAAGCACTTCTTTACCAACCGCAACTGCACCGTGATCCTGCTCGACGACCTGTCTTCGGCTCAGGACGATCTGCAACTGCATTCGATCGCACACGGCGTCGTCATGCTCGAGCAGCTCGCACTCGACTACGGCGCGGAGCGGCGCCGGCTTCGCGTCATGAAGATGCGTGGCATCCGCTTTCGCGGCGGCTATCACGACTTCATCATCGAAACGGGCGGCCTCAAGATCTTCCCTCGCCTCGTGGCGGCAGAACATCACAAATCGTTTCTCGGCAATTTCACATCGAGCGGCAACCCGGAGCTCGATCAGCTTCTGGGCGGTGGCCTGGAGCGCGGCACGAACGCGCTTCTCATCGGGGCGGCAGGCGTAGGTAAATCGTCGCTCGCGCTGACCTACGCCATCACGGCAGCCGATCGCGGCGAGCACGCGGTGTTCTTCGCCTTCGACGAAGGCCGCGGCACGGTCGAAGCGCGCGCCAGGACCTTGGGGCTGGATCTCGACAATCATCTCGAGTCCGGCCGCATCCGCTTCCAGCAAATCGATCCGGCCGAGCTCTCGCCCGGCGAGTTCGCCAGCAATGTGAGGGAGAGCGTCGAGCGCGACAATGCCCGGATCGTCATCATCGACAGTCTGAACGGCTATCTCAACGCGATGCCGGACGAGCGCTTTCTCATCCTGCAGATGCACGAACTGCTCAGTTATCTGGCCCAGCAGGGGGTACTGACCATTCTGATCCTTGCTCAACACGGTTTGGTAGGGCCGACAGAGTCCAATCTCGATATCAGCTATTTGAGCGATGCCGTGCTGATGCTGCGCTACTTCGAGCTCGGCGGAACGGTGCGGCGCGCGCTCTCCGTGGTCAAGAAGCGCAGTGGCAACCACGAGCATACGATCCGCGAATTTCGGCTCACCGGCGCTGGTATCAAGCTCGGTCCGCCGCTCAGGGATTTCAGCGGCATCTTTTCCGGCACACCACGTTATACCGGCCCGGCGATGTCCGAAGGGACCGTTGAATGAGCGGCGCGCACGATCAACGGGTTCTCGTCTTTGCTCCGATTGGACGGGACGGGCCTGCCTCGGTCGAGCTGTTCCGCGGCTCGAACCTCGAGGCGATCAATTGCCGGGATCTTGCCGAACTCGTCACCGAGATGGTCAATGGCGTCGGCGCCGTTTTCGTCGCCGAAGAAGCCTTGTTCGGCAAGGACACGGGGCCGCTGGCACAATGGATCGAGAGCCAGCCGCCCTGGTCCGATCTACCCTTCGTCGTCCTGACCAGCCATCGCGACCAGCCGGCGGTTGTGGCCTGGCGCCGCAGTATCGTCTCGCTTCTGCGCAACGTTTCACTGCTCGAACGGCCGGTGCAGCCGATGACGCTGACCAGCGCCGTGCAATCGGCGTTGCGCGCCCGGCGACGTCAATACGAGATCCGCACCCTGCTCGCCGCGCGCGAGCAGATCGCTCAGGAGCTCGAAAAACTCGTGGCCGAGCGGACGCGCGCGCTGGCAGAGACCAACGAGCAGTTGCGCCTGGAAATGGAGGAGCGGGCACGCGTGGAGGAAACCCTCCGCCAGGCCCAGAAGATCGAAGCGATCGGTCAGCTCACCGGCGGCGTGGCTCATGACTTCAACAACCTGCTGATGGTGATATCGGGCGGGCTCGACATGCTCGACCGCCAGACCGATCCGAACCGCAGGCGCCGCCTCATGGACGGGATGATCCAGGCCGCGCAACGCGGTGCCAGCCTGACCAGGCAGCTGCTGGCGTTCTCTCGCCGCCAGACGCTTCGCCCCGAGCCCGTCGACGTTGCCATGCAGATCGGCGGAATGCGTGAATTGCTCGATCGAAGCCTGCGAGGCGACGTTCATGTCGAGTTCGATTTTCCAGATCAGCTCTGGCCGGTGGAGGTCGATCCCGGGGAGCTCGAACTGGTCATTCTCAATCTGGCCGTCAACGCCCGCGATGCCATGCCCAATGGCGGCACGATCGTCGTGCGCGGCGAGAACCTGCCCGACGTGAGCGAGGAGGAGATCTCGGGAGACTACGTCCGCCTATCCGTCGTCGACACCGGCGTCGGCATGCCTCCGGAAATCCTATCCCGTGTCTTCGAACCCTTTTTCACGACGAAGGAGATCGGCAAGGGCTCCGGCCTCGGGCTCGCGCAGGTCCATGGCTTTGCGACCCAGTCGCGCGGAACGGTTCGCATCAAATCGCAGCTGGGCCAGGGCACCGCCATCGAGCTGTACTTGCCGCGCTCCGAAGATATCCCTTCGAAGCACCGGCACCTCATCGACTTCAACAAGGCACGGCCCAAGAAGAACGATCAGGGCCAGGTTCTCCTGGTCGAGGACGACGAGGAGGTTGCGGCGCTGGTCGGCGAGATGCTCGCTCAGCTCGGTTACGGCGTGACGCGCGCCGCCAGCGCGGCCGCTGCGCTCGGTGCTTTGGCCGATGGCCGCCCCGTCGATGTGATTTTCTCCGATATCATGATGCCCGGCGGCATGAACGGGGTCGAGCTCGCGCGGGAGATCAAGCGGCGACGCAGCGACATTCCCGTGCTGCTGACCAGCGGTTATGCCGAAGCCTCGGTGCACGAGGCACAGAATGCGGGCATCCAGATCCTGCCCAAGCCCTACCAACTCGAAGAGCTGGCCGCGGCCTTGTCCGCGGCAAGGTCAGGCCTGCGGCTCGATGCTGCGGCCAAACGGTCCAATTCCTGCTGAGCGCCGCGTCGCGCGTTGCGACGACGTCGTGTCGCAGTCGGCGCAGACTCCTGCGACCATCCTTTGAATTGCAAAATCAATCCCACTCGAATTTGCCCACTCGAATTTGAATGGCTTTCCCGCCATCGATTCTCTATGGTCGGTGCATGTCGCGCCTTTTGTGTCTTTTTGTTGCTGCCATTCTGTCGCTGCTGCCCGTCGCTGCGCCGGCCGCGTCCGCTCACAAGAAGCCCTCGCAGGCCTGGCACGGCTACGGCTTCCTGCCGGGCTATCGCCAGCCGCTGAGCAACAGCCAGCCGATCTACGCACAGAAGAACGGGTTTCGGCGTTACGCGCGTGAGAACCAGCGTCCCTGGTATATCGATCCCGTGCCAGTCTATTACCGCTACTTCGACGGCGAATGGCACTATTTCGGCCGGCCCGGCTTCGGCGGCCCCCGCTACAATGGCGGCAGCTTCGGTCCGTGCTGGACGCGCACGCCGATCGGCGCGATCTGGAATTGCGGCTGACCGCTTCACCTCTGCCCGGTGCGGAGAGGTCGGATTGCGCGTCACGATGCGACGCATCGTCCAGTGCGATCCGGGTGAGGGGCCGCGGCAACCGGTGGGACTGTAACCCCTCACCCGGATCGCATCCATCGATGCGATCCGACCTCTCCCTTCGGGAGAGGTGAAACGAGCACCTCCCCCGAATGAACAGACGGCGCGCAGAAATCATAGCGCACTCTATAATGGCCGCGGCATCGTCCGGCCGCACTTCAATGAGGGCGGCGCACTCACTCAGGACAATACGTTCCGAAGACGCGGTCCCAGATGCTGGTGACGACGCCGAAATTGCACGGCGTCTTGCCGTAGTGATGACGCGTGTGGCGGCGCTTGAGGCGCCAGAGATAGCTGCCGCGCTTCAGGCGATGATGGTGAATGACATGGTGAAGCGCGCCGAAATAGATATAGCCCAGCATCAGTCCCGCCGTGACGGTGCAGGCGGATCCAAACCCGACCAGCAGCCACACCGGCAGCAGCGATCCCAGGCAGATCGAGCCCAGGCTCAGCCAGAGCGGCGAGCCCACGAGCGCGCGCGGATCGGCATGATGCATGTCGTGCAGCGCGGCGAGATGGGCCGGACCATGCAGGGCGAAGCGGTGAATCACGTATTCGGCGAGGCTCCAGAGCAGCAGCCCGCACGCAAAGCCGACCGCCGCCTCATCCCAGCGCGGCGGCTGCTTCAAGAGCAACGCGACCGCGACCAGCGCAGCGCTTGCGAGGGGATAGAATACGAAGTCGGCAAAGTACAAGAAGGTTTTCAGTCGCATGGGATTGCGCATGGGCTTGTCTGGCTGGACCGCTCCATGGCCGCCCGTGCTTCGAAAATCTCCGGCAATTCCTGTGCGTCATCGAACAGTCCGATCACCGGACCGAGCACACTTCGCGCCTGCGCATCCGTTCCGCTCGCCTGATAGAGCCTGGCAAGCGAGAGCGCGGCGCGCAGCTCGAACGTCACGGTCTTCTGCGCCCGCGCGGTCTCGATGGCGCGCGTGAAGGCCGTCTCCGCGGCAACGATATCGATGGGATCCTTGCGCAGCAGCAATTCGCCACGCCGCCGCTGGATCTCCGCGGTGAACCATTGCTGTCCCGTCCGCTCCACTTCGAGGAGCTGTTCGTCGAGGATCGCGAGCGCCTCGTCGAACCGTCCTTCGCACGCCTTTGCTTCCGCCAGCAGCGTCCAGGTCAAGGGCACGTAGAGCCCGGTCGCCATCTTTCCGACCAGCGGCAGCGCGATGGACTCCTCCATCTCCTGCAGCCCGGCTGCCGGCTCGCCGAGATGGCAACGGATCCAGCCGTTCCAGAATTTGCCGGTGCGCGCGTAGAGCAGAAGGCCGTGCTCGCGGCTGAGCTCGATCACGGCATCGACATGAGGCCTCGCGCCCTCAGGGTTGCCGCGCATCGCCTCCAGCACGATCTTGTGGAAATGCGTGTACACCATGGTCGCCACATGGCCGCTCTCCGCCGCACGGCGGATCGCCTGCTGCGCCAGTTGCCCGGCGCGATCGACCTCGCCGAGCGGCCACAACACCAGCGCAAGGTAGATCGCCGCCGCGATGCCGCAATCGTGGCCGTACAGGAACGCGAGATTGCGATCATGCTCGTCGCGGTAGATCGTGAGCGCCTGCTCGAGGTGCTGCCTGGCGTCGACGAAATTGCCTTCGAACCAGCGGGTCATGCCGCAGACGCGATGGGCGATCCCCGCCTCCGGCGCATCGGGCCGGTCGGCGGTGTCGTGCAGGAACGCCTGCGCGAGCTCCTGCATGGATCCGAGCTCGCTGCGAACGAGGCTTCCGACCCACAGGCCGTAAGTCGCGGCGAACCGCTCGGGCGCGCCCTTGAGCCCGGAGGCAAGCTCGCGCGCACGGGCGAAAGCGACCGACGTCTCCGGCGCGCCATAGCCGCGTGTGGCGATCAGCGCGTTGCCATAGGCGATCTGCAATTGCAGCCGGCGGCTCTGCCCTGCCGGGCTTTCGCTCAGGCCTTCTGCAAGGCCGATGGCCTTGGTCAGATGCGCGATCGCCTCGGGATAGGCCGAGCTGCGCAAGGATCGATCGCCGGCCTTGCCCCACCATTCGACCGCGTCCTCGACGAGACCGGCCTGCGTGAAGTGATGCGCGGCGATTTCGGGCGCCGCGGCGGCGACCTCCGGGAACTTCTCCTGGAGAACGGCCGCGATCCGCTCGTGCAATCGCCGGCGGCTGCTCCTCAGCAAGCTCTCATAGGCGGTGTCCTGCACCAGCGCGTGTTTGAACACATAGGCGCCGTCTCCCGCGGACCTGTTGCGGAAGATCAGCTCGGCGCCTTCGAGCTGGGCAAGCCGGGCGTCGATCTCCGCATCCTCCTTGTCGGCGATGGCGCGCAGCAGCTCGTCGGAGAATTCGCGGCCGATGACGGCGCAGATCTGCGCCACCTCCTTGGCAGGTCCGAGCCGGTCGAGCCGCGCCATCAGCGAATCCTGCAGCGTCGTAGGGATGGGCAGGCTGCCGGCGATCCGGTAGCGGCCGCCGGCCGCCTTTTCGAGGACGCCGATCTCGAGCACGGTACGCGTCAGCTCCTCGACGAACAGCGGGATGCCGTCGGTCCGCGTCGCAATCTGCCTCACCAGCTCGGACGGAACCGCGCGGCTTCCGATCAGGTCCGCGACCATGCGCTCGACGTCGACCTCCTTGAGACGCCCGAGCTCCAGCGTCGTCAAATTCGCCGGCCCCATCCACGGCAGCGTGAAGTCGTCGCGGAACGTCAGGACGAGCAGCAGGCGAAGCTGGTCGGCCAGCCTGACCGCAAGATGGAGCAGTTCGAGCGAGGTCGCATCCGCCCAGTGCAAATCCTCGACGATGCAGACCACCGGCGCCTCGGCGCTGAGGCGCTGCAGGCGCTGCATCAGCGCGGCCAGCGTGTTGCGCCGCAATTGCTGCGGCGTCCAGTCCAGCGGCGGATAGCGTCCGTCGGTGGCGATCGACAACACATCCGCAAACAGCGGCACCAGCGCCGGCGCCTTCAGGTCGCTGCGCCCGAGCAGCGCTTCGAGCTTGCGCAGCCGTTGTGCATTGCTGTCGCCTGCAGCGATCTTCGCCGCGCGCTGGAGCTGCGTGATGACGGGATAGAGCGCGCTGGCGCGATGATGCGGCGAGCATTGATAGCGCAGCAGGACGTGCGGCTCCGCGCCGATCCGCTCATGGAGGAAATGCTCCGATAGCCGCGACTTGCCGATGCCGGGCTCGCCTGAAATCAGCACGACCTGGCCCTGGCCGCGCCAGGCCCGCTGCTTGCATTCGGCCAAGCGCGCGAGCTCGTGCTCGCGGCCGACGAAGCCGGCAAGGCGCGCGGAGTGATAGGCTTCGAAGCGGCTCGCAAGCGGCGATGGACGATCCACCGCCCAGACTTCGACCGGCTCGCCAAATCCCTTGATCGCGCGGGTGCCGAGCTCGCGCAGCTCGAACAGATTGCCGATCAGGCGCCGCGTCGAAGCCGCGATGATGACGCATCCGGGCTCGGCAAAGGCCTGCATCCGCGCCGCAAGGTTCGGCGTCTCGCCGATCACCTCCAGCCGGCTGGAGGCGCCCTTTGCGATGAGATCGCCGACCACGACGAGCCCGGTGGCGATGCCGATCCGCACCTCCAGCCGCAAGCCCGGCTGGATATCGATCGCCTGCACGGCGGCCGTGATCTCGAGACCGGCGCGGACGGCGCGCTCGGCATCGTCCTCATGCGCGGCCGGATAGCCGAAATACGACAGGATGCCGTCGCCCACCAGGCGCGAGACGATGCCGTCATAGCTCGCAATGACCGCGGTCGCGGCCTCGCGATAGGCTTGCAGAATCTCGCGCATCTCCTCGGGATCGAACTGCTGCGACAGTGCAGTCGAGCCGACCAGATCGCAGAACATGATCGTGAGTTGGCGGCGCTCGGCACCGGCATCGATCTCAGGCACGCCGAGGCGCGCTTTCGGAACGTCCAGCTCTGCAATCGAACGCAGCAGCCGGCGCCGATGCCCGAGCACGACGCCCATGGTCGCGAGATCGCGATCCGTAATTTCGGAAAGAATATCGAAATCAATGCCGTGGTCGGAAAAGGACTTCAGGTATTGAGGGAGGCCGACCTTCTCCAACCAGGCAGCAACCTGCCCAGTCATCACGCGGGTCCAGCATTATCCGTACTAAACCTAGGATATATCTCCCGTCGGAATGAAGTCAATCGTGGCAGGCAAGCGTCGCCATTGTTGACGCATCGCAGGCACTGGCCCATGCTCGATGGTGGAAGCGTTCCCCATTTTCGCGTGAGAGTATTCATCCGTGAAGCAGGATCCGTATCCGACAGCGGCAAGCCCGATCCATCAGGCCGTCGTCAAACTGTTTTATTCGCGCGCCGCGCGCCATCTTTTCACCAACGCCTGGTACTCCCTGCTGAGCAACCTCGACAGGGATGCCGCCATCCGCTTCCTCAATTACGGCTATGCCTCGCTGAACGGAGAGCAAGTCGAACTGCAGGCCGCCGACGAGCCCGATCGCTACGCGATCCAGCTCTATCATCATGTCGCGTCGGGGGCTGCGATCGCCGGCAAGGACGTGCTGGAGGTCGGATGCGGCCGTGGCGGCGGAGCATCCTACATCGCGCGCTATCTCCACCCGAAGAGCTACACCGGGCTCGACATCTGCAAGCCGGCGATCCGCTTCAACAAGGCGCGCTATGCCGACCAGGACAATCTCGCATTCCGCGTCGGCGATGCGCTCAGCCTGCCGTTCGCGGACGAGAATTTCGACGTCGTGGTCAACGTCGAAAGCGCGCAGCATTACGGCGACATGGGACGCTTTCTGGATGAAGTCCACCGCGTGCTGAGGCCGGGCGGCGCGTTCCTGATGGCGTGCTTCGAAGACCGGTCGAAGGACGTCTTTCCGCGCGAGGCTCTGGCGAAGTCGCGCTTGCGCCTCGTGCACGAGGACGACATCACCGCCAATGTGGCGCGCGCGCTGGAGCTGGACGGTGCGCGACGGACAGCGCTGGCGGACGAGATCGTGCCGCGCGTACTGCTCGGCGTCTCGCACGAATTCGCAGGCATTCCGGGTACGCAATTGCATGCGTCCTTCGCGAACGGCACCTGCCCCTATTACAGCTTCACCTGCCGCAAGGATTGATGCGGCCACTCAGAGCGTCTTGAGATATTCGATCAGCGCCTTGCGGTCGTCCTCGGTCATATCAGTTCCGTAAGTATGCCCGGCATTCGAATTGCCGCGGACGCTCGTGTCGAACAGGAATGCGCCCGGCGTCTGCACCTTCATGTCGTATCCCACGATGTCAGGGTTGAACTCCCAATTGCCGACATAGAAGGTCTTCGGCCGCTGGCTCGGCGGCAGCAGCAGATCGTTCAGCGACGGCACCGAGCCGTTGTGCAGGTAGGGCGCCATCGCCCAGATGCCGTTGAGCGGCCTTGCCCGGTAGGCGAGCGGCGCCCTGAACTGGTTGGGACGGCCGCAATTGATCTCGGCGGCACTGGCCGCGTTGTCCTTCGAGCGAGCAATCCACAGCGCGGCAATGTTTCCGGTCAGCACCTCGGCCGCCTTGTAGTTGGACATCGCATCGGGGCCGCCGATCTTCGACAGCGCGATCTTGCGTCTGTTGAACGTCGTCGCCTGCTCGGGATCGGTGTCGATCTTGCGGAGATCGACCAGCGGGATCTGGATCTCGCTGCACGCGCCCGACGCCGCTTCGGTGGGGGCGGCATCGTGGCAGTTCGCGCAGGCGCTGACATAGACGAGCTGGCCGCGCAGCGCCCGCTTCGGGTCGAGCGCACCGAGGACGGCTTCCGGCCAGCGCGGAGAGCGCAGGTCCATCAGCTTGCGCTGTCCCCACACCACATTCTCCATCTGGATGCCGTGCATCACGTCGGGTCCGATCATCGTCGCGTCATGCTTGATCGGCGCGAGCACGCCGAGCGCCTCGACGATGTTGCGTGTCAGCGGCTGACGGATCGAGGCGTTGTACAGCACCCAGTTGAACCGCGGCGTATCCCACAGCGCCGGATAGCGCACCGGCGCGGTCAGGTGCGCGTAGTTCCTGGTCTCGCCGATGTCCGCCGGATCGGTCATGAGCCTGAAGGGCCCGGCGAGCAGCTGGTTCAGGCCGGCGCCATGCGCATCCAGCCTGCCCGCCCCGCCCGCCGTATCGCCGGAGTTCGCACCGACCACCTGGTTGAATTTCGCGGCCGCCTGCAACACGCCGCCGAAACACTGCAATCCGCTCTGCACGTCGGCCGGCGGCGCCTTCACCCGCGCCATGAAGCGCTGTGCGGCGCCGTCCTGATTCTGCAGGACCGCGCCGATCGAGCCGACCAGTTGTTCGACGAAGGCGTCGATATCGATGTGGGACGGGCCGCCCTCGATCCGGATCTGCTGGCCGCGGTAGCTGACCTGCCCGGTGTGACAGCCCGCGCAGCCGAGGCCGAGCCAGTTGCCTTTCCAGCACGCATGCCGTCCGTCGGGAATATCCACGGGGGTGCTGTAGAGACCGATCGCCAGACCATCCGGATTGGTGGCGCTGGCGGGCTCGGGGAGGAAACCCAGCCGCTGCAGATTCTCGGGCGCCTTGATCAGGGCGGTTTGCCCGGGCGGCTGCCCCGGCTGCTCCAGCGCGACAAACCATTCATAGGGGATCAGCGCCGTTCCCTGCGAGATGAAATGCCAGCGATCGGCGGTCTCCTCGCTCCAGCCCTGTTGCAGATGGACGGGAGCCCCCGGCGCGGGCTTGTCTTCAGCCGATACGGCGATGACGGTGGCGAGAAGGGACACGACGGCGATCAACGGGACGCGCACATCAAAATTCATGATCCGCTCCAATCAACGTGAAGCTTTCAATCGTGACGGCGTCAGTGCCGTCACTACCAGGCAATCAGCAATCGTGCGCCACCGATGGCGCTGCGTGCAGCACCGGAGGCGTTCCAGAAATTTTCATGCAAACGACTACGCGCAGGCCCGCGCGCCCGCGCCAAACCATCAACAAGGAAGCCACGCCGCCCCATAGCGACCGCTCCGAACCCCATTGCCCGCGGCCACCGTTCGACGACCGCAAGTGGAGGCTACATCATGCCGGAAATAAGCGCAAAGGTAGAGATGGGCTGTGGCCGACCGGCGCGCGACGGGCGCGGCCGGCGGCTCTGGTCTTACCGGAAATACCCCAGCACGAGCTCGGTATCCGCGCTGCCCGGCACCGTGCCGTTCAGTTCGGCATCGATGACGCGCCGGCAGGCGTCGATCGCGGCGTGGTCGCCGAGGTCGTTGGCGGCTTCCAGCACGAGCCATGCGGCGTCGACCGTGGCCTTCTCCGGAGCCGATCCGCCCGGCTCGGCGACGAGGGTCTTGGTGAGGCTCTTGTTCTTGCGAACTGCGGTGCCGAATTGAGGCAACATTGCAAATACTCCCTCGATGTCCCGTTCAGTGAACCTGGAGCTCAGCCTGGCGACCCGTCGCGGGATCGGCGCCGGCGCTGTTCTTGCGCGACTGGTAGAACTTCAAGATGCTGCGCGAGGTCTCGATCTTGAGCCGGTTGAAATCGCGCTCGTTGTCGTGCAGCTCGCGCGCGGTGATCAGGTGGTCCTTGGCGCCGAGGAACAGCAGCGACATCGTCGTGTCCCAGGAGAAGTCGAGCGCCTTGCACAGCACCAGGATCATCTCGCGGTTGCGGTCCATCAGCGCGCGCTCGATCACGTCGACCGGCAGCGACGACAGCAGCGACAGGCCGATCTGCACCTCGTCGAAGCGGTGCTGGCGCGCATAGTTCGAGATCGAGTCCTGGTTGAGATTGCCCTGCCGGTACTGCGTCGTCACCACGCGCTTGGCGACGAAATAGCTGCGCGAGGACGGGCCGAACTTGGACTGCAGATCGCCGGTGACCTCGGTCACCGAGCTCTGGATCTGCGACATCATTTCGGGGCGCTCGGTCTCGAGCCGGCGGCGGACGTCTTCCGAGGCCTTGGAGATGAGCTGCTGGAAGATGTGGCGCGGCACGTCCTTGCGCAGGCCGAGCTGCTCGGCGAGGATGGAATCGCCCTCGGCGCGGCGGACCATGTGCAGCAGGCCCGAGCCGGAGAAGCGCGCGCCCTCGTTCCGGGCGACCGAGGTGACAACCTCCTGGTTACCACGCTTGACGAGCACGTCGGTCACGGCCTCGCCGATCGCCTCACGCTGAGAGATCGCGAGCAGATGCGCCTGGCCCTTGGTCATCGCGCTCTCGACCAGAACCTTCTCGCCGATGCGGTTCGAGTCGCGCAGCACGGGGCCGGCGACTGCGATCTCGTCGTCAAGAGCGAGCTTCTCGATGACATTGAGCGGGGCATGATCGCAGCCCGCCATCAATTCGGAGAGCTGCGCCCGCGCGGCGACCTCGATCTCGTCGGCCAGCCGGCCGATGACCTCGCCGAACATGCTGATCTCGTCGTCGACGTAGCGACCGGTGATCAACAGATCGGTCGCATGCCACAGCGCCTTGGCCCGGCTTTCGTCGGTGCCGCGCGCGATTGCGTCGTCCAGATCCTGTAGAAGCGTCTTCGCCCCGTCCATCTCGATAACCCCAGTTCTTGGAAGTTCTTTGGCGCCATCCTGCCTGTACGGGCAGGACTCTCGGATTCCTCTGGGAGCCGACACTAGGGAACAAACGCGAGAATCCAGTAAAACCGTCACATCAGTTTTGCCGACGAGATTTCGGTCAAATGCGAGCGAGTGTGGTTACGGAAGCGTAAGCCGCTCACCTCTCGCGGAGCGAGAGGCGGACACCGAGTCGAGCCGCCTTACGGATTCTGCGGCGTCAGGACCAGCGGCGGCTTCGGCCGGGGCTTGGCGGGCGGCGAGCCCGGGGCGGGCCGCACGTCGATCGGCGGCGGCAGGGGCGCGGCCTGCTGGCTTGCCAGCGGCGGGGTCGGCACGGCCGGCGCGGCCTGCGGCGCCCTCGGCGTCGGTGCAGTCTTTGACTCAGCCTTGGGCTCGACCTTCACCTTCGGCGCTGTGCGGCGCGGATCGCGGCCGGGCATCGGCACGTCGGTCAGCGCCGGCTCCGGCGCGGGCTCGGGCGAGACCAGCGTCGGCAGCGCGGCCGTCGCCGGCGGCGGCTCGCCGCGTTCGATGGCATCGAGCCTTCGCGTCTCGCGATCGATGGTGCGCACCGCTAGCCACGACGACAGCGGCGTGAGATCGACGGTGCGGCTGAGCTTGTCGGGCGGACCTGCCGCGAACAGCTGGATCTCCGGCGGCGCGCCGGAGAGGCCGGTCATGATCGGTGTCAGGCTGGCGCGGATGTCGGCCTGGTCGGCGGGAATGTCGTAACCGCCTGAGACGATGGCACGCGCGTTCTTCGCTTCCAGCGGCGTCGCGCCGACGCGCAGCCGGCCGTCGCGGATCGTGAAGGCGATCTGGGCCGAGGGGACCGTAATGGGAGCCGACAATGCGGGCTCGACCAGCTGCCGCAGCTTGACGTCATCGGGGACCTGACCGCTGTCGCTGGCGCGGATGGCGATCTCGAAGGCGCGCGGATTGAGGCCGCTGATCTCGACCGAGTCCAGCGTCACGGTGCCGTTGCCGGCAAGCGCGCCCGTCAGTGCCGAGACGCTGCGGCCCTGGCTCGTCAGCGCCATCTGCACCGACGCGCGCCCCCTGGGCAGCGCCAGATCACGGTAGCGCAGCGAGGCCGCATCGACATTGGTGAGATCGAGATGCGCGTTCAGCGCCAGACCATTGGCGCCGTTGCGCGCGTCCAAGCTTGCCGTCATCTCGCCGCCGGCGAGGCCGCCCTTGAGCCCATCGAGCGCGAGCGACTGGCCGTCGCTCCTGATCGTGCCGCTGAAGGGACGCAGCTCGATACCGTCGGGCAGGCTGCCGCGCAAGGCCTGGAAGGCGACTCGGCCGCGCCAGCCGCTGACGAGGCCCGCACTCAGCGGTTCGCCGCCATCATGCCCGGCGGCGCCGATCGCAAGCGCGAGCGCAGGCGCCAGATCGAGCGTGTCGAGCCCGACTTCGCCCTCGACGCTCCTCTCCTGATCGAGCGTCACGGCGAGATGGCCGCGCAGATGCGAGCCTAGAGCCCCGCTGTCGAGATCGTCGAAGCTCAACCGATTGCCTGCCAGCGTGAGGCGGGACGACAAGCTCACCTTCTGGATCGACTTGTCGGCGGGATTGGTCCCGAGCAGCGGCGCCAGATTGGCGTTGCGCACGTGCAGATTCACGCTGCCCTTCGGCTCCGGCCCCGACAATTCGACGCTGCCTTGCGCATCCGCATCCAACCCGCCGCCACCGAGCCTGACGTTCAGTTGCAAGGGCTTTCGCCACGCGCCGCTCAACTTGCCTTCGATCTGTGAGACGCCCTCGCCGGCCGCGACCACGCGATCGAGGCCGAGCAGCGCCAACAATGCGTTCGCCTGCGGCGTCGATACTTTCGAGTCCAGCGTGAAGTCGCTGTTACGTAAACGGTCCATGTCGAGGCCGTTAACGGCCCCGACCGGCATCTGCGCGGCAAGCGTGGCGGAGGCCTTGAGCTGCGGCGCATCGAGATCGAACACGACGCGCGCGTCGCTGCGATCGGCATGTTCGGCGTTCTTGTCGAGGCTGAGATTGAGCGTCAGGCGCGTCGCGCCCGACAGTGCCGGGATGGCGTCGAGGCGTGCGCGCACCGCAGGAGCGATCGGCTCCAGCAGCGCCGTGAGATCGCGCAGCGAATTGGCCGACGATTTCAGCGCGAGCTTGCCGGTAGCCTTGGTGCGATCAAAGCTGCCGCTCGCCTCCGTCGTCACGCCGCTGGCCTGGCCGAACCGCAACTGCTCCAGCGACAGCGAGGCGGGCCCATAGCCGAGCTTGGCCGCGAACGGCCGCAGCTCCTGGCCCGCCGAGATGGCGCGGCCGATGTCGAGCGAGAGCTTTGCCTCGTCCGGCCATTCACCTTGCGGACCAGCGAGCGCGCGGACAAAGCTCGCGGCGGCATCGAGGTCGAGACGGTCGGCCTTGAGGTCGGCATCGATTCGCGAGCCTTTGCTCGCGCCTGTCTGCACGAAGGCGATGCGGCCCCCGACCGCGCCGCCTTCGATTTCGGCCTGGAGCTTGTCGATTGCGAGATGATTGGCGGCGATCGTCACCTCGCCGGAAAGGCGCAGCGGCCGTGTGCTGCGCCTGATCACCTCGTTGCGGCCCTGCAGCCAGGCCACCAGCGTATCGGGATCGGAGGACTCGACGCTGAGGCGGCCGCTAAAGCTGTCGGCGCCGGGCGTGGCGCCGTTGAGCGACACTTGCGTCATGCCGGGCGCGCGCAGCTCGAGCCGCTGGAAGGTCCAGGACCGGCCATCGGTCTGTAGCTCGGTCGTGATGTTCTGGAGCGGACGGCCGCCCAGCATGATCTGGTCGGAGTTGAACTCGATCTGCGCCGGGATCGGCGCCTGCGGGATCGCAGCCAGACCTGCGCGCAGGGCGGGCAGGATGCGAAGCGGCTCAGTATCGTCGCGGCCCGCGAGCTTGTCGGCATCGACCTGCCGCGCCGACAGCACAGCGCGCAGCAGCGGCGAGGCGCCGAACCTGAGATCGCCGACGCCGCCGACCTTCAGCGCGGTGTCCTCAGGGCCAAAGCTCGCGTCGATCTGGTCGAACTTGGCACCGGCCGGATCAGCCTTGAGTTTCGCGGCGAGCTTCCATGGCGTTGGCCCCGCCTCGCCGGCTTTCTTCGCCGGCGGCACCGCCAGCGTCAGCGCACCGTCGAATTTCGGCTGGCGGTTGTCGAAGGCCAGCACGCCTTCGAGATCGGCCAGAACGGCGCGCTCGCCGGGATCGATATTGAGGTGAACGCGGGTGGCACTGCCGTCAGCGCTCGGGCCGGAGGAGATCCGGAACGGATAGCGGGTGCCCGCGGCGGCGAAACTGCCGTCGCCCCGCACCGCGCCTGCGAGCGAGCGCACGTCGCCGGAGAAGACGATGTCGTTCAGCTCCAGCGTCGAATGGCTGGCGGCGTCATGAAGGGCGATGCGGCCGGTGAGGTTGAGCCGATCGATCGCGAGCGAAGCCAGGTTGAAGGTGCCGTTCGCGGTGGACGGCAGGTCGACCCTGCCCCTGGCGTCGAGGCCGAGATCCACCGCCATGCCGCCGACCGAAAGCTCGGTGGCGCGCCATTCGCCCCGCATCAGCGAGCCCAGGCTGAACTCGACATCGAGCTTGTCGGCGCGCAGGCGGCCGAGATCGTTGTTGCCGCCGAAGGTGACAGAGCGCAGGCGCAGCGTCGGCGTGGGCAGCAGCCGCGCATCGAGCTCGCCCGCAACGCGCACGGGCACGCCGATAATCCGGGTCGCTTCCGCCTCGAACTGGGGCCGAAACTGGTTCCAGTCGACGAAGTAAGGCCCGATCAGCGCGGCCAGCAGCGCTAGAATAAAGGCAATCGCCAGTCCGAGCAGTGTCGTCTGCACGGGTCTCCCCTCGGCCAAGCCGGCACCCGGGTCAAACCCAAGCTGACAAACCAAGCTTCAGGCGCGCCGGAACTGCCCCTTATATAGGGGGAAGTGTGGCGAAGTCACAGCGACTGTTGCGCGCGGAGGTTAACCCGTCCGGCTTCACCAACTGGCCGGCAGGCGCTTCAGGCCGCGCAGCACGAAAGTCGGCCGCCATTCCGGGTTTTCGACGTCGTCGATGCGCAAGTCGGGCAGCCGCCGCAATAGCGTGGCGATGGCGATCTCGGCCTCGATACGCGCCAATTGGGCGCCCAGGCAGAAGTGGATGCCGCCTCCGAACGACAGCGGCCGGACGTTGGGCCTGGTGATGTCGAGCCTGTCGGGGCGGTCAGGATAAACAGCGGGATCGCGATTGGCCGACCCGAGCAGGCAGAGCACGCTCTCGCCCTTGGGGACCCTCTTGCCGCCGAGATCGTCGATCTCCTCCAGCGTGACGCGTCCGGTCATCTGCACCGAGGAATCGTAGCGCAGAAACTCCTCGATCGCGTTGGTGATCAGGTCCGGCCGCGCCTTCAGAAGCGCAAGCTGATCCGGATTGCGGTGGAGCGCCAAAAGGCCGTTACCGATCAGATTGACGGTGGTCTCGTGTCCGGCGCCGAACAGCAGAATGATGTTGGCGGTCAGTTCCTCATTCGTGAGCTTGTTGCCGTCTTCCTCGGCCTGCACAAGCTGGGTGATAAGGTCGTCGCCGGGACTACGACGGCGCAGCTCGAACAGCTGCTGGAAGTACATCTGCGCCATCAAGTTGGCCTGGTTGCCTTTCGCGATCTCCTCAGGAGACAAGGGGACGGGATCGAGCAGCCGTCCGCCGTCGCGCGAGCTCTTGTAGAAGACCTCGCGATGATCCTCGGGGATGCCGAGCATCTCGCAGATCACGGTGACGGGCAGGCGAAAGGCGAAATCCTCGATCAGGTCCATCTGACCGCGATCGATCACGGCATCGATCGTCTGGTCGACGATTTCCTGAATCCGCGGCCGCATGTCCTCGACGCGGCGGGCGGTGAAGGCCTTCACCACCAGACCGCGCAGGCGGGTGTGATCGGGCGGATCGGCCTGCAGCATCCAGTGGCCCATGCTGCGGAACACCGGCTCGTTCATGATGTCGGGGCCATAGCGGCGCGTCGTGCGCTCGACAAAGTCCTTGCCGAAGCGCTTGTCGCGCATCACCAGGCTCACGTCGGCATGACGGCTGGCGACGAACTGGCCGAACGGCGTCACATGGATCGGATCGATCGTGCGCAGCCGCTCATAATGCGGATAGGGATCGCGGATGAAGTCCGGTGCCAGCGGATTGAACAGCGGATCGCCTGCGGGTTGCACTTGCTCGTTCATGGTGGACCTCGCACCGGTTGCCGCATGACACGATACGCGAGGCAGCCCGAAGCCCCGGCGTAACCATCCCTGTGAATTATCAACTCGATACATTATTGTATCGAGTTGCATTCTGCCCTACCCTGCGCCGATGTCAAGGGTGAGAACCAGACCGACCAGGGACGACACGCGCGATAAGCTGTTCGAGGCGGCTGCACGCGTGTTCGAGCAGGACGGCATCGGCGGCGCCAGCATCGAGGCGATCGCGTCGGAGGCGGGCTTCACCCGCGGCGCGTTCTATTCGAACTTTGCGAGCAAGGACGAGCTGATCTTCGCGATGCTGGAGGATCACGTCGAGCAATCGATCCGGCGCAACATGGAGATCCTGGCGAAGCACGACAATCTCGACGACTTCATCGCGGCCTTGAAGACGATGGATCGCGGCCGGCAGGATCCCCTCACCCGCTCCCCACTGCTGCACATCGAGATGATCCTGTTCGTCGCGCGCGCCGAGAAGCGCCGGCCCGAGCTCGCCAAGCGGCTGCGCGCCCGGCGCAAGCTGATCGCCGACATCGTCGAGGCGACATTGAAGGGTAAAGCGAATGGCGAGAGGTTGGATTCACCCTGGATGGCCGCGGTCGTGCTGGCGCTGGAAGACGGCTTTCGCCTGCACCGGCTGATCGATCCGGAGACAACGCCGGCCGACAGCTTCTTGCGCGCGATCACGGATCTGCGGCGGAGGACGGGGCTGGGGCCGAGCTGAAGGCAAATACTTGAGCTTGGGATGTCGGTTTCCACGGATGAAGCAGACTCAAGGCAGGCAATTTCGTCATCTCGTCTTTTGACCCGTTGCGGACCTCGGACCTCACAATTAAAGGTTGGACTTTGAGGCCAAGCCGTCAGCCTCAAGTGGACGCCTCAAAAGGCTAATTTATGCTGCATTCCGACACCGACGAAACGCCGCCAAGAAGACAGCTTATTGCGGACGCGATGATCGTTGATGGTCGAGGACGCGTCTTTGTGCAAAGGCGCTCATCGACGCGTCGCTTATTTCCCGGGTGTTGGGACTTAATCGGCGGGCACGTCGAAGACGGCGAGGACGTTTCTTCTGCTCTGCGCCGCGAAATACATGAGGAGACAGGCTGGTACCTCAAGAACATCGTTCTTGAAATATCACCAAAGTATTGGAGCTATGGGCCGACACCCTACGAAGAACGACAGTTCATTGTGACCGTCGATGGGGACCTCACAAACCCAGCTCTGGAAACCGACAAAGTATCAGAAGCTCTCTGGGTTGATCGCGCGAACGTGGAGAAGCTCAAAGAGAACCGTAAGCCGGATGACCAATTGATCTACAATTCGGTGGTGGAGGCTCTGAAAGCTCTGGAGACAGTACGGCCTCGGATATGAGGTTGTCGTTGCGATTTGCTCCGCAACCGCGACTTCCTCTGTTGGCCCATGGCTGCCTCACCAGCGTGAGCTTCCCTTGTCCGCAGCCAAGGGCAAGGCGGACAGGCACGCATTTGCGTGCTGATCTCAAACGGACGACACGTGTCTTATGCCGACCGCCTCACCGCGCCCTCGACCACTCCCGAAGCAACATCCAATCGCCCCAGCATCGCCATAGCCTGCTCGGCGCAATGTTCGATCAGCCAGCGCTCGAAGGCGACCGGGGCGAGCGCGGGGGCGTAGAGGAAGCCCTGCACGACGTCGCAGCCGAGCTCGGTCAGCATCTTGCGCTGGCCTTCGGTCTCTACGCCTTCGGCGACGACGGTCAGCCTGAGGCCCTGGCCGACGCGCACCACGGCGGTGGCGATCGCGAGCGCGGCTGCATCCTTGTCGATGTCGCGCATGAAACTGCGGTCGATCTTCAGCTCGCGGATCGGCAGATGCGCGAGCCGGCTGAGGCTGGAATAACCGGTGCCGAAATCATCGACCGAAAGCCCGACGCCGAGCTCGCGGATCGCATGCATCGTCTCCAGCGCGGCGGCACCGTCCTGCATGAACGTGCCTTCGGTGATCTCCAGCATCAGGGCATCGGGCGGCAGCGCATGTTCGGCGAGAATGTCCTTGAGCCGCGCGGCCAGCGCGACGTTGCGGAAATTGAGCGGCGACAGGTTCACGGACACGCTCGGAATGTTGAGCCCGGCGCGGCGCCAAATCGCCATCTGCCGGCAGGCCTCGCGCACCGACCACAGGCCGATCTGCTCGATCAGGCCGCACTCTTCGGCGAGCGGAATGAACTTGGCCGGCGAGACGTCGCCGAGCGCGGCATCGTGCCAGCGCGCCAGCGCCTCGACGCCGTGGATGGCGCGATCGCAGCTGCGGACCTGCGGCTGATAGAACAGGCTCAGCGCATTGTCGGCAATGGCGCGGCGGAGCGCTGCGATCATCGCCAGTCGCTGCTCGGCAAGGCCGTTCATCTCGGCGCTGAACATGCGATGGGTCGACCGGCCCGCCTGTTTGGCCATGTACATGGCGGCGTCGGCCTGCTGCATCAGCGTGTCGATGTCGGTGGCGTGGTCGGGATAGAGGCTGATGCCGATGCTGGCCGACATCGGCATCAGCTTCGATCCGAGCCGCAAGGGAGTGGCCAGCGCCTCGGTGATGCCGGCTGCGACGCGCTCGGCGTCCTGTGCATTCCGGTGCGGCAGCAGGACCACGAACTCGTCGCCGCCTAGCCGGCCCAACATGTCCTCAGGCCCGATCTGCTCGCGCAGGCGCTGCGCCAGCTGAACCAGCAGTTCGTCGCCGGCGGCGTGGCCGAGCGTGTCGTTGACGTCCTTGAAATGGTCGACGTCGAGAAAAGCCAGCGCGACATGGCCGCCGGTCGGACAGGCGTCGATCGCGGTCGTGATCAGGTGCCGCAATTGCGCGCGGTTCGGCAAGCCGGTGAGGATATCGTGATAGGCGAGCCGCGCGATCTCGGCGCGCGCCTCCTTGCGTTCGATCGCGAAAGCGCCGAGGTCGACGCAGGCCTCGACGATGCGCCGGTGCCAGTTGCTCGGCGCGCGCGGCTCCCGATAATAGAAAGCAAACGTCGCGATGACCCGGCCGTCCTTGGCCTTGACCGGTGTCGACCAGCAGGCACGCAAGCCTATCGCCAGCGGCATCGTCTTATAGGGCTGCCAGCGTGGATCGGTATCGAGATCGGTCGCAAGCACCGGCTCGCCATAGAAGGCCGCTGTGCCGCAGGAGCCGACATTGGGCCCGATGGCGAGGCCATCCAGCGCGCGGGAATAGTCCTCTGGCAGGCTTGGACCGCCGAGCGGATGGACCAGGCCGGCGGCATCGATGTGCAGCAGCGAGCAGACCACGTCGGGCGCGATTTCCTCGACGCGGCGGCACAGCCTGTCGGCGATCTCGGCGATCGGGACCTCGTCGGCGAGCGCGCTCATGATCAGTTGCTGGAGCGAGCGCAGCTGCTTGGTCTCGGTGATGTCCTCGAGCAGCGCAAAGAAATGCTTGACCCGCCCCTTCTTGTCGCGGAAGGCATCGATCCGGGCGCAAACCCAGATCTCTTGGCCGGATTTGTCGTAGACCAGCACCTCGGCCTCGCCGCGACGGCCACCACGCATCAGGCGTTCGATGACCCTGGCAATGGCCTTCCGATCGGTATGGCAGCCGGCGATGAGATCGCCTGCGCGACGCCCTTCGGCCTCGCCGCTGCTGTAGCCGAACAGTGTCGTGAAGGCCGAATTGACGTAGACGATGTTCTGCTCGACATCGCTGATGATGACCGCGCGGTTGGTCTGGTCGGAGACGGTGTTGAGCAGCCCGATCCTGACGCGGCGCTCGGCATCGGCAGTGACATCGCGCGCGAACACGATGTGATGGAGCGCGCCGCCTGTGGTCACCGAGGACAGCGCAATCTGGACCTTGATCCGGCTGCCGTCGCAACGAACCAGGCTGATCTCGTCACGAAAATCCGCGACCGGGTCGGCCTGAAGGCATTTGAGCGTGAGAATTGCAGCGTCGTGGCCGAGCACATCGGCCCGCGCGAACTTCCAGATCCGCTCCGCACCGGCGTTGAAATGAGTGATGCGACGCGCGTCATCGACGATGACGATGCCGTCGTCGGCGCATTCGAGCGCCGCGCGCAGCACATCAGGCATTTCGGTCACGGGGGCGTCAGCAGACATCGTTGGACCCGGCAGGATCGGGAAGATATGGCAATGAGCCCGAAGCTAACGCTGCGATGGTGTCCAAGACGTTCTTGTCGCTGGCCTCGGTTCCGGCAAGCCGCGACATGCTTAACAGTCTTTGAAAGGCGCGACGGTAATCCGTTGCAGAAGGAACCTAGTTTGTCGCGCGAAGCCTGTGCAGCCGGCCCGCCACCGCCCGCACCTTGCCAGGCGAGGCACGCCAGACCGACAGCGCCGAGAGCAGGCTCACGAGAATGCCGATTGCAAAGGCCAGCGTGTAATCGCCGGCGCGATCATAGAGGAGGCCCGTCAGCCAAGGACCGGCGGCACCGCCCGCGAGTGCCGCGAGCATGATCGTGCCGAAGATGCTGCCCTGATGTCGGCCCTGGAAAATCTCGAACACCACCGCCCCCATGATCGAGGTGAGGCCGTAGCCGAGCGCCCCTTGCGTGAACACCATCAGCCAGACCAGCCACAGCGAGGGCTGATATTTCAGCGCGATCAGCGCCGAAAAGCAGATCGCAAAGCCGGCGCAGCTGATCGCCCAGACCCATTCCCGTCCGATCCGGTCGGAGACGTGGCCGAGCAGGATCTGGCCGGGAATGCCGAGCAGGCTGACAGCGCCGAGCGCCCAGACCGCAATGCTCGGGCTGAAGCCGATGTCGAGCAGGAACTTGGTCTGATGCACCTGCACCGCGTACCAGATGTACAGCCCGCAGAAATAGCCGAACGCGATCCACCAGAACCGGGCCGTCGCAACCGCCCGTGCGAGCGTCCAATCGGTGCTGGCCCAGGCCGGATCGACGATGTTCGAGACCGGCTTTGCGGCGCCCACGGCCGGCGTGGCGTCTCCGTCCGGCTGAAGGCCAAGGTCTTCGGGACGTTTGTGGAGGAGCAGGTTGATCGGCGCCAGCACGATCAGGATCGTCAGGCCCATCGCGGTGCAGGCGGTGCGCCAGCCGGTCTGCTCGATCATGTGCTGCACCCATGGCAGCAGCGTCATCGAACCGATGCCGACGCCGGCAAAGGCGATACCGATGGCAAATCCGCGCTTGCGGATAAACCAGTTCGGCAGGAACAGCGACTGGCCGGAATAGCCGAGGCACACGGAGCCGGCGCCGACCATCACGCCGAGCGTCAGATAGAGATGCCAGGGCTGGCTGGTGAGCGGGGCGAGCAGCAGCCCGCCGGCCATCAGCGCGACGCCGAGCTCCATCACCGCGCGCGGGCCTGCACGGTCCATCAGCCGTCCGATCAACGGACTGGCGACGCCCGAGGCGACGAATCCGAACGAGAAAGCGCCCGCGGTGACGCCGCGCTCCCAGCCGAATTCGGAGATGATCGGCGGAAAGAACAGCGAGAAGGCGGTGCGCGCGTTGACGCCGATGGCCATGGTGACGAACGTCACGGCAACCACGACCCAGCCGTAGAAGAACGGAAGTCGCATTTTCTTGTTTCATCCCTGGACGATCCTTCGGACCATCTGGGGACGCGCGGGTCAAGCGATTTTCACGGACGCGGCTTGGGGCCGAGCGCTCAGGCTGCGTCGCGTTGCGAACGCGAGCTCGGCCCGTCGAGCTCGATCTCGGCGATCGGGCGCGGGCGGCCGAACAGATAGCCTTGCGCGAAATTGACGCCGAGCGCCTTCAGCCGCTCGAACTCCTCCGATGTCTCGACACCCTCGGCGGTGACCGCCATGTCGAGCCCGCGCGCCAGCGTCACGATCGAGGAGATGATGGCGGAAGAGCGCGGCTGGTGCGTGAGGCTGCGGATGAAGGATTTGTCGATCTTGATCTTGTCGAACGGGAACGCGGTGAGATAGCTGAGCGAGGAATAGCCGGTGCCGAAATCGTCGAGCGCGAGCTCGATGCCGATGCCCTTCAACCGTTCCATGAAGGCGTGGTTCTCGGCGCCGCGCTCCAGCAGGACGGATTCGGTGATCTCGATCTCGAGCCGCTGCGGCGACAGACCGGAATCGTGCAAGGCGGCGCAGATGACGTCGAACAGATCGGCTTCCTTGAACTGGATCGGCGACAGGTTCACCGCGACCATCAGATCGGACGGCCAGCTCGCGGCATCCGCGCAGGCGCTGCGCAGCACGAATTCGCCGAGCGGCACGATCAGCCCGGTCTCCTCGGCGAGCGCAATGAACTGATCCGGCGGGATCAGCCCGCGCACCGGATGGCGCCAGCGCACCAGCGCCTCGAAGCCGCGCCGCGCGCCGGTGCCGGCGTCCATGAAGGGCTGATAATGCACCTCGAGCTGACAGCGCGCGATGGCATCGCGCAGATCCCCCTCCAGCGTGTTGCGCGCCTCGAGCTCCGCCGACATCGCCTCGTCGTAGATGGTGAAGCAGTTGCGGCCGGCCGATTTCGAGCGGTAGAGCGCAAGATCCGCCTTCTTCAGCAGCTGCTCCTGGTCGCTACCGTGATCCGGCGCGATCGCGATGCCGATGCTGGTGCCGATCTCCACGCGATGTCCCGGCAGCAGGAACGGCTCGGAGACGAGCTTGGCGATCCGCGCGGCGAGTTCGGTGGAAGCGGCGCGCTGGTCATCGCAGCCCTCCTGGATGATGGCGAATTCGTCGCCCCCGAGCCGCGCCAGCACGTCGGTGGAGCGCACCGCGGATTTCAGCCGCTGCGCCACCAGTCGCAGCAGCGCATCGCCGGCGCCATGACCGAGGGAATCGTTGACGTTCTTGAAGCGATCGAGATCGAGCATCAGGATCGAGAAGGTCCAGCCACCATCCTTCAGCTGGCTGTTGAGCTCGTCGAGCCGGGCGAGGAAGAAGGCGCGGTTCGGCAAGCCCGTGAGCACGTCGGTCTGCGCCAACTCGAGCACGCGACGGTTGGCCAGCGACAGCCGCCGCGAATTGCGGCTTGCGAGCATCAGATAGGTCGAAAGCGACAGCGTCAGCAGCATGCCGACGGTCAGCACGGCGCCCGCGCGGTCATAACTCGTTTCCAGCGCACCGCCGGCGGTCGGAACCGCCCGCACCTGCCAATCGGTGTCGCCGATCCTGAGGCCGCCCGACCAGTGCCGTCCGCGCGCGACATCGCCGATCGATTGCGGCGCGGCCGCTGCGGAGGCGTAATCGGGCAGCATGTCGTCCAGGCTGATGGTACGCGCGTCGAAGGGCTGATAGACGTTCACGCTGACTGCGGGGCTCGCCCCGGTCCTGACGCGGATGGCCTGCATCAGCAAGGGCAAGTCGAAGATGCCGACAACGAAGCCGGTGATGTTGCGGCGGCGATCGGCGATGGTCTCACGCGATGTGCCCTTGGCGTAGACGGGCACGATCACCAGCACGTTCGGCAATTTGCTGTCTTCGTTGCGGGCATAGAGCTCGGTGCGGATGGCGGCGATGTCGTCATTGTCGCGAGCGCGCTCGAGCACCGCCTTGCGGTCCGGCACGCTCATATAGTCCATGCCATAGACGGGCGATGTCTTCGGCTGCGTCGAATAGAAGACGGGGAAATACTCCTCCCCTTGCGGCGCGGTGACGAAGCCCTTGCCATCGAGCGCCTTGATGCGATAGCCGGACACGCCGTCTGCAGTCGCGGCAGCCTCGTATTCGGCGCGCTCCTTGCGGCTGATCCGCGGCAGCCAGCCGACGCGCAGCAAGCCGGGATAGCGCTCGAACAGCCGGCCGCTGAACGTCTCGAACTCGCTGCGCGTGACCCCCTCGTTGGAGGATTCGAACAGCGTCCGCAGCGCCACGAGCCGGCTGATATATTCGTTCATGCCGTTCTGCATGACGATCGATTGCGTTTCGGCGGCGTTCTCGAACTCGATCTTGTTGACGCGATCTTCCCAGCGCGCCACCGCCGCGGCGCCTGCGAGCGAGAACAGCAAGCCAAGGGCGGCCGCGACCAGAGCAGGGCGATACAGGCCGAGCAGCGTCGCATCGCGCCAGCGGCCAGTCTTACGCCTTCGACCCGGATCGTTCTGATCGCGATCGCCCATCTTAATCCCGTCACGTCCCTCGGCGCGGCGTCCGAACTTAGGGTTGAGCCACCGCGGTGACTATCGGACAAGGATCGGAGTTAAGAACCGTACAACATTGGAACTCGTCCATCTCGCATCGCGAGATGTAGTTAACGAATGACCTTCGCATTGCCAAAATCAGGTAGCCATTTGCCGTTTTTACCCGCAGTCCTACGGAGCACTCCGTCGGCTCCGGTTAGCGCCCTGTTCAGCCTGCAGACCTATCGTCGGCGTCACTTTGTGCATCCGGCGAGCTCACTCATGAAACGATCGCGCGCAGCGATAGGCGTCGCACTCGCCGCCGCCTTCTCGGCGGCGGCGACGCTGACGGCACGCGGCGACGAGGTCGGCGTCAGCAGGGACGCAATCCTGTTCGGCCAGGCCGCGGCGCTCGAGGGTCCCTCTTCCGTGCTCGGGCAACACATGCGGCGCGGCATCGTCGCCGCGTTCAACGAGATCAATGCCAGAGGCGGCGTCTACGGCCGCAAGCTCCAGCTCATCAGCCGCGACGATGGCTACGATCCCGACCGCTCGGTGGCGCAAACGCTCAGGCTCGTCGAAGACGACAAGGTGTTCGCGTTGATCGGCGCGGTGGGGACGCCGACTGCGATCGCGACCATCCCGATGACCAGCGCTCGCAACATTCCCTTCATCGGACCGTTCAGCGGCGCCGAATTCCTACGCGATCCCGAACTGTCGAATGTGGTGAACATTCGCGCCAGCTACAGCGCGGAGACGGAGACCCTCATCAAGCATCTCACCGAGGATCGTCACTTCACCCGGATCGGCATCTTCTACCAGGACGATTCCTTCGGCCGCGACGGGCTTGCCGGCGTGAAGAACGCGCTTGCCAGGCGCGGGCTCGAACTCGCCGCCGAAGGCACCTTCGAGCGCAACACGCGTGCGGTCAGCGCGGGCTGGCGCACCATCAAGCGCGCCGAGCCCGAGGCGATCGTGATCGTCGGCACATACGGTCCGAGCGCCGAGTTCATCAAGCTCGCGCACCACAACGGTGCCTATCCCACCTTCGTCAACATCTCCTTCGTCGGCGCCACCGCGCTTGCCCGCGAGCTCGGCCCGGACGGCGAAGGCGTCATCGTCTCCCAGGTCGTGCCGTTTCCCTGGGATCGCTCGATCAAGCTCGTCGCCGACTACCAGGCGGCACAGATCGCGCTCGATCCTACGATCACACCGGACTTCGTCTCGCTCGAAGGCTACATCTCCGGCCGCCTCGCCGCGGCCGCGCTGGAAAAAGCCGGACCAAATCCGACCCGCGCGGGCCTGCTGGACACGATCAACGCGACCGGCCGCTTCGACATCAGCGGCAGCCTCGTCACTGTCGGCGCGCGCGCCGGCGAGGCACCGCCAAAGGTGTTTCTGACGGTGATCCAGAAGGACGGGACGTTCAAGGCGGTGGACCGGCTGTAGCGTCACTCAAGGGCGCCTCGTCCAGCGCTCGGCGTTGACGGCGCCCGGCGGCACCTCGCCTTTGCTGATCGCCTCGACCTGCCGCACGGTTTCCAGCGACTGATATTCAATCGCCTGCGGCGTCAGCCCGCCGACATGAGGCGTCGCGATGACGTTCGGAAGCTTCGCCAGCTCCGGCGTCGGCATCTGGTCGGGCGCGCGGCCGACGTCCATCGCCGCGCCGGCGATGCGGTTCTCCAGCAGCGCCTTGGCGAGCGCGGCTTCGTCGACCAGATTACCGCGCGACAGATTGATGAAGACGGCATGCTTCTGCATCCGCGCAAGCGCCGCCTCCCCGATCAGCTTTTCGGTCTGCTCGTTGGCGATGGCAAGGCACACGACATAGTCGGACGCCGCGAGAAGCTCCTCCAGCGCGACGTGCCTGAGCGCGGTGTCAGCGACAGTGGCGAAAGGATCGGCGACCAGCACCTCCATCCGCAGCACCTTGGCGATCTCGGCGAGATAGCGGCCGATGCTGCCATAGCCGATGATGCCGATCGTGCTGCCGGCGAGCTGGCGGCCCATCCGCGCTTCCGGCTTGCGGCCGGCGTGGTAATCCGCCGTGGTCCGCGACACGCCGCGGGACAGATCGACCATTAAGCCGACCGCGAGCTCGGCGACCGCCTGGACGAAGCCGGGACCGGCACGGGTCACCAGCACGCCGGCCTGCGAGGCCGCCTCGACATCGACGTTGCGGATGTCGACGGCGCAGCGGACGAAGGCACGCAGGCGCGGCAATAGCGCGAAGATCTCGCCGCGGCCTTCGGTCATGCGATCGGCGACGATGATGTCGGCATCCTTGGCCGCAGTCACGAGGCCGGCCGCATCGAGCGCCTGATCGCCCTCGTGGAGGATCACGTCAGCAATCGCGCGCAGGCCGTTCAGGCTGCGATCGCCGTAATAATTGCGGCGCATCTCCGGCGTATGGGCCAGCAGGACTTTCACGACGGCACTCCTTCAATAGCCGAATGCGCGCGGCAAGGCGGTCGAGAGCCAGGGCACGAAGGCGATGACGAGCAGACAGAGGAACAACAGGCCGAGATAGCCCAGGATCGGCTTCACCGTCTGCTCGATCGGCACGTTGCCGATCAGGCAGGCGCCGTAGAGCCCGAGCCCAAGCGGGGGCGCAAACAGGCCGATGCCCATTGCGATCACGAGGACGACGCCGAAATGCAGGGGATCGATGCCGAGCTGCACCGCAACCGGCAGCAGCAGCGGCCCGAAGATGATCAGCGCGGCCGCGCCTTCCAGCACCGAGCCCATCACGATCAGCACGGCGATCGCGAGAAGGATGAACAGCCAGACGCCCGAGGTTTTAGACAACGAAAGCATGAAGTCGCCGACCGCATGCGGCACCTGTTGCAGGGTCAGCGTGAACGCGAGCGACTGCGCGGCGGCGACGATGAACAGCACGAGACCCGCACGCGTCGCCGCCTGCACGAAACTATGCGCCGCCGATCTGAAGCTGAGCTCACGGAACACCACGCTGCCAACGATGAGCGCATAGGCGACCGCGAAGGCCGAGATTTCGGTTGCGGTGGCAAAGCCGCTCTTGAAGCCGAAGAAGATCAGGAAGATCAGACCGAACGAGGCGATCGCGCCGCTCCACAGGCCCGACACCGCCACCTGCGGTTCGACCTCTTCGGCGTCCGCGCGTGGCTTGCCGGAGATGATGGAGAAGGCGATCAGAACCGCCGCCATCAGCGCCGCCGGCAACAGCCCCGCCATGAACAGGCCGCCGATCGACAGGTTCGCGACGAAGCCCAAAATGATCAGGTTGATGCAGGGCGGAATGGTCTCCGCCATCACTGCGGACGCCGCAAGCAGCGCGACCGCGCCGCCGGGATTCTGCCGGGAGCGACGTGCCGCCGGAATCAGCACGGAACCGACCGCGGCGACATCGGCCATCTTAGAGCCCGAGATGCCCGAGAACAGCACCATCGAGGCCACCATCACCACGTTCAGTCCGCCGCGCATGCGCCCCACAGCGCGCTGCAGCAGCTCGATCAGGCGCACCGACATGCCGTTGGCTTCCATGAGGTAGCCGACGAGGATGAAGAACGGGATTGCAAGCAGCACGAAATTGTCGATGCCGCGCGCCATCTGCTGGGCGAAGATGACGCCCGGCAGCGCGCCCTCGACCCAGATGAAGATCAGCGCGGCCAGCGCCAGCGCAAATCCGATCGGCAAGCCGCCGAACAACGTGGCGAAGAAGCCGATCAGCATCAGCGTGCCCGCCGACCGCACCGATGACGGCGACAGGTAATCCCAGGCGAGATAGAGCCCGGTGACGATGGCGACGGCGACCAGGCCTCTGACGATCTCCGGCAGCGGCCGCGCGCAGAGATGATCGATCGCGAACACCGTCATGAACAGCGCACCGATGCCCATCGGATAGAAGGTGAGCTCGAGCGGCAGGCCCGAACCGGTGGTCTGCCCCGATGTCAGCGAACCCAGCTTGATCGCGTTGTAGGCGACATAGCCGGAGATCAGCACGACGAGCACGGCGCTCGCCGCGTCGACCAGCGTTCGCAGCCGCTGCGGCAACAGATCGCGAAAGAAGGACACGCCGACATTCTCGCCGCGTGCGAGTGCGCTCGCCGCGCCGAAGAAGGCCGAGCCGACCATCAATCCGCGCGCAACATCATCCGACCATTCGACCGGCGCGTTGAAGAAGAAACGCAACAACACCGAGCCGCAGACGACCGCGAGATCGGCAGCCAGCAAGATGGCTGCGATCGTGTCGCTGCAACGGAGCAGCAGCGCAATACTGCCGTGTCGACCGCCCGAGAGGGGCAAGGCGCCGGTCATGGCCATTTCGGATTTGGCCATCTCAGGCTTGCGTCGAACGAATGATGTCGATGACCGCCTTGGATTCCGGCCGCGCCTTGATGAAGTTCTCCGTCTGCGGTGCCACGCGCTTCTTGAAGGCTTCGCGGTCGCATTCGGCCACCGTCACGCCCTTCTCGGTGAGCGCAGCCAGTGCCTCCTTCTCGACCGCGAGCCCGTGCGTCCGCGTATCGGCCGCGGCCTTCTTCGCGGCGTCGAGAAAGCCTTCGCGCAGCTTCGGATCCATGCGGTTGAAGGTCGCATCGCTGAAGTAGATCGCAAGCGGCGAGAAATTGTGCTGCGTCAGCGCGTAGAACTTCGCGGCCTCATAGAACTTGCTGGCGAGGATCGTCGGAGGATCGTGCTCGAGGCCGTCCAGCACGCCGGCCTGCAGCGCCGTGTAGATTTCGCCGAACGCCAGCGGCGTCGCGGCAGCGCCCATCAGCCGCAGGCATTCGGTAATGACGGGATTGGGCAGCGTCCTGATCTTGAGACCGGCGAGATCCTCCGGCGTCTTCACCGGCTTCTTCGCGAACACGCTGCGCGAGCCGAAATTATAGGCCCAGGCGATGATACGGATGTTGCTGCCCTTGAGCAGCGCGTCCTCGATCGGCTTGGCGGCGCCGGCGTCGAACGCCTTGGTCTGCTGCGGAAAGCTCGAGAACAGGAAGCCGAGATCGTAGGTGCCGACCAGCGGCACCAGATTGGCCGAGATCGAAGAGCCGGAGACCATGAGGTCGATGACGCCGAGCTTCACCGAATTGATGACGTCGATTTCCTGCCCAAGCTGATTGTCCGGAAAGAAGGCGACCTCGACCTGCTCGCCGAGCCCGTTGCCCTTCAGATTCTTGACGAGATTGTCGTAGTAGACGCGGCCGTTGGCAAATTTGGGATCGTTCGGCAGCGAGGAGGAGCATTTCAGCTTCAGCGTTGCAGCTTCAGCGCGGCCGATGATGGCGGGAGAGAGCACGAGACCGGCGGTCACCCCGGTCGACGACCTCAGGAACGCGCGACGGCTGACGGGCACGAGGGTCATGGTTTCTCTCCCCAATATTCTTGTTTGCAGCCGCGCTCGTTGACACGGCCTGTTGCGCAGACTGTATGGCCAAAGCGACGGAGCAGGCAAGGCTCGCGGCAGGGAGCGACACGCGTGCGCGAGGGATTGGATCACTGTCGGAGATCGCAGCGGAACGCCTATGTTTTCCTATGCTTTCGACGATGCCGCACGGCAGCGACAAGGCCCGGCATGCAGGAGCGACGACGATCGATCCAAATCGGGCATGGATCAATGCCGAACGCATATTGATGGGACCCAGCAAAAGAGCTGCGGGACCGAGGTCCCGCAGCTCTCTCATTTCAAACGATCGTTGCGATCAGCGCGACGGCGCCACGCTCAGCTGCCCGCTTGCTGCCTCGACGTCGCGCGAGGGCCGCAATGCGAAGGCGCCGTCGCCAAGCAGCGCCTGCGCGACCAGCGCGATGGCCCAGAATGCGGGAAATTCCCAGCCGCCCTTCGGGTTGGTGAAGAAGAAGCCCGCCGCGCCGTGCACGGTGAAGATCGCGCCGAGCAGGACCGGAATGCCTGCCAGCGCCGCATAGCGGGTCCAGACGCCGAGGATCAGCGCAATGCCGCTGAGAACTTCCACCGTCATCACGAGGTAGGCCAGCTCCGGCGGGAAGCCGAGGCTGCCGAAGAACTTTGCCGTGCCAGCGGGGGTGAAGACGAACAGTTTCAGGCTCGCATGGGCCAGGAACAGGGCGCCCAAGGTCACACGCAACGCGAGGGCCGCGTAAGGGGCAGTACGGGAATCGATCATCGGTGTCTCCGTTGTTGCGAAGATCTATGATCTATTCCCGCTAGAATGATAATCTGCTATTCTGGAAATATACCTCACACCTATAGAGTGAAATAGATGCTCGACCGGCTGACCAGCCTGGAAGTCTTCGCCAAGGTGGCGGCGAACGGCAGCCTGTCCGGCGCGGCCCGCGCGATGGGGCTGTCGCAGACCATGGTGACCAAGCACGTCGCGTCGCTGGAGGCGCGGCTCGGCGTCAAGCTGTTCCACCGCACCACGCGCCGACTGTCGATCACCGAGGCTGGCCGCCTCTATCTGGAATCGTCCGAGCGGATCCTCGCCGACATGGAGACGGCGGATGCAGCGGTCGCGCGCGAGCGGGTCGAGCCGCGCGGATCGTTGCGGGTCAACGTGCCCGTGGTATTCGGCACTCGACAGATCGCTCCCCTGATTGCCGAATTCTCCGAGCGCCACCCTGAAGTCACCCTCGAGCTCGGCCTCAATGATCGTCTCGTCGACCTCGCCGAGGAGGGTTGGGACCTCGCGATCCGCATCGGCAAGCTGCGCGACTCCAGCATGGTGGCGCGCAAGCTCGCGCCGAACCGCCTGGTCGTCTGCGCCGCGCCGTCATATCTGGCGAAGCACGGCACGCCGCGCAGCGTGGGCGATCTCGCCGCGCATAATTGTCTCGGCTACACGCTTTCGCAGCAGGCGAGCGCGGCGGAATGGCTGTTCGGGGCGGATGTCGAGATCCGCGTCCAGGTGTCGGGAAACCTGCGCGCCAACAATGGCGATGTGCTGCGCGCGGCAGCGCTGGCCGGCCTTGGCCTCGCCCGGCAGCCGACCTTCATCATCGCCGATGATCTGCGGGCCGGCACGCTGGTCGCGCTGCCGCTCGACCAGCCGGAGATCCAGTCCTCCGCGGTCCATGCGGTCTACCTGCCCGATCGTCGTCCGCCGGCCAAGGTGCGCGCCTTCATCGATTTCCTCGCCGCGCGCTTTGCGCCGGACCCTCCATGGGACCGTGGCCTATGATGCGTCGGCTCCGGCAGAGGCCCTGCCCCACTTTGCCGCACGCGCGTCCGTGAGCTAGCGCACAGACGGCGCCATGGCGGACCACTACAAAAGGTGACATCCTCGCGCCATTGCCGATGGAGGTGACACCATGCGCCGTCCAGTCCTTTGCAATTTACTTCTTGCCTCCGGCCCGTTTGCCCTCAGCCAGTTGATGACGTCGACGGAAGCTGCCGCCGAAGCGCGGCTCGCGCTGGTGATCGGCCAGTCCGCCTATCGCACCGTGCCCGAGCTGCCCAACGCTGCCAACGATGCCAAGGGCATGGCCGAGCTGCTCGGTAATGCCGGCTTCACCGTCACTGCGGCGCCGAACCTCGCGCAGATCGAGATGCGCCAGGCGATCTCGGATTCGCCGACAAGGTCAGCGCCAGCGGCGCCGACACCGTCGCGCTGGTGTTCTACGCTGGCCACGGCCTGCAGATCGACGGCGAGAACTATCTGGTGCCTGTCGATCTCGATCCCAAGCGCGAAGCCGACATTCCGCTTCAGGGCGTGCGGCTGAATGATCTGCTCAACACGCTCGGCGCGCTGCCGACACGGGCGCGCATCTTCATGCTGGATGCCTGCCGCAACAATCCGTTCCCGGCGCTCTCGGGCGCCGGCCATGGGCTTGCCATCGTCGATACCAAAGCGGGCGCGCCCGGGTCCTTCATCTCGTATTCGACCTCGCCCGGCGCTGAGGCCGAGGACGGCTCCGGCGCCGACAGTCCCTACACAACGGCGGCACTGACGGTCGCCAAGCAACCGAACCTGCCGATCGAGGAAGTGTTCAAACGCATCCGCATCGCCGTGGCGCAATCGACCGACGGGCGACAGATCCCGTGGGAAAGCTCGTCGCTGACCACCGACTTCAAATTCTTCGGTGACAGCAGCGGCCAGCCGGCTGCTGCTGGCGCAAATGCGATGGCGCTTGCCAGCACCCCGCGCAGCGTCGCGGACTGGCGCAAGGACTTGCAGGGCAAGGATGCGAGCGCCGCCTATGATCTCGTGATCACTGAGGACACCGTCGAGGCCTATCAGGCCTATGTCGAACTCTACGCGGAGGCCTCCACCACGCCGCGCCTGCGCACGGTGCTGGAGCGCCGGCGCCAGATGCTGGCGTGGGAGCGCGCGGTCGCGATGAACACCCGCGCCTCCTTCGAGGCCTATCTCGCGAACTGGGGCAACAGCGATCTCGCCGCAACCGCGCGGCGGCTGCTGCTGCGCGTGCAGAACCGCAATTATGCCGTGCCGGTTGCGGCCGCGGCGGTTCCCGTCGCCGTCGCCATGGCGCCGACCTGTCCATGCTCGGCACCGACGCCGCCGGCGACGCCGATCAATCCGACGATTGCGCCTGTCATCAAGAAGCGCGTCGACGACACGCCGCCAAAGCGCAAGGTCGTCGATACACCGCCGAAGCGCCGGCCGCCGCCCGACGAAGTCGTCGTGGAACGCGCACCGCCTCCCGGTCCACCGCCCGGTGCCGTGATGCAAGGCATCGGGATCGGGATTGGAATTGGCATGGGAATGGGCGGCGGAGGCCGCGGCGGCGATTATCGCAACGAGCGCGGCCGGTACTGAGGTTTTCGCCAGCGAACCGAGAACCAATCTCTCCTCGGTCATTGCGAGCGCAGCGAAGCGATCCAGAGTCTTTCCTGGGAGGGATTCTGGATTGCTTCGCTGCGCTCGCAACGACGCGGATGGTGAGAAATCGCGTCTGGCGCCTTCCGATCCCGAAATGCTGTAGTGTTGTTGTTTGACGCACAGTTTTCCGGGGACCTCGATGCCGCACGACGCCGACGCCAAGCCTGCCTGGCCGCTACTCCGATCGCTCGCCTCCTATTCCTTACCGGGCGACCTGATGGCGGGACTGACGCTGGCGGCGATCGCGATCCCCGAGCAGATGGCGACGGCGCGGCTCGGCGGCTTTGCGCCCCAGATCGGATTCTTCGCCTTCATGGCAGGCTCGTTCGGCTTTGCGCTGCTCGGCGGCAACCGCTTTCTGTCCTGCGGCGCCGATTCCACGATCACGCCGATCTTCGCGGGCGGCCTTGCGGCGCTCGCCGCCACGGGCTCACCGGAATATCAGGGGCTCGCCATCGCGCTGGCCTTCATGGTCGGCGCGATGATGGTCGCGGGCGGCGCGTTCCGGCTCGGCGGTATCGCCAACCTCCTGTCGATGCCTGTGATGGTCGGCTTCCTCGCCGGCATCTCCGTCCACATCATCGTGTCGCAATTGCCCGGCGTGCTCGGGCTGGACTCGCCTGACGGCCCGACACTCGATCGCATCGGCGTGCTTGCTACCGAGATCGGCCGCACCAATCCCGTCACGCTCTGCATCGGCTTCGGCGTGCTCGCGGTGGTCTTCATCTCCGAGAAGATCAGCGCAAAAATCCCGGGCGCGCTGATCGGGCTGGTTGCCGCGACGCTAGCCACGATCGCGCTTGGCCTCGAGAGCAAGGGCGTCAACGTCGTCGGCGCCGTGCCAAGCACGCTGCCGCGACCGACCTTCCCGGTCCTTGCACCGGAGCTCTGGGTTCGCCTGGTGCCGCTCGCCTTCGTGGTCACCGTGGTGGTGATGGTGCAGACCGCGGCCACCACGCGATCGTTCCCGTCCGATCCCGACCAGCCCGCCGATGTCGACCGCGACTTCCTCGGCGCCGGCGCGGGCAGCGTGCTGTCCGGCCTGTTCGGCGCCTTTCCGGTCAATGCCAGCCCGCCGCGCACGGGCATCGTCGCCGAGACCGGCGGACAATCGCAGCTCGCCGGCCTTGCGGCAGCGCTGATCGTGCTGGCGCTGCTCGCCTTCGGAACGGGATTGCTGCGCCATGTACCCGACGCAGCGCTCGGCGGCATCCTGCTGTTCGTGGCGCTGCGGATCATCCGCACCAGGCAGATCGTCACGATCTACCGCCAGTCGTTCAGCGAATTTCTGCTGATCGTCGCCACCGCCGCGCTGATCATCGTGCTGCCGATCCAGCAAGGTGCGTTCCTCGGCATCATGCTGTCGCTGCTGCACGGCATTTGGAGCACGACGCGCGCAAGGCTGGTCGAATTCGAGCGCGTGCCGGGCACCACGATCTGGTGGCCGGCGCATCCGCACATGACCGGAGAGCGCGTCGAGCGCGTTGCCGTGATCGGGCTGCAGGCGCCGCTGTCGTTCCTCAATGCGCCGAGCTTCCGGAGCGACGTGGCAAAAGTGCTCGGCACGGCAATGCCGCGACTCCTGGTGCTGGAGGCGAGCGGCATGGTTGAGATCGACTTCACCGCTGCGCAGATCCTGCTCGACGTCTTCAAGGTGTGCAACGCGCAGGGCGTCACCGTCGCGCTGGCCCGGCTGGAATCGGTGCGCGCGCAGGACGCGTTCGAGCGTTTCCGCCTGTTCGACGCCTTGCCGAGGGAGCACGTCTTCCACAGCGTCGATGAGGCCGTGCACAGGCTGGCGAGGTAATCACGACACCAAAGTCGGATGATCCCGCTGCACCGTCTCGCGGATCCAGCCGGCGTGGATCGCGCGGAACAGGATCTGCGCCGTCTTGAGATCGCTCGCGCTCATGCAGAGGTCGACGATGCGATGCACCGCGTCGTCGCGCATCAGATCGTCGGAGATCTTCATCGCGATCTCCATTGCGACCTTCGCCGCGCGCTCATACCGGACGTTCTCGCCCTTGTCGTTTTGCGCAGCGGCGATGGCGCTCTGGGCCGCGGCGTCACAGATGGCGCGGATGCGCGCGGCGGCTTCGATGTCGCCGAGCGGCCATTGGATCGCCTCGTCCCAGATCTCCTGTCGCGTCTTGCGCGCAAACCACTGCATTGCATCGCTCCGCCGTGACGGAGCGAGCATAAACGGCGACCGGCCGGCGCGCTACGCCTCCGGCACGATCTTGCCGGGATTGAAGATGTTTTGCGGATCGAGCGCCTTTTTCAGCGCACGCATCGCATCCAGCGCTTCCGGGCCGAGCTCGGCCTTGAGGTATTTCTGCTTGCCCTGACCGATGCCGTGCTCGCCGGTGCAGGTTCCGTCCATCGCCTGCGCGCGCTCGACCAGGCGATGCATGAACTCTTCGCCGCGCGCCATCTCGGCCGCATCGTTGGTGTCACACACCAGCGAGCAGTGGAAATTGCCGTCGCCGACATGGCCGACGATCGGCGACAGCAGATTGAGCCGCTTGAGATCTTCCTCGGTCTCGCTGACGCAATCGGCGAGCCGCGAGATCGGCACGCAGACGTCGGTCGCGACCACGCCGATGCTGTTGCCCGGGCGCAGCGCCTTGACGGACCAATAGGCATCATGCCGCGCCTGCCACAGCTTTGTGCGATCCTCCGGCTTGGTGGTCCAGGAGAAATCGCCGCCGCCGCATTCTTTCGCGATCTCGCCGAAGGCCTTGGACTGCTCGGCGACCTCGATCTCGCTGCCGTGGAACTCCAGCAGCAGCAGCGGCGTCTCCGGCAAAGTCAGCTTCGAATAGGCATTGCAGGCCTGCACCTGCGCGGCATTGAGCAGCTCGATGCGCGCCACGGGAATACCGGTCTGGATCGCCAGGATCACCGCCTGACACGCCCCGTGCACTGTCTCGAACGACACCGCGCCGGCCGCGATCGTGTCGGGGATGCCGCGCAGGCGGATGGTCAGCTCCGAGATGATGCCGAGCGTGCCTTCGGCGCCGACGAACAGATGCGTGAGGTCGTAGCCGGCCGATGACTTCTTGGCGCGCGTGCCCGTGGTGATGATCTCGCCGTCGCCGCGCACCACCTTCAGTGCCAGCACGCTCTCGCGCATGGTGCCGTAGCGCACCGCGTTGGTGCCGGAGGCGCGGGTCGAGGCCATGCCGCCGAGCGAGGCGTCCGCGCCGGGATCGATCGGGAAGAAGAGGCCCTGGTCGCGCAGATGCTCATTGAGCGCCTTGCGGGTCACGCCGGGCTGGATCACGCAGTCGAGATCCTCGGCATGCACCGCGAGCACCTTGTTCATGTCACGCAAATCGATCGAGATGCCGCCGGCGGGCGCATTGACCTGGCCCTCGAGCGAGGTGCCGGTGCCGAAGGGAATGACGGGCACGCCATGCTTGGCGCAGATCCTCACCACGTCCTGGATGTCGGCGGTCTCCTGCGCCATCACCACGCCGTCGGGCGGCTGGTTGACGATCCATGTCGTGGTATGGCCGTGCTGCTCGCGGACAGCCTGCGAGGTGATCAGACGGTTGCCGAACCGTGCGGCAAGCTGCTCCAGCGCGCTTGCGAGGGCTTCCGGCGCCGGCCGCGGCGGATTATTGGTGATAACAGTACCCACGGACATTCCTCCCGACAGAAGAAACCGTGGCAAAGGACATAAAGCCGGTCAAGTCAAGCGACCGGACGCATAGCTTGGGAAGGACACATGCCGGAGAGTGCCGCCGCAGCCGCTACGCCTGAACCGTTCCGCGCCTCGATCATGCAGATCGAACCGCAATGGATCGATTACAACGGCCATCTCAACATGGCCTATTATAACGTGATGTTCGACCGCGCGATCGACCAGATGTGGCTCCAGCTCGGGATCGGGCCTGCTTACATGAAGGAGCGCGGCGGCTCGACCTTCACGGCCGAATGCCACGTGCGCTACTTGCGCGAGATCCATCTCGGCGATCCCGTGCAGGTCTCGGTCTGGCTGCTGGAAGCCGACGACAAGCGGCTGCATACCTTCGAGGAGCTGCGACACGCGACCGAAGGCTGGCTGTCGGCGACCTCCGAGAACATGTCGCTGCACATCGACATGGGCTCGCGCAAGGTGGCGGCGTTTCCGCCCGACATTCGCGAGCGCATTGCAACCGTCGTCAGCGCTCACCGCGCCGTGCCGCGGCCCGAGGGCATCGGCCGGAACGTGGCGATGCCCTCGAAGCGCTAGCTATATCCTGCGCCCGCGCGCCAGGCCGACCACGGCCGAGACCAGGAACAGGATGACGGCGACGAAGAAGATGATCTTGGCGATTTCGACGGAAGCGCCGGCGATGCCGCCAAAGCCCAGGATGCCGGCGATCAGTGCGATGACCAGAAACGTTACGACCCAGCCTAGCATGGTGAAACCTCTGTCTTGATGTCTGTCTGCGATCGACGCGGCTGGCCGCGCCTCATGCCTTGACAATCTCGACCCGGGAACGATGGTTCCGGTGCAGGCTGGCCGGAATTTAATGCCGTTCCGAGGAACAAATCGGCCCGCGGCGTACGTGGAAAACCTCTTCCCGGCGCCCCATATAGCCACCAATCCCTGTTAAGAAGGCTCCCTTCCGCCACCCCGCGGTGCCATCGTGGGGCAATGATTCGCATGACCGAGCCGAGCAAGATCACAGCCGTTCCCGACCACCAGCCCGCAGCCGGCGGCATCGCCGCGCGTGCGCGCGCCTCGGTGGGCCCGAAATACCTCTCCGGGCTCAATCCCGAGCAGCGCGAGGCAGTCGAGACGCTGGACGGACCGGTCCTGGTGCTGGCCGGCGCCGGCACCGGCAAGACGCGCGTCCTGACGACGCGCATCGCCCACATCCTGAGTCAGGGCCGCGCACGGCCGGCCGAGATCCTGTCGGTGACCTTCACCAACAAGGCCGCGCGGGAGATGAAGCACCGGCTCGGCCAGATGCTCGGCCACGCCGTCGAAGGTATGCCGTGGCTCGGCACCTTCCACTCCATCGGCGGCCGCATCCTGCGCTTCCACGCCGAGCTCGCGCAGCTCAAGTCGAATTTCACCGTGCTTGACGTCGATGATCAGGTGCGCCTGCTCAAGCAGCTGCTGCAGGCCGAGAACATCGACGACAAGCGCTGGCCGGCGCGCATGCTGGCCGGCTTGATCGACGGCTGGAAAAACCGCGGCTTGATGCCATCACAGGTGCCGTCGGGCGAAGCCGCGATGTTCGCCAACGGCAAGGGCGGCAAGCTCTATGCGAGCTACCAGGAGCGGCTGAAGATCCTGAACGCCGCCGATTTCGGCGACCTGCTGCTGGAAAACATCAGGATCTTCCGCGAGCATCCTGACATCCTCAGGCAGTATCAGCAGCGCTTCAAGTTCATCCTGGTCGACGAGTACCAGGACACCAACGTCGCGCAATATCTGTGGCTGCGGCTGCTGTCGCAGGCGCCCTCTTCGACCTCTCCCCGCCTGCGGGGTGAGGTCGCACCGCAAAGCGATGCGGGTGAGGAGGACTCTCCGCAGACCGCGCTCGTGGAGACTCCCCCTCATCCCGACCTTCTCCCCGCAAGCGGGGAGAAGGAGAAGACCAAAAACATCTGCTGCGTCGGCGACGACGATCAGTCGATCTATGGCTGGCGCGGCGCCGAGGTCGACAACATCCTGCGCTTCGAGCACGATTTTCCGGGCGCCAAGGTCATCCGCCTCGAGCGCAACTACCGCTCGACCGGCCACATCCTCGCCGCCGCCTCGCACCTGATCGCGCACAATGAAGGCCGGCTCGGCAAGACGCTGCGCACCGAGGACGTCGAGGGCGAGAAGGTTACCGTCACCGGCTCCTGGGATTCGGAAGAGGAAGCGCGCGGCATCGGCGAGGAAATCGAGCAGCTGCAGCGCCAGGGCGAGAAGCTCAATGAGATCGCGATCCTGGTGCGCGCGTCCTACCAGATGCGCGAGTTCGAAGACCGCTTCGTCACGCTCGGCCTGCCCTATCGTGTCATCGGCGGTCCACGCTTCTACGAGCGCGCCGAAATCCGCGACGCGCTGGCGTACTTGCGCGTGATCAATTCGCCGGCGGACGATCTCGCCTTCGAGCGCATCGTCAACGTGCCCAAGCGCGGCCTCGGCGATGCCACCGTGCAGATGCTGCACGACCATGCCCGCAAGCGCCGCGTCCCGCTGTTCGACGCGGCGCGCGCGGTGGTCGAGACCGACGAGCTGAAGCCGAAGGCGCGCGGCAGCTTGCGCGATCTCGTCGCCCAGTTCGACCGCTGGCGCGCCCAGCGCGAGGTCACCGCACACACCGATCTCGCCCAGATCGTGCTCGACGAGAGCGGCTACACCGAGATGTGGCAGAAGGACCGTTCGGCCGACGCCGCGGGCCGGCTCGAGAATCTGAAAGAACTCGTGCGCTCGATGGAGGAATTCGAGAACCTGCAAGGCTTCCTCGAACACATCTCGCTGGTGATGGACCGCGAGGGCGGCGCCGAGGACGACGCCGTGTCGTTGATGACGCTGCACTCCGCCAAGGGCCTCGAATTCGACAACGTGTTCCTGCCGGGCTGGGAGGAAGGCCTGTTCCCGAGCCAGCGCACGCTGGACGAACAGGGCCGCGCCGGGCTCGAGGAGGAGCGCCGGCTCGGCCATGTCGGCCTGACCCGCGCCCGCCGCCGCGCCATGATCTATTTCGCGACCAACCGCCGGATCCATGGCACCTGGTCGACCACGATCCCCTCGCGCTTCCTCGACGAGCTGCCGGCGGCCAATGTCGAGATCACGGAATCCAAGGGCGGCTCGGCCTGGGGCGGCACCGGCGGCTACGGCGCCTCCCGCTTCGACGACATGGAGGCGTTCGGCTCGAGCTATTCGACGCCGGGCTGGCAGCGCGCCCAGGCGAACCGCAATCGCGGCGGCGGCCGCAATGGCGGCAGAAGCGGCGGCTTCGAGGAAGAGGCCGCGACGTTCTCGTCCTCATCGTCATCCGGCCCCGATTTCGGCAGCTTCTCCTCGCGCCGCCGCGGCCCGCTGACGATCGAGGGCGAGCTGATCGCCAAATCGACCGGCACGACCTCGGAGTTCTCGCTGTCCGACCGCGTCTTCCACCAGAAATTCGGCTACGGCCGTGTCACCAAGATCGACGGCAACAAGCTCACCATCGCCTTCGACAAGGCCGGCGAGAAGAAGGTCGTGGACAGCTTTGTCCAGCGGGCGTGAGGCATGCCTCACTACGTCGCCATCATCGAGGATGCCGGCCCCGATGACGTCAGCCTGTGGTTTCCGGACCTGCCCGGCTGCATCTCCGGCGGCGACGATGTCGACGAAGCCCTGGAGAACGCGGCCGAGGCGATCGGATTTTACGCGCAGGATCTGACCGAGGACGGGCGCAAGCTTCCCTCGCCGCGGACCCTGGACCAGCTCAAGGCCGACCCCGAATTTGCCGATGCGATCCGGAACCACACCGCCGTGCTGATCGAATTTCCTCCCAATGCCGATGGCGAGGAGTGAGGACTGTTCGCCGCACTGGCCGGACTGTCGACAATTCCGCGGCGAACAGCCCTTGACCATCGCGAACTTCCCCGTATCAGATGCAGCCATGGTCCGGGGCTCCATCACACTGATCTTGCTGGCATTGGGGATGCCGTCGCTTGCGGCGGCGGAGACCATGAGCTTTGGCGATTCGATCGGGCTCTTGGCGAAAAGTTGCGGTGCGGACATCGTCGCCAATTGCCGCGGCGTCAACCCGGACTCCACCCGCCTGAAGGAGTGTCTCTCCCGCAATCGGGACGTGCTCTCGCAGCAGTGCCTGAGCGACTACCTCACCGTGTTCGATGCCATCCAGAAGCGCATCGGCGCCCGTGTCACGGTCGCGAACGCCTGCCAGCGTGAAATCGTCAAGGTCTGCGGCGGCTCGACCAAGGAGACCAGCAAGTCGATCCCCTGCCTGATCTCGACGCCGAAGGGCATCAGCAACAACTGCCTGAAGGCCGTCGACGACGCGGGGTATCGCTGATGCGCGCGTCCGGGCACGTCCGCCTTGCAATCGGTGTTGCGTTGGGCCTCGCTCTGCTCGCAGGCAAAGCCGGCGCGCAGACGGCACCGACCCGCGACGACATCGTCGGGAAGCTCAACCATTTCGAGGAAGCCGTCGAGGTCGACATTCCAGCACTGAAGCAGCAGGTGATGGAACGGGCCAGGGCGCGCATCAAGAACGATCCCGGTCCGGTGAACCGGCCGCCGATCGCGCCTGACCTGGCCAAGCTGCCGGCCTTCAACGCCCAGATCCAGTTCGACGCCGACACGCCGATCATCCAGCCGGAATCCTACCAGACCGTCGGCCGGATCGCCGACGCGCTGGTTCATGCCTCGCTGCTGCCCTACACGTTCCTCATCGTCGGCCACGTCGAGTCCAATTCGAAGACGCGCGAGGCCAACGCGATCCTGAGCCAGCGCCGTGCTGACGCGATCCGCGACGTGCTGGTCAACACCTTCAAGATCTCGACCAAGCGGCTTGTGCCGATCGGCCTCGGCGAAGAGCAGTTCCTCGACCGCGCGAAACCGACCTCGGCCGTCAACGGCCAGTTGCAAATCATGACCTTTGCCAAACTCCCCGAGGATGCACCGGCACGTCCCGCAGCAGCTCCTCCGCCTGCGACCAAAAAGCCCGCCAAGAGGCACTGAGCATGCGCGTCCCGGCCGCTACGGGAACCCTTTGAAGTCTCGATTATTTTGTGACCTGTCTCAGCGCGCGACGGCGCGGTCCTGCGCGACAAATGCCCCGGTTTGTGCACTGCTCTATCCGGTGCTATAGGCTCTGTTCGTCCTTCCCCGACCCTGTACTGCATGAGACCGAGATGGGTGGCTTTTTTCAACGCCAACTTGCCGTTTATGTCGAGTACCATCGCGATCCCCGGAACACGGCGATGCATGTCGTCGGCATCCTCCTGCTGTTCACCGGCGCTGTGATGCCGCTGACGCTGGTGAAGCTGCCGCTGTTCGGTGCCGAGGTCAGCCTGGCGGTGATCCTGGCCGTGCCGGTTCTGATCTATTGGCTGCTGCTCGACGTGGCGCTCGGGCTCGGGATCCTGGCCGTTTCCATCGTGCTGTTTTCCATCGCCTCGACCGTTGCCGCGCAGGTCAACATCATGGCGATGTGGGCGATTTTCACCGCCCTGATCGTGCTCGGCCTCGCCGCGCAGACCATCGGCCACAAGGTTTTTGAGGGGCGCGAGGCCTCGTTGTTCACTTTTCCTTCGCACCTTTTGCTCGGACCGATGTTCGTCATGGCAAAATTATTCATTGCACTGGGTTTTCGTCGTGACCTTGCCGCGATTCTCGCGCCTCTTCCGACCAACTCCCTTTCAACCCGATAGGCTTCCCGAAGCGGAATAATAGCAACCTACTTCATGGCTCTCGTACTGGTTACCGGTGGCAGCGGCTTCATCGGACATCATCTCGTCGAAGCGCTCCGCGGCAGGGAGCAGCGGGTGCGTGTGCTCGACGTGCGACCGCCTGCCGCACCCTGTGCCGACGTCGACTACGTGACAGGCTCGGTTCTCGACGCCGCCGCGGTCGATGCCGCGCTCGCCGGCGTCGATCAGGTCTATCACCTGGCCGGCCTGCCCGGCATGTGGGTCGCCAACAAGCAGGATTTTCACGACGTCAATTTCCGCGGCACCGAGATCGTGCTGGCGGCGGCGATGAAGCGCGGCGTGTCGCGCTTCCTGCACTGTTCGACGGAATCGATCCTGTTCCCCTACTCCAGCCTGAATGGCGTTGCCGCCGAAGAAGCGCTGCAGCCGGCCGAGGCGATGCCCGGCGCCTATACGCGGTCGAAATCGCTCGCCGAGCATTACGCCGCGAAAGCGGCCGCCGCGGGTTTCCCGCTCGTGATCGGCACGCCCACCATGCCGATCGGCGCTGCCGACCACAATCTGACGCCGCCGACCGCGATGCTCTGGTACTTCCTCCAGAAGAAGGTGCAGCCGCATCTCGACTTCCTGGTGAACCTGGTCGACGTGCGCGACGTCGCCACGGGCCTCGTGCTCGCCATGGAACGCGGCCGCATCGGTCAGCGCTATATTCTCGGCGGCGACTGCGTTCCGCTCGGGCGCATCCTGCGGATGATGTCGGCGATGAGCGGTCGCCGCCAGTTTCCGATCGTCGTGCCCGGCCGGATCGCTGAGCTCTCCGCCATCATGCTCGAATTCATTTCCGATCATTTCACGCGCCGGCCGCCCAACGGCACCGCCGAAGGCGTCCGCATCGCGCTTGCCGCCAGCGACCTGTCGATCGGCAAGGCGCGTACCGAGCTCGGCTATGCGCCGCGACCGATCGAACCGGTGCTGCGCGAAACAATCACCCATCTGCTCGCCCGCAACGGCCAGCAGCCCACCGGCACCATCAAGCATCACGCGCTCTCCTCGCGCGCGAGCTGATCTGCCGCCCAAAGCAAAGAACCTTTCCGCATGTCCTTCGATTTCAGCAAGCTTCTCTCCGTGGCCTGGGGTGGCTGGACCACGACCTGGCCGACCGAACTCCTGGCCCTGATCTGGCTTGCCTTTCTCGCCAGCTGGGTGGGCGCCTCGTTCTGGCAGGGGCGGACCAAGAAGCAGGTGATGACGCGGGAATCGCAGCGCTATAGCCTGCCGATCCTGATTGGCGGCATCCTCTACACGCCATTCATTGCGGAGATCCTGGGCTGGAAGCCGCTCTGGGTGCTCGGCAACACCGGCATCACCATCGCCGCGCTGCTCTCGGTCGCCGGCATCGCCTTCGCCTGGTGGGGTCGGCTGCATCTCGGGAAATTCTGGTCCAACACCATCACCCACAAGGAAGACCACCGCGTCATCGATACCGGCCCCTACGGCATCGTGCGCCACCCGATCTACACCGGCCTGATCTTCGGCATGCTGGTCACCGGATTCGCGATCGGCTTGGTCACGACGATCCTGGGCGCCATCCTGATCTCGCTCGGCATGTGGCAGAAGGGCCGGATGGAAGAGGTGTTCCTGTCGAAGGAGCTCGGCGAAGACGCCTACGGCGCCTATTGCCGCCGCGTGCCGATGATCATTCCGTTCACATCGCCGCAGTGATAGCGCGCGAGCGCTAAACCCTTCCCTGAGCAGCGTTGCTATTACTCCCGGGAGGAACTGCTTCGCGCCTCTCCATGCAAATTTGATCGGCTGCCATTCCCAGGGAATAGGCCGGATCGGCGTACCGCACAGGTTGACGTCTGCCCCGACAGCCAGTTGGATGCGCCCGCAAACAGGGGCTTCGCATGACCTTTTCCAGCATCTTCGCGCAATTCGTCGCGGTTCTCGGCGGCATTGCGCTGCAATGGCGGAAGCTGACCGGCACCGAGCCGGCACCGGCCTGGGGCCAGACGCCCGCCATTCCCGAAGCCAAGCCGCAAGGCGCGATCCCGACCCTGAAGATGCCGACTGCACGCGGCTGGAGCCAAGGGCAAAAGCCGACCGTCGCGGCCGGGCTCAAGGTCAACGCATTCGCGACCGGCCTCGACCATCCGCGCTGGATCGAGGTGCTGCCCAATGGCGACGTGCTGATTGCGGAGGCGACGCAGGTCGCGGGTCCCCCGCGCAGCGTATTTCACTACGCCATGCAGGCAACGATGCGCCGCGCCGCGGCGCTCGGCGTCTCGGCCAACCGTATTACGCTGCTCCGCGACAAGGACGGCGACGGCGTTGCGGAAGTTAGCGGCGCCTTCATGGAGAACCTCAACCAGCCGTTCGGCATGGCGCTGGTCGGCGACACCTTTTACGTCGGCAACACCGACGGCGTAATGGCGTTTCCTTACGTCGCCAATGCCGACCGCATCACTGCACCGGGCAAGCGGCTCACCAATTTCAAGCCCAGCGGCCACTGGACCCGCAGCCTGCTCGCCAGCCCCGACGGCAAGAAGCTCTATGCTGGCGTCGGCTCGCTCAGCAACATCGCCGAGATGGGCATGGAGGTCGAGGAGGGCCGCGCCGCAATCTACGAGCTCGACCTCGTCGCCGGCACGCACCGCATCTTCGGCGCCGGCCTGCGCAATCCCGTGGGACTTGCCTGGGAGCCGACGACCGGCGTGCTCTGGACCGTCGTCAACGAGCGCGACGGGCTCGGCGACGAGACGCCGCCGGATTATCTCACCTCGGTGCGCGATGGCGGCTTCTACGGCTGGCCCTATTGCTACTGGGGCAAGACGATCGACGACCGCGTGCCGCAGGATCCGGCGATGGTCGCGAAAGCGCTGCAGCCGGACTACGCGCTCGGCGGCCACACCGCGTCGCTCGGCCTGTGCTGGATGCCGGCAGGGACCCTGCCCGGCTTCGGAGACGGCATGGTGATCGGCCAGCACGGCTCGTGGAATCGCAGCAAGTTGTCCGGCTACAAGCTGGTGTTCGTCCCGTTCGAGAACGGCAAGCCGTCCGGCCCTTCGCGCGACATCCTGTCGGGCTTCCTGTCCCCCGACGAGAAGGAATCCTACGGCCGACCGGTCGGTGTCGTGATCGGCCCCGACAAGAAGTCGCTGCTGATGGCCGACGACGTCGGCAACGTGATCTGGCGCGTGACGGGGGCGTAAGGATCACGTCCCCACGCACAGCGTGGCGCGCTGCTTGCGCAGCAGCGCGATCACGGACAGCGCGGTGATCAGACCGGTCTTGGGATTTTCGGACGGGATGTTCTCGATACCCATCGAGAACCGCGCCGAATCCGCTTCGACCTCGATACGATGAACATTGCGCGTCACCGTCGGGTCGGCCCAAACCTGGATCTGAGTACGATCGGGTCCGATGCCCGCCAGCGACAGCGCAACCGCGACATTGACATTGGCCGGAAAGCCCTTCGCCGCGTCGCGTGCGCTGCCCTCGAACAGTTTCAGCGGCTCGCGCAGATTGTCGATGTCGATGTTGTTCTGAACGATGAACGGCGCGCCCTTGAGTCCATCGATCGGCTTGCGCGTCACCATCTTCACCGAATGGATGGTTCCGATCGCGGCGGCGTTCACCGCATCGAGTCCGATCAGCGCGCCTGTCGGCACGAGGATGCGGCCGCCATTGGCGCGGGCGAGATCAACCAGATCGTAATTGTCGAGCAGCCCGCCGACGCTGACCACGACCGCGGACTTGCCGCGTCTCACCGCTGGCTCGATGATCCCTCGCAATTGGCTGCTCGGTGCGCATTCCACCACGATATCGGCGGCGTCGCCGACCCGATCGATCGGCAGGATTTGCGGCGGATGGCGCAGGCCGCCGAGAAACGCCTGGTGCTTGGCGGGATCGCGCACTGCCAGCGCCGACAGCGCCAATCCCTCGATGCCCTGATCGAGCGCGCTTGCTACCTTTGTGCCGATCGAACCGAGGCCTGCAATCGCCACCCGCAATTCGCTTGAAGCATTCTGATCCGTCATCGTATCTCACTGTTTGTCCACGTCAGTGTCATAACCGCTCACGCCTCCCGCGCATAGCTGCGCAGGCGCGCCTCCAGCACCGACAGCATGGCGTCGCGAGCCGGATCGCGCGAGCCGCGCAGCCAGGCTGCGGCCAGCGGCAGCCGGCCGACGGGACCGCTCTGCTTGGGACGGAGCGGCACGAAGCGCACGCCCGAGACCGCCATCCGCGTGGTCCAGCGCGGCACGATCGCAACGCCGAGCTTCGTTGCGACCAGGTTGATGATGGTCTGTTTCTCGTCTGCAACCTGCACGATGCGCGGCGTCAGCCCGGCCTGCTCGAACAGCTTGACCGTGAGGTCGTGGCTGTGCGGCCGCGAGCGGCGGTCCGGCACCAGCATCGCTTCGTCGGCGATGTCGGCCAGCATCACCGACTTCCGCGCGGCGAGCGCATGGCGCTGCGGAAAGGCCACGATCGCGGTCTCCTGGAGCAACGGGCGAAACTCCAGCCGCTTGTCCGGCCGGTCGGGCGGTCGGACGAAGGCGAGATCGAGCGCACCGGTCAGGATCTTTGGCAGCAACCGGACGGTCTTGTCTTCCAGGAGTTGGACTGAGATATCCGGATTCCCGGCGCGGAAGTCGCGCAAGAGCGGCGGTAGCAGCCCCGCTGCGGCGCTGTCGATGGCACCGATCCGCAGCCGCCGCGCCGCGCCCGCGCGCGAGCGGTTGCGCAAGTTGCTCTCGACGGCTTCGACCTTGGCAAGGATGGCGCGGGCGTCGCGCAGCAGCGTCGCGCCGTCCTCGGTAAGCGAAACGGCGCGGGTCGTGCGCGCGAACAGCCGCGTGCCCAGATCCTCTTCCAATAGCCTGATCTGACGTCCGAGCGCCGACGGCAGCATCTGGAGATGCTGTGCGGCGCGGCCGAAATGCAGTTGCTCGGCCGCCGCCACGAAGCATCGAAGCTGATGCAATTCCATTCGCAAATCCTCTCGCCTGCACCAGTCGCCATGCCCGGGCTGTCGGGCGACCATGGGACGATTATATCATTTTTTTGTATAAACCAGCGCCAATTGAGTCAGGCTCCCGCCCCCGCCTAGGTTCGGTGCCGCACATCGAGAACGCATATAGGGGGACCAGGGTGGCGAGCGAGATTCAGACGCGCGTGCTGCGCAAGATCACCTGGCGCATCGTTCCCTTCATCATGCTGCTCTACTTCGTGGCCTTCGTCGACCGCGTCAACATCGGCTTCGTCTCACTGACGATGAACAAGGACATCGGCCTGTCGCCGACCGTCTACGGTTTTGGCGCCGGTATCTTCTTCTGGGCCTATTTCCTGTTCGAGGTGCCCTCCAACATCATTCTGCACAAGGTCGGCGCGCGAATCTGGATCGCGCGGGTGATGATCACGTGGGGCCTCGTCTCGGCGGCGATGGCGTTCGTGCAAGGCGCGACCAGCTTCTACATCCTGCGCTTCCTGCTCGGCGTCGCGGAGGCCGGCTTCTTTCCCGGCATCATCCTTTATCTCTCCTACTGGTTCCCGGCACGCCAGCGCGCCGCTGTGACCGCCCTGTTCATGGCGGCCGCACCGCTCTCGACCGTGCTGGGCTCGCCGGTCTCGGGCGCGCTCTTGGAGATGGACGGAATGCTCGGCCTCAAGGGCTGGCAATGGCTGTTCGTGCTGGAGGCACTGCCTGCCGTGCTGCTCGGCTTCGTCGTGCTGGCGTTCCTGACCGATCGGCCCGAGAAGGCGAAATGGCTCGGCGAGGACGAGCGCCGCTGGCTGGTCGAGACCATGAACGAAGAGACCACGCGCAAAGCTGCGACCGCGAGCCACAGCATCTGGCGCGGGCTGGCCGATCCCCGCGTGCTGGCACTGTCGCTGATCTATTTCGGCACTTCGGCGGGTCTCTATACGCTCGGCGTCTGGGCGCCGCAGATCATCAAGCAATTCGGCCTGTCCTCGCTCCAGGTCGGATTCCTCAACGCATTGCCGGCAACCGCTGCCGTGCTCGCCATGGTGCTGTGGGCGCGGCATTCAGACCGCACCGGCGAACGTACCTGGCATGTCGTGCTTGCCTGCCTGCTCTCGGCCGCGGGCCTTGCCTATGCTGGCCTTGCAGCCGGAGTGGTCACCGTCCTCGTTGCGCTGACGCTGGTGAACATCGGGATCTCCTCGGCGAAACCGCCGCTCTGGAGCATGCCAACGCTGTTCCTGTCCGGCCCGGCGGCCGCCGCAGGCATCGCGACCATCAATTCGATCGGCAATCTCGGCGGCTTCGTCGGTCCCGCCATGATCGGCTGGATCAAGGACCAGACCGGCAGCTTCATCGGCGGGCTTTACTTCGTCAGCGGCCTGCTGGTTCTCTCCGCGGCCCTGACCCTGCTATTGTCGCGCGCGAAAACCGCGCCCGTCGAAGCCGTCACGCAATCCCATTGATCTCTCAAACGGAGCCTTCCCATGCGCACCCATTCGATCGCAGCCATTCCCGCCGACGGCATCGGCCCCGAGGTGATCTCGGCCGGCGTGCGCGTGCTGGAAGCGCTGGCCAAGCGCAGCGGCGATCTCGCCTTCAACGTCAAGACGTTCGACTGGGGCTCTGACTACTACAAGAAGCACGGCGTGATGATGCCGGCCGACGGCCTCGCCGAGCTCAGGAAATTCGACGCGATCTATTTTGGCGCAGTCGGCGCCCCTGACGTGCCCGACCACATCACGCTGTGGGGCCTGCGGCTGCCGATCTGCCAGGGTTTCGACCAATACGCCAATGTGCGGCCGACCAAGATTTTGCCGGGCGTCGCCTCTCCGCTGCGCAATGTCGGCGTCGGCGATCTCGACTGGGTGATCGTGCGCGAGAATTCGGAAGGCGAATATGCCGGCATGGGCGGCCGCGCGCACAAGGGCCTGCCGGAAGAGGTCGGCACCGAAGTCGCGGTGTTCACCCGCGTCGGGGTCAGCAGGATCATGCGTTATGCCTTCCAGCTCGCGCAGTCGCGGCCGCGCAAATTCCTCACCGTGGTGACCAAGTCGAACGCACAGCGGCACGGCATGGTGATGTGGGACGAGATCGCGGCCGAGGTCGCGACCGAATTCCCCGACGTGACCTGGGACAAGATGCTGGTCGACGCCATGACGGTGCGCATGACGCTGCACCCGAAGAGCCTCGACACCATCGTCGCGACCAATCTGCACGCCGACATCCTCTCCGACCTCGCCGGTGCGCTGGCCGGGAGCCTCGGCGTGGCGCCGACCGGCAACATCGATCCGCAGCGCCGCTTCCCCTCGATGTTCGAGCCGATCCACGGCTCCGCCTTCGACATCACCGGCAAAGGCATCGCCAACCCGGTCGCGACGTTCTGGACCGGTGCGCAGATGCTCGAACATCTCGGTGAAAAGGATGCCGCCGCACGTTTGATGAAGGCGGTCGAGCAGGTCTGCGCGGCCGGCGTGCTGACGCCTGACGTCGGCGGCAAGGCGACGACCAAGGACGTCACCGACGCCGTGATCGACGCGATCCACGGCTCGAACGTGTGAGCAAACCTACTTCTTGCGCCCCGAAGGTGCGGCCGGCGGCGGCACCGCCATCGCAGCAGCGGCCGCAGGCTCCGGCGGCACCAGGTGCCGCGGCACGATGATCGACTGCCCCGGGGTGAGCGTTGCGTTTTCGGGCAACGAATTGCTTTGCGCGATCGTCCAGACCGGCACGCGATTGGCAGCCGCAATGCTCTCCATCGTATCTCCCGCGCGTACCGGCAGACGCACGCCGCTGTCCCACAACTCGACCAGCGTATCGGCCGGAACGAGATAGCGCAGTGGCACCGCATCGGCCTCGGTCTGCGGCGAGATGCGCGGCAGCTGCGTCACCATCTCGATGATCTGGCGATGGATGTCGTCGGACTTCTCGATGTTGATGTGAGAGACGCGGCTGTTCTCCTTCAGGTCGTAGCTCGCGTAATGGCCGCGGAAGCCGGGCACGGCCACGACGTCGCCGCCGCCGAGCACGCTGTCGGAGAGGAAGATGTTGATGAAGCGTTCGACATTGAGCGGCACGTCATCGGTCGCATGCGCGGGGTCGATGGTGATGACGAGGCTGATCGGAATGTTCTCCTTGGCCGCCATCTCGGAGATGATCACCGAGCACAGCCCGCCCATGGAATGACCGATCAGCACGATCGGCGCCGGGCTTTCCTTGTAGCTGGCGATGGCGCGGTTGCCGATCAGCCGGCACAGGGTGAATTCGTAGACATCGGCCGAAAAGCCGGCCTTTGTCAGCTTCTCGCTGAGCCGATCCATGCCGGTCGAGAAGATCGGCCCCATCGCACCGCGAAACAGATAGATCTTCGGTGGCGGCAGCGGCTCGAATGGCGGAGTGGGAGGCGGCGGCACCACGGCAGTCATGGCCGCGCGCTTTGACTTGGCAGGCGAGGCCGCGGCCAATCCGGGGGTCAAGGCGAGCAGCGCAACCGCCGCCAACACCACAAGTCGCCTTGGATCAATCATCAAGTCCCGCAGTCCCACCACGGGAGGGCAAGCGCCCTCCACCGCGGCGCTTAGTGAGCGCCGATTGGGTGGAATTTGGGGCACGGAACCTGATCCGGCGCCGCGCGCCGCTTTAGTTCCTCGCCGGCGGCACCGCCGCTGCCGAGCGCGCGCTCCGCGGAGCGGCGCCGGGTGCAGCAATCGGGCCTGCCGGGCCGCGCGAGCGGGCGATGGCAGCGTCGATCTCGGCGATCACGCGGCGCTGGATCGCCTCGTTCTTGTCGATGGTGATATGGCCGACACCGCTGCCGCGCACGTCGACATTGTCGAGCTTGCCGCGGAAGCCGGCAGCGGCCCGCACCGGCTCGCCCGGACCGTCACCGATATAGATGTTGATGTAGCGTTCGGCACCGGTCGACAGCTTGGTCTTGAACACGGAGTCGAGGCCGATCGCGAGCTTCACGGGGACGCCGAGGTGGTTGAGCTTGGCGATCATGTCGGGCAGCGCGGTCGCGCCCGAGGAGTGCCCGACCAGCACGATGGTCTTGACGCGGCCGGCCCTGTAATTCGCAGCGGCCTCATCGGCAAGCGAGGACCAGGAGACAAAGTTGGCGACCGTCACCGGGATGCCCTGCGCCTCGAGCCGGGCACCGATCGTGTCGAGCCCGAGCGAGAAGATGTTGAGCACGCCGCGCAGCAGGTAGACGTGCGTGGTCGCAGCCGCCTGGCTCGGCGCTGCCTTGGCGGTGGTCGGGCTCATGGCAACAGCTGACAGCAGGAGCAGGCAAATCGCCCACATGCGGAGAGCGAGCAACTGGCTGGCGCCGGCGGTGTGACGGCCGTTCGGTCTCATCGATTGTTTCCCTGGGGACATACGCTTGGCGATTGGCCGGAATCGTAGCCACGGCCTGCTCGCAGACGCAACAAAGAGGCGCGTGAACGGCGATCTTAGCCGCAATGCGTGACCATCGTGCAACACTTGCCCGAAACCTGCCACCGAAGGGCCTGTTTTGAGACCATTTTTCTCCGGGCAATTGCGGGCAGGCAACGCCCTTCCTATTTCAGGGCTCCGCCGGTCTTCCGCCGCCCAGGTACGGACTCCGGCGCCTCCCCTCCCCACCCTCACCGGCTCACATGTCCTCCATCATTTCCGTCGCCAATCTGTCGAAGACCTATGGGTCCGGCTTCAAGGCGCTCAAGAACGTCAATCTCGAGATCAGGCGCGGCGAGATCTTCGCGCTGCTCGGCCCCAACGGGGCCGGCAAGACCACCCTGATCTCGATCATCTGCGGCATCGCCAATCCGAGCGAGGGCCGTGTTTTGGTCGGCGGCGAGGACATCCAGACCTCCTACCGCAAGGCGCGCTCGCTGATCGGCCTCGTGCCGCAGGAATTGCACACCGACGCTTTCGAGAGCGTGTGGGCGACCGTGAGCTTCTCCCGCGGCCTGTTCGGCAAGCCGAAGAATCCTGCGCACATCGAGAAGGTGCTGAAAGACCTCTCGCTCTGGGACAAGAAGGACAACAAGATCATCACGCTCTCCGGAGGCATGAAGCGCCGCGTGATGATCGCGAAAGCGCTGTCGCACGAACCCCAGATCCTGTTCCTGGACGAGCCCACCGCCGGCGTCGACGTCGAGCTGCGCAAGGGCATGTGGGAGGTGGTGCGCGGCCTTCAGCAGTCCGGCGTCACCATCATCCTGACCACGCATTACATCGAGGAAGCCGAGGAGATGGCCGACCGTATCGGCGTCATCAACAAGGGCGAGATCGTGCTGGTCGAGGACAAGACCACCTTGATGCAGAAGCTCGGCAAGAAGCGGCTGACGCTGCATCTGCAGGGCAAGCTCGGCGCGCTGCCCGATAGTCTCGCCCAATACGAGCTCGACCTTTGCGACGGCGGCGCGACGCTGGTCTACGACTACGACACCAAGGGCGAGCGCACCGGCATCACCAGCCTGCTCAGCGACCTTCGCACCGCCGGCATCCGCTTCAACGATCTCGACACGACCCAGTCGTCGCTCGAGGACATCTTCGTCGACCTCGTGAGGACGTCATGAACCATCGCGCCATCCGCGCCATCTATCTGTTCGAAATGGCGCGCACCTGGCGCACGCTGCTGCAAAGCATCGTCTCGCCTGTCGTCTCGACCTCGCTCTATTTCGTGGTGTTCGGCGCCGCGATCGGCTCGCGCATCAGCCAGGTCGAGGGCGTCAGCTACGGCACCTTCATCGTGCCGGGCCTGATCATGCTCTCGGTGCTGACGCAGAGCATCGCCAACGCCTCGTTCGGCATCTACTTCCCGAAATTCACCGGCACGATCTACGAGATCCTGTCCGCGCCGATTTCCTATTTCGAGATCGTGCTCGGCTATGTCGGCGCCGCCGCGACCAAATCGATCATCCTCGGCCTGATCATTCTCGCGACGGCCGGCTTGTTCGTGCCGCTGCACATCCATCATCCGGTCTGGATGCTGGCCTTCCTGGTGCTGACGGCCGTGACGTTCAGCCTGTTCGGCTTCATCATCGGCATCTGGGCCGACGGTTTCGAAAAACTGCAGATGATCCCGATGCTGGTGGTGACGCCGCTAACGTTTCTCGGCGGCAGCTTCTATTCCATCGACATGCTGCCGCCGACCTGGCGCACCGTGGCGCTGCTCAACCCGGTCGTCTACCTGATCTCCGGCTTCCGCTGGAGCTTCTACGAAATCGCCGATGTCAGCGTGTCCGTCTCCATCGGCATGACGGCGGCGTTCCTCGTGGTGTGCCTGGCCGTGATCTGGTGGATCTTCCGCACGGGATACCGGCTGAAGAACTGAGCCTTGCTGTCATTCCGGGCTCGCCCTTCGGGCACCCCGGAATGACAGCTGAAGCCTCACCGATAGCAGTGGAAGCGGTGATAGCCGTCGTAATAGCCGTGACAATGGCGATAGTAGCGATGGTGGGGAACGCCGAACACGCCCTCGACCGCTCCGACGGCGCCGCCGACGCCGGCACCGACCACGCCTCCGACCGCGCCGCCCACAGGACCGGCAATCCGGTTGCCTTCATAGGAGCCTTCCTGG
>NZ_JADFUE010000034.1:0-74225 GCF_054967145.1 Bradyrhizobium sp. UFLA06-24
TGTTGTCTCGCATCGGAATCCTCCCTGAACAGGATGAATTCGATCAGCGAATTAGTGAACATGCACAGCAATGACGATGGGGAATGTCGCTACCTGCTCCCATCCGGCCCCATCACCAGGTCCGGCAGCCAGGTCGAGATCTCCGGCACGAGGCAGAGCAGGAGCACCGCGCCCATCATCAACAGCACGAAGGGCAGCGTGCCCCAGATCACCTCGCTGAGCGAGATGTCCGGCGCGACATTGCGGATGACGAAGATGTTGAGGCCGACAGGCGGATGGATCAACCCCATCTCCATGACGATGGTCATGACCACGCCGAACCAGATGATGTCGAAATTGGCGGCGCGGAGCGGCGGCAGGATGATCGGCGCCGTCATCAGGATGATCGAGACCGGCGGCAGGAAGAAACCGAGCACGACGACCATGACGAGGATCGTGAACAGCAGCCCCCAACGCGGCAGGTGCATCGCGACGACGGATTCGGCCGCCGATTGCGAGATGTGCAGATAGCTCATCACATAGGAATAGAGCAGCGACATGCCGATGATCATCATTAGCATGGTGGATTCCCGGATCGTCGATTTCATGATCGGGCCAAGATCGCTCGGCCGCCACACGCCATAGATCGCCGCAATCAGGCCCAGCGCCAGCAGGCCGCCGAGCCCGGCCGTCTCCGACGGCGTGGCATAGCCGCCATAGAGCGCCGCCATCACGCCTGTCAGCAGCAGCACGAACGGGATGACGCGCGGCAGCACGCTGAAGCGTTCGGCGAGCGTATATTCGTCGCGGGTCAGGATGGCAGCTTCCGGGCCGCCTTTCTTGTAGGCGGCTTCAGCCGCGGCGTATTCCTGGCGGAAACGGATCACCGCGTAGCCGCCGAACAGCGTGACCAGCAGCAAGCCGGGGCCGATGCCGGCGAGGAACAGGCGTCCCAGCGACTTCTCCGCAGCCACCGCGAACAGGATCATGGTGATGGAGGGGGGCAGCAGAATGCCAAGCGTGCCGCCGGCGGCGATGATGCCGGCCGCGAAACCGCCGGAATAGCCGCGCTTGCGCATCTCCGGAATGCCGGCCGAGCCGATCGCCGAGCAGGTTGCAGGGCTCGAGCCCGCCATCGCCGCAAACAGCGCGCAGGCGAAGACGTTGGCAACGCCGAGGCCGCCGGGCACGCGATGCAGCCAGGCATGCAGGGCGGAATAGAGATCCTGGCCGGCCCGCGACTTGCCGATCGCCGCGCCCTTCAGGATGAACAGCGGGATCGACAGCAGCGTGATCGAGGCCATCTCCTCGTAGACGTTCTGCGTCACCGTATCGAGCGATGCCGAGGGCATGTAGATGCCCATGAACACGACTGCGACCGCGCCGAGCGCGAATGCGATCGGCATGCCCGAAAACATCACGAGCAGCGTCGCGACTCCGTAAGCTATACCGATACCGAAGACGCTCATGGACGCCGGGCTCCTGCGAAAGGCAGCGCCAGCTGCACGAGGATCTGGACGCAGAGCAGGCTCATGCCGAGCGCCATCAGGGAATAGGGAATGGCGAGCGGCGGCGACCACATCGAATTCGAGACTTGGCCGTCGACATAGGCCTCATGCGCCAGCGTCCAGGACTTCCAGGTGAAAAACGCGCAGAACAGGAACGTCACGACGTCGACGAACCAGAGCCGGATCCTGTTTGCCAGCGGCGACAGGAGCCCGACGAAAGCCTCGATGCCGATGTGACCGCGGTTCTGCTGCACATAGGCCGCCGTCATGAAGGTGGCGCCGACCAGCAGGAACACGGCGGCTTCATCCTGCCAGTAATTGGCGGCCTTGAACAACGCGCGGCTCAGCACGCTGTAGCTCAGGATGGCACAGGCCGCGACCAGCGCCAGCGCGGCAAACACGACGATGATGCGATTGAGGACGGCGAGGCCGCGATCGAGCGCTGCCGCAAGGCCGGTCCTTGCGGCAGAATTCATCTGATCGTCCCGATCCGGAAGCGGACCGTGGCTCATGCAGCGACGTCGGAGGCGAGCTTGAGCAGGTTCGCAGCCGTCGCGGTCTTGGCGCCGTAATCCTTCCACGCGGTGTCGCGCGCAATGTCGCGCCACTTGCCGACGGTCGCGGCATCGAGCGCCGAGACCTTGGCGCCGGCCTTCTCGTAGACCTTGGCGACCTCGATGTCGTCATCCTGCGCGCCCTTGCGACCAAAGGCTTCGAGCTCTGCGCCGACGGCGACGAGGATGTCCTGCTGGTTCTTCGGCAGCTTGTCGAAGATCGCCTTCGACATCATCAGGGGCTCGAGCATGAACCAGTAGGACGCGCCCGCACCCGAGGTCAGCGATTTCGCGACCTCTTCGAGGCGGAACGAGATCAGGCTGGTGGAGGAGGTGATGCCTGCGTCGCAGGCGCCGGTCTGCATCGCCGCGTAGATTTCGTTGGAGGGCACCGACAGCACCGAGGCGCCGGCGGTCTGCAGCACCATGTCCATCTCGCGCGAGCCGCCGCGCACCTTCATGCCCTTGGCGTCCTCCGGCGCCACGATCGGCTTGGAGCGGCTGGCGACGCCGCCGGCCTGCCATACCCAGCTCAGGAGGATGATGCCCTTGTCGGCAAGGAAGTCGGTCAGCGCCTTGCCGACCGGCTCCTTTTTCCAGCGCATGCCCTGGTCATAGGTGGTGACGAGGCCGGGCATCAGGCCGATATTGGTCTCGGGCAATTCGCCGCCGGCATAGGGCATCGGATAGAGAGAGATGTCGAGCGCGCCCTTGCGCATGGCCGAGAACTGCGCGTTGGTCTTGATCAGCGAGGAGTTCGGATAGATTTCGGCGGCGATGTCGCCGTTGCTGCGTTTGCTGACTTCGGCCGCGAACATGCGGCAGAGCCGGTCGCGGAAATCGCCCTTGTCGATGGTGCCGCCGGGGAATTGGTGCGAGATCTTCAGCGTGGTTGCGGCGTGCGCGGTGCCAATGCCGAAACGGAGAATGGCGGGTGCGGCGACGGCGGTCGCGAGCAGATGGCGGCGCGTGAACATGGTGTGATCCCCTTGGACGGTTCTTCTTTGAAGTGATCTGAATGGGTGATGAGACCGGTGCGGAGGCCCATCCTAGCCGGTCTTCGACCTCGAGTTCTCTCATCTGATAGTTCGAGACGTAATGCCGCGGCAAGGGTTGGCCTTGCTGCGCTGCACGCGCCGGCGTCATCGTGCCATCGTTAACGCTGCGACGATCGCGCGAGGCGCGCCCGACGACACGCAAAAAGATCTGAGGTCTGACGTAACAAGCACGGGCGTCGATCCGTCGAGACTCGGTAGCGGCACACGTCGCTGACAAACACCATCTCGAAGGGATTATTTCTCATGACCATTCGCACCCGCATCGTGCTCGGCGTCTCGGCTGCCGCTCTCTCGCTCGGCCTTGCGCTGTCGCCGGCTGCCTTTGCTCAGGACAAAATGGGCAAGGACGACGGCATGATGAAAAAGGACACAATGTCCAAAGACAGCATGAAGAAGGACACCATGTCCAAGGACGACGGCATGAAGAAGGATCACATGTCCAAGGACGGCATGAAGAAGGACGACGGGATGATGAAGAAGAACTGATCGTCTGCCGGCGCCCGGTCGTCCAACAAGACGAGCCCGGCATGCGCTCTGCGGGGCTTGGCCCACGCTCCATCATCGGGTCCGCGCATTCGCGGGGACCCGGCTGATCTATCATGATTTGACCTGAAGCAGGTGCGCTTCAGGTCAAATTTTGTTGACGCTTACTTCCGCTTGGCCTTACGGGCGGCGTAACGCGCGTCGCGCTTGGCCTTCTGCTCGGCCTCGAGCGCTGCGGCCTTGGCAGCCGCTTCCTCGGCCTCCCGCGCAAGGCGTGCCGCTTCGGCAGCCTTGGCTTCTTCCTCGAGGCGCTTCTGCTCGGCCTTTTCAGCCTCGCGCGCAGCCTTTGCTTCAGCGCGCTTAGCCGCGAGCGCCTCCCGCTCGGCGCGCTTTGCCACCACAGCAGGATCGTCAGGGCCCGGCTGCGACTTGAATTTGTTCAAAAGATTTTTGCGGGCTTCCAGCGCCGCCTTTTGCCGGTCTGCGAAGCCGGGTTCCCTAAATCCACTCATTCGACGAGCCTTGTCATCCTCGCTTTCGATCCTACATCACTGCCTGTTGGTACGTCGGCTGGGCACAAGCAGGCTCCACACGACGCAGAAGCGTGTACATCGCCGCGCGTCGTGAAGCCACCCATAATCGCAGCCGATCAGGTCAACGAAATCGCTTACCCAGCCGATCCTTCGTAGCCCGGAAAAACTGCCGAATTGTGATGTCCCTCATAAGGACACCCAGCGGCGGCGCTTAGCGTCCGCCCCAACGAGACGGAGCACGGGCATGATCTTTTTCCGGCTGAGCCCGAAGGCCCTTGCAATCACGGCCGCCGCGGTGGCTGTCGCCGGTGCGCTGCTGTTGGCTGGCCGCCCGCAACCCATCGAGAGCACCGTTTTGGGAGCCAATTGGGAGTGCACCCAGACCGCATTCATCCTCACGAGTTGCGCACCGCGCGCGCAGCACGCGATCCCGGCGGTCGAGACCTCGCGCAAAGAGGCGCTGAAACCGACCAGGGGGTGAGGGCTGCGTGGATGTGACGGGACGTCGCAGAGGTGCTACAGGGCCTCACCGGAGCGACAAGACCTCCCATGCCCAAGCCTGAATCCAATCCTGCCTCCAAGTCTGATCCGATCGAGAAGCCCAGCGGGCCGCCAAAGCCCCCATCCGGGGACAGCCGCCGCGGCGCCATCGCGGGACTGATCATCGCGGCCGTCATCCTCGGGATCGGCCTGTGGCTCGCCCGCGACCTCACGGCGGCGAGCAAGATGCAGGACTGCCTGATGTCCGGGCGCAGCAATTGCAATGTGATCGAGCCGGCCCGCTAGACTGGTTTGGTGAGTCGTCGCCGAACGAAAAATTGCCGTGATCTTAATCATTTGTAACGGGACACAGCCGGATTGGCAGGTCAGTTTTGACCGGTCGCTTCGGCAGGTCAGCTTTGTCAGCCGGCATCAGCCAGGTGCGATCAGAATCGTCTATCGCGCGTGGACCACGGCAATTTCTGAAAGTAGGGGGTAGCACCAATGAGTGCGTCCGGCCGCATGAAGATCATCATTCCCATGGTTTCGGCCATGTCGTTGCTGGCGCTATCAGCGCAAGCGCAGGACGCGGGTCCGCCGAAGGGCGCTGCCCAGCCGCCGGGGCAGGGTGCCGGCACGCCGCCCCAGACCAACCAGAATACGCGCAAGGGACCTCCGCCGCAGCAGGCCGCGAGACCCGCGCCGCAGCCCGGTGGCCAGGCCCATACGGCACCGGCTCCAGGCCACCACGCAGTCGGTGGTCCGGCTCCGAGACCCGGGCGCACCATGGCGCGCGGCCCCGCGCCGACGCGCGACTGGGGCGGACATGCCTATCGTGGCAATCTTGCCTGGGAAGGCGGACGCTGGCGGCATGAAGTCCACAACGGCCGCTCCGGCTGGTGGTGGGACGTCGGTGGTGTCTGGTACTATTATCCGGAGCGGATGGATGGTCCGCCTGCTTACATCTCCGAAGAGTATATCGACGACGTGCCGGTGGCTTACGCACCGCCCGGTCCGCCGGTCGCCTATGAACCGCCGCCGCCCCCACCGCCGCCGGCCGATCCGGGTGCGAGCGCGCTCGGCGGCGCCATCGTCGGCGGGGTGCTCGGTGGCTTGCTGTCCGGCAACGCCACGGGCGCAGCCGCTGGCGCCGTCATCGGCGGCGCGACCGGCGCGATCGCGGGTGCTACGGCCGCTTCGCGCCCGGGTTACTATTGGGCCGAGGGCATTTGCTACTACCGCTATCCGAGCGGCCAGTATGTCCAGGCCGATCCGCGCGCTTGCTACTGAACCTTGAGCGCGCAATCCGACGTGAGCGAGGCTGGCCCGGTGCCCGCCTCGTTTTCGTTGAGGGGCCGGGATCGCTCCGGAATGAGGAAAACACGAACATCGCCGGCGCCGTGATCTCGCGCCGGTCGCTCGCAAAACTCGTCGCGGTAATATCGTGCGGAAGCGCAGCGATGCCACTTTTGCCCTCCGCAATCATACGGACGAATTTGCCACGCACTTGTCCATATCGGGCGGCTAGAATCTCCGTCGATGTGCACGAAGTACGACCCGCAGCTTGAAGCCGAGGCAGCGATGAAGCGTGCGGCGGCGTCCGAAGGCGCCGACCGGCAACGACTCATCGAGCTGGCGCTGGCTTGGCATCAGCTCGCCCGCGATCGTCGCGACGACGAGCGGAGAGACTGATTTCTATCTTGATGGTCTGCCCGGTCCGGGCGTTGTGACGAGCCATGAGAAAGCCCCGTGCTCGGGGGGATAAGCACGGGGCCCTTCAAAGCCGACCGGGGCTGGCGGGTCGGCACCACTCTATTTCATCGCAGACAACACGCTGGTCGCGATTCCGTTCCGCGTGGCGGCTGGCGGTTGTTTCGCTCGGCTGAAGCTCGCAAAGGAACATCTGTTCCCGGCCGCCGTTGGCCCGACATGACCGACCTTGAATTGCGCGCACAGTCTTTCGAGATCGCCTGGAAATATCTCGACCAGTCCGGTCTGCTCACGGGCGAGCGCAAGGATGCGGCCCGCTTCATCCTGAACAGGATCGATCGCATGATGATTCGCGGCGAGCGGCGCAGATTGCTGCTCTCGAATGCCGCGATCGATGCGTATCGGATGCGGCCTGCGCTCGTGCCGCTCGAGGCTTGATAAACTCAAGCTGCAGAAACGCGGCGTTAAGACTCCTCGATACGCCGATTTCGCGGTCTCGATTCGTGCTCGGGGAACGAAGCGGAGTCGGATCGTGAACGAACAAAAAGCCGCCGTTGGACCTCCTGCACACGCCAAGCGTTGAAGAGCGATGGAAGCTTTCCCATCGTTGCATCAAGACGCGCATGGAGACCATTGAAGCCTATCTCGATCGCAAGCACAGGGAAATCGGGCTGCTGAACGATTGCCTGAAGAACCCGCGACGCTTGCCCCGTCCGCGATCGGTGGATGAGGTGATCAAGACAAAATTCCAGCTCACTGCCATGCTGCATGCGGAGCATGCGCTGCAGGACTGGAAAGCGACGGAGACGGCGTGGTCGGCATCGGCCTGTCCCACCAGCGGTCCGTTCGCTTTCAGTTATGACTACCAGCGGGCAGATCTCACTGTCACCGGCCCTTCGTTCTATGAACTCGAGCACGGCTGCATCAGCGCGACGATCTACTCCGCTTCGGGCATGGCCGCGATCTCGACGCTGCTGCTCGCATCCGCATCGACTTTCGCCCATGGAGATATCCTGGTGCTGCCGGGCTCCTACGGTGAGACGTTGGAGCTGATCGAGCGCTTTGTTCCGAGCTTGCGTCTCGTTCCCCTGAAACTGCCGCTGCCGGATGCCTTTGGCCGAACCGGCACGCCGCGCATCTTGCTGCTGGATTCGTGCATCTCTGCCGGCGCGTTCGAAGCCGTTCTGCACTGCGACGGGGCTGGCCTCGATCTTCTGGTGTTCGACACGACGTGCTTTGCCGGCCGCTCAGGACGCATCCGGCGCGTGCTGCGCTGGGCGAAGCGATCCAGACTTCCGGTCGTGATGGTGCGAAGTCATAACAAGCTGGATTCGCTCGGTGCGGAATACGGCAGGCTCGGTTCTGCGGTTTTCGTCAGCTGGAGCGGGCAGGGCGCTGAGCCACGCCGTTCGATGATCAAACGGCTTGCCGCGGATACAAGCAATGCGGTTCGGCTTCTCGGCGGCGCGGCGCTGCCGGCGCACTTCCCGCCTTTTGTCGGCAGTGATGCGTATTGGGCGTTAACGAAGACCCGTGTCGCAGCCATCCTGCGCAATGGTCGCCATGCCGCCCGCCTGTTCGCGCGCGAGCTTGCTTCGCTCGCGGCCGAACTCCACTTCACCCATGGCCTCTACGTCACGCTCCGCGCCGGCCGTCCCCTCAACGAGGCAAGTGCGCGGCAAGCCGCCGAGGCCATGAGTCACGATCTGAGCCGAAAAGGTCATGCCATCCGCCACGCCGGCAGCTTCGGCTTCGACTTTGCCGCGACCGAATGGTTTCACGACGCCACCACGGACCGGTACAGCGTCCGGGTCGCGGTGCCGGATCTGCCGACCAGGCCGTGGAATGACCTTGCAGCGGCGATCGCGGAGTGGTGGCGATCGAATCAATGCCGGCTATGATCGTCACGACCGGCCTATCGTCGATTTGCCCGGCCGATTTGTTGCCGCGCAGGCATTATTCGATCGCCGATGGCTGCTTCTCATGGTCGCGATGCGTCCAGGCCTGGACGGCGGAGGCGAGGTCATGAGGGCTCATGGCAACATGGACAATGGAAGCCTGCGCCGTTTCGATGCGCTGCTTGATCGCGCCGGAGTTGACGTCGACGACTGCGTCGAGCGCCAGAAACGACATTGCAACGACCGCCACCGCAAGGGCGATTCCCATTCTCGTTAGTTCAGTTCGCGGCATCGACGGTCCTTCTCGGGCAAAGCTAGCCCGCCGCGCATAGATAGGACGCGTCCGTCCGGTTCAAAGACCGGAGAAAGCCAACCCACGCGTTCGTGAAAGACATGGGATCGGCAAGGAAGGGATCGCGTGGCGCGTTCATGATGAACGCCGTCGCATGTCGACAAGGCTGAGGCTTTGGCGATCCCGGCAGGAATCGAACCTGCAACCCTCAGAGTAGAAATCTGATGCTCTATCCAGTTGAGCTACGGGACCGTCCTGAACCGCCCCGCGCTGGGGGCCGGCTGTTCATATAGCATGCCAATAGGAAAAATCCGGCGTTTCGCCAAGTCTGAACCGAACCGTTTTCCTCTGTGGCGCGACAAAACGGAACGGTGAAGTGTCAGGGTGCCGGGTTGAGCGGCAGCGGACTGGACGACGGATCACGTCGCCGGCAACGCTGGCCAGCTTCCGGGACACGGTCGCCGGCCGACTGGTCGGGTATCGGCTGCGCCACAGGACGGCGCGCGCGGCGGTATCTTGATCGGTCTCCTCTTGGCGTGACTTGCCATGGCGAATGCGACGTTTTGCACCTCTGGTTCCATCGCCTTGAGTCTGTCACCTTTCCGCGCACTTCATCGCCGCCGCGGCCTTTGTCCGCGATTTCCGGGAGTCCAATCATGATCGGTCTGGTTCGCGCCGTCACCCTCTGCGCCGCGCTGGCGTTCGGCCTGAGCGCCGCGCACGCCGCTGAAAAAGCCTTCAAGCGCGACGATCTCGCCGATTCCGCGATCAAGCTGGAGGCGCAGATCAAGAGCGAGGCGGGGCCAGTCGCCAAGACCAATGCGACGCTGCGCACCGACGCCGACGCCGCTTTCAAGCGCTTCGATTTCCGCACGGGCCTGTCGGTGCTCGGCCAGATCGCCGCGACCACGCCGGAGGATGCCGGCAACTGGTTGCGGCTCGCCAGGGCCATCTTCCAGATTATGCCGAAGAGCTCGAGCGAACAGACGTTCCTGCTGGAGCGCGCCTCGACCGCGGCCTACATCGCCTATATGCGTGCCGGCAATCCGGGCGAGGAGGCCGATGCGCTCGCCGTGCTCGGCAGGGCGCTGGCCGAACGGCATTTGTTCCGGCCGGCGCTGGATTCGCTGCGGCTGTCGCTCGATACCAAGGAGGTCGCCGACGTCCGCGGCCAATACGAGAAGCTGCGCGACGAGCACGGCTTCCGGCTGCTCGACTACACCGTGGACTCGGATTCGGCGAGCCCGCGCGCCTGCTTCCAGTTCTCCGAGGAGCTCGCCAAGCGCACCGACTTCGCGCCCTTCCTGGCGCTGGCGGGTCAGGACAAGCCGGCGCTGTCGGCCGAAGGCAAGCAGCTCTGCGTCGACGGGCTGAAGCACGGGGAGCGCTACAACATCAATCTGCGCGCCGGCCTGCCGTCCTCGGTGAAGGAAGGCTTGCCGAAATCGGCCGAGTTCAACATCTATGTGCGCGACCGCAAACCGTTCGTGCGCTTCACCAGCCGCGCCTATGTGCTGCCGCGCACCGGCCAGCGCGGCATTCCCGTCGTCAGCGTCAACACGCCCGCGGTGAACATCAACGTCTTCCGCATCGGCGACCGCAACCTGATCAACACGGTGGTCGACAGCGACTTCCAGAAGACCTTGTCGAAATATCAGCTCTCGGATCTCGGCAACGAGCGGGGCGTCAAGGTCTGGTCCGGCGAACTGGCGACGGCGATGACGCTGAACCAGGACGTCACCACGGCATTTCCGGTCGACGAAGCGCTTGGCGAGCTCCAGCCCGGCGTCTACGTGATGACGGCCGCAGCCAAGGGGCCGGGCTCGGACGACGATTACCAGCTCGCAACGCAATGGTTCATCGTCTCTGACCTTGGCGTCACCGCCTATTCCGGCAATGACGGCATCCACGTCTTCGTCAACTCGCTGGCTTCGACCGACCCGGTCGGCAAGGCCGAGGTGCGGCTGGTTGCCCGCAACAATGAGATTTTGGCGACGCGCAAGACCGACGAGGCGGGCCACGTTCTGTTCGAGGCGGGGCTCGCGCGCGGTGAGGGCGGCCTGTCGCCGGCCATGCTGACGGTCACCGGCGAGAAGGCCGACTATGCCTTCCTCAGCCTCAAGACCTCCGCCTTCGACCTGTCCGACCGCGGGGTTGCCGGCCGCGCGGTGCCCGCGGGCGCCGATGCCTTCGTCTATGCCGAGCGCGGCGTCTACCGCTCCAGCGAGACCGTCTATCTCACCGCGCTGCTGCGCGACGGCCAGGGCAATGCCGTCAATGGCGGGCCGCTGACGCTCGTGATCGAGCGCCCCGACGGCGTCGAATTCCGCCGCGCCGTGCTGTCCGACCAGGGCGCCGGTGGCCGCACGCTTGCCGTGCCGCTCAACTCCGCCGTCCCGACCGGCACCTGGCGGGTGCGCGCGTTCACCGATCCGAAGGGCTCTTCGGTCGGCGAGACCACCTTCATGGTCGAGGACTATGTCCCGGATCGGATCGAATTCGACTTGTCCGCCAAGGACAAGCTGATCAAAGCTAATACTCCTGTGGAGCTTAAGGCGGACGGCCATTTCCTGTACGGCGCGCCGGCGTCGGGCCTCCAGCTCGAGGGCGACATGCTGATTGCGCCGGCTGCCGAGCGGCCCGGATTTGCCGGCTACCAGTTCGGCGTCGCCGACGAGGAGACCACCTCGAATGAGCGTACGCCGCTGGAGAACCTTCCCGAGGCCGACGCCAACGGCGTTGCCACATTCCCGGTGACACTCGACAAGCAGCCGGCCTCGACCCGCCCGCAGGAAGCGCAGATCCTCGTCCGCATGGTCGAGACGGGGGGACGCGCCGTCGAGCGCAAGCTGGTGCTGCCCGTTGCGCCCGCAACCGCCCTGATCGGCATCAAGCCGTTGTTCGCAGACAAGAACGTCGCGGAAGGCGACAAGGCCGATTTCGACGTCGTGTTCGTCTCGCCCGAGGGCAAGACCCTGGCCCGCGACGGCCTGCGCTATGAGCTCCTGAAGATGGAGTCGCGCTACCAATGGTATCGCCAGAACAATTATTGGGAGTACGAGCCGGTCAAGTCGACGTCGCGCGTTGCTGACGGCGACGTCACGATTGCAGCCGACAAGCCCACCCGCATCTCGCTGGCGCCGCGCCCCGGCCGCTACCGGCTCGACGTGAAGTCGAACGATGCCGACGGCCCGGTGACGTCGGTGCAATTCGACGTCGGCTGGTATTCCGACGGCAGCGCCGACACGCCGGACCTGCTGGAAACCTCGATTGACAAGCCGCAATACGCTTCAGGCGACACCATGACGGTGTCGGTCAATGCCCGCACCGCCGGCAAGCTCACCATCAACGTGCTCGGCGATCGCCTGCTGACGACGCAAACCATCGACGTCAAGGAAGGCACTGCGCAGGTGAAGATACCGGTCGGCAACGACTGGGGCACCGGAGCCTATGTGGTGGCGACGCTGCGCCGTCCGCTCGATGCGGCCGCCCAGCGCATGCCGGGCCGTGCGATCGGCCCGAAATGGTTCGGGATCGACAAGCAGGCCCGTACGCTCCAGGTGAAGCTGACGCCGCCGACGCTGATCCGGCCGAATTCGATGCTGAAGATCCCGGTCAAGCTCGACGGCCTCAATCCAGGCGAGGATGCCAAGGTGGTCATCGCCGCCGTCGACGTTGGCATCCTCAATCTCACCAATTACAAGCCGCCGGCGCCGGACGATTATTATCTCGGCCAGCGCCAGCTCTCAGCTGAGATCCGCGATCTCTATGGGCAGCTGATCGACGGCATGTCGGGTACGCGCGGCCAGATCAAATCCGGCGGCGACGCCGGCGCGGCCGAGTTGCAGGGCTCACCGCCCGCGCAGAAGCCGCTGGCGCTCTATTCGGGCATCGTGACCATCGGCGCCGACGGCAGCGCCGAGGTGAGCTTCGACATACCCGAGTTCGCCGGCACCGCCCGCGTGATGGCAGTGGCGTGGAGCGCGACCAAGCTCGGCCGCGCCAACACCGACGTCGTGATCCGTGATCCTGTGGTGCTGACCACGACGCTGCCGCGCTTCCTGCTGAACGGCGACCACGGCACGGTCAACCTCGAGGTCGACAATGTCGAGGGCCAGGCCGGCGACTACGTGATCAAGGTGAAGACGGGCGGCCCGCTGAAAATGACCGGCAATCCCGCCACCACCGTCAAGCTCGCCGCCAAGCAGCGCAACTCGTTCTCGCTCGCGCTCGATGCGACCGCGGCGGGGCAGGCGACGCTCGATGTCGACATCAGGGGGCCGAACGGCCTGGCGCTGGCGCGTCACTACGCGTTCGACGTCAAGGCGGCGACGCAGGTGCTGGCGCGGCGCTCGATCCGGACGCTGGCGAACGGCGAGAGCCTCACGCTGACCTCGGACATGTTCTCCGACCTCGTACCGGGCACCGGCAGCGTCTCGGTCTCGGCGAGCCTGTCGACGGCGCTCGATGCGGCGACGATCCTCAAGGCGCTCGACCGCTATCCCTATGGTTGCTCGGAGCAGATCACGAGCCGCGCGATGCCGCTGCTTTACGTCAACGACCTCGCGGCCGGGGCGCATCTCGCCATGGACACCGAGGTCGACCAGCGCATCCGCGACTCCATCGAGCGGCTGTTGGCCCGTCAGGGCTCCAACGGCTCGTTCGGCCTGTGGTCGGCCGGCGGCGATGACGCTTGGCTCGATGCCTACGTGACGGATTTCCTCACCCGCGCCCGTGAAAAGGGCTTTGTGGTGCCGGACATCCTATTCAAGAACGCGCTGGATCGTATCCGCAACTCGGTCGTCAACGGCAACGAGCCGGAGAAGGACGGCGGCCGCGATCTCGCCTATGGCCTCTACGTGCTCGCCCGCAACGGCGCAGCGCCGATCGGTGATCTCCGCTATCTCGCCGACACCAAGCTGAACAACCTCGCAACCCCGATTGCGAAGTCTCAGCTAGCGGCCGCGTTGGCGCTGGTCGGCGACCGCAACCGCGCAGAGCGGGTCTATGGCGCGGCGCTCGACAGCCTCGCGCCAAAGCCGGTGCTCGAGTTCGGCCGCACCGACTACGGCTCGCAGCTGCGCGATGCGGCAGCGCTGGTCTCGCTCGCGAGCGAGGGCAACGCGCCGAAGGCGACGCTGACGCAAGCCGTGGCGCGGGTCGAGACCGCGCGCGGGCTCACGCCCTACACCTCCACGCAGGAGAATGCGTGGCTCGTGCTGGCGGCGCGCGCGCTCGCCAAGGAGAACCTCTCGATCGAGGTCGACGGCCAGCCGGTCAAGACCGCGCTCTACCGCAGCTACAAGTCGGACACGCTGAGCGGCAAACCGCTGAAGATCACCAACACCGGCGATGCGCCTGTGCAGGCGGTGGTTTCGGTGTCCGGCTCGCCGGTGACGCCGGAGCCGGCGGCTTCGAACGGCTTCAAGATCGAGCGGAACTATTTCACGCTCGACGGCAAACCCGCCGATATCAGCAAGGTCAAGCAGAACGATCGCTTCGCCGTGGTGTTGAAGGTTACGGAAGCCAAGCCTGAGTACGGCCACATCATGGTGTCCGACTATCTGCCGGCAGGCCTCGAGATCGACAACCCGAAGCTGGTCTCGTCGGGCGACAGCGGCACGCTGGACTGGATCGAGGACGGTGCGGAGCCCGAGAATACCGAGTTCCGCGATGACCGCTTCACGGCGGCCATCGATCGCGCCTCGGATTCCAAGGCAGTATTCACTGTCGCCTACGTGGTGCGCGTGGTCTCGCCCGGCAAATACGTGCTGCCGCAAGCCTATGTCGAGGACATGTACAATCCCTCGCGCTACGGCCGCACCGGCACGGGCACCGTCGAGGTGCGGGCGGCGAAGTGAGTGATGGAATGAACAAGCCGCTGAACGATCGCGTGGATGGCCGGGACAAGCCCGGCCATGACGGAATGCGGAGTAGGGGCTATCGCGTTCTCTCTGCCCTCGCGCTCGCATTCATCCTCGCAATTATCGGCTTCGTCGGCTGGGTCTATTCTCTCGGCCCGCTGCCGCTTGAGGAAGCGCGCCGTGTTTCCACCACGGTCATCGACCGCAACGGCAAGCTGCTGCGCGCCTATGCCATGGCGGACGGACGCTGGCGGCTGCCGGTCGATGCCAAAGCCAGTGTCGATCCGACTTATCTCAAGCTGCTGTTCGCCTACGAGGACCAGCGCTTCTATGCCCATGACGGCATCGATCCCCTGGCGCTGGGCCGCGCCGCGATCCAGCTTGCGACGCGCGGGCACATCGTGTCCGGCGGCTCGACCATCTCGATGCAGCTCGCCCGTCTGATGGAGCCGCGGCGGCAGCGCTCGCTCTACGCAAAACTGCATCAGATCGTCCGCGCGATCGAGCTAGAGCGCAGCTTGAGCAAGGACGAGATTCTCAACCTCTACCTCGCGCTCGCACCCTACGGCGGCAATCTTGAAGGGATCCGCGCCGCATCGATCGCCTATCTCGGCAAGGAGCCGAAGCGGCTGTCGCTGGCCGAGGCTGCGTTGCTGGTGGCGCTGCCGCAATCGCCGGAGACGCGCCGGCTCGACCGCCATCCCGATATCGCGCGTACCGCGCGCAATCGTGTGCTCGACCGCATGGTCGAGGACCATGTGGTGAGTGCGGAGGACGCCAGGCAGGCGAAGGCAGTTCCCATTCCGAAGCTGCGCAAGCCGATGCCGATCCTGGCGCCGCATGCCTCAGACACTGCGCTGGCGACTTTCAAGGATGCGCCGGTCATCAGGCTGACCCTGGACGCTAATCTCCAGAAGGTGCTGGAGCCGCTGGCGCGCGACCGCGCCATCGCGCTGGGACCGAACGTCTCGGTCGGCATCATCGTGGTCGACAACGACAGCGGCGACGTGCTCGCCCGCGTCGGCTCGGCGGATTATTTCGACGAGAGCCGGGCAGGGCAGGTCGACATGACCCGCGCTATCCGCTCGCCGGGCTCGACGCTGAAACCGTTCATCTACGGCCTCGCCTTCGAAGACGGGTTTGTTCACCCCGACAGCCTGATCGACGACCGCCCGGTGCGCTTCGGCTCGTACGCGCCGGAAAATTTCGACATGACCTTCCAGGGCACGGTGCCGGTGAAGAAGGCGCTGCAGATGTCGCTGAACGTGCCGGCGATCGTGCTGCTCGACCGGGTCGGCTCGAGCCGTCTGGCCTCGCGGCTGCGACAGGCCGGCGGCAATCTGGTCCTGCCCAAAGACGAGGCACCGGGGCTCGCCATGGGGCTTGGCGGCGTCGGCGTCACGCTCCAGGACCTCGTGCAGCTCTATGCAGGTTTCCCCCGGCTCGGCACCACCAAGCCGCTGCGCGAGGTCATGACGGCCAAGGACGATCGCGAGCCGCTGCGGCTACTGGATCAGGTCGCGGCCTGGCAGGTCGGCAACGTGCTGCTGGGAACCCCGCCGCCGGAGAACGCCGCGCATAACCGCATTGCCTTCAAGACCGGCACCTCCTATGGCTATCGGGACGCTTGGTCGGTCGGCTTCGACGGCCGGATGACCATCGGGGTCTGGGTCGGCAGGCCCGACGGTGCACCGGTTCCCGGTCTGATCGGCCGCGTCGCCGCGGCGCCCATCCTGTTCGATGCCTTCGCACGCAGCGGAAAAACTCTGGTTCCACTGCCGAAGCCGCCGCGGGGAACCCCTGTGGCCAGCAACGCCAAGTTGCCGTTGCCGTTGCGACGGTTCCGACCCGTCGGGGAACTGGTTCGGACCGGCGGCGAGCAGGCCCTGCACATCCAGTTCCCGTTGAATGGCACAAGGATCGACGTGGATCGCTCAGGCGGCACTGAAGGCGCGGCCATGCCCGTGAAGGTCGCCGGCGGGGTATTGCCGATGACCGTGATGGTCAACGGCACCGCGCGCGGCGAGATCGACGGACGGCGCCAGCGCTTGATCGATCCGCCCGGCCCGGGCTTTGCCAGGCTGACCGTGATCGACGCCACGGGCGCCGCGGACACAGTTGTCATTCGAATTCAATGACGGTGGCTTAAGCGGTTGTGGCGATGGCGGTTTCAGCGTAAGCGGAACCAATGGCCGAGACCTACCCGACTCCCCGTTTTGGAGCGCCCCGAGAGCCGAAAACGCCCGTGAATCCGGGCAGTGGGCTCGTGCGGATGCTCGACTTCGTCACTGCCAGCCACGCCCGCGCCTTGGGCTTCCTGGTGCTGAGCGCGCTCCTGCTGTTTCTGCCGGGATTCTTCACCATCCCGCCGGTGGATCGCGATGAGGCCCGCTTCGCGCAGGCCACCAAGCAGATGGTCGAGAGCGGCGATTATGTCGATATCCGCTTCCAGGAGGACGTGCGCTACAAGAAGCCGGTCGGCATCTACTGGTTGCAATCCGCGGCCGTCGAGGTCGCGACGGCGCTGAAGCTGCCAAAGGCTGAATTGCGGATCTGGGTCTATCGGCTGCCGTCGCTCGCCGGGGCGATCGGCGCGGTGCTGATGACCTATTGGACGGCGCTCGGCTTCGTGACGCGGCGAGCCGCAGTGCTTGCTGCCCTGCTGATGTCCGCATCCGTGCTGCTCGGTGTCGAAGCGCGTCTGGCCAAGACCGACGCCGTGCTGCTGTTCTCGGTGGTCGCTGCGATGGGCGCGATGGCGCGGGCCTATCTGTCCTGGCAGCGCGCCGAGGACGAGACCCATCCGCCGTGGAGCTGGCCCGCGATCTTCTGGACCGCGCTCGCTGTCGGCATCCTGATCAAGGGCCCATTGATCCTGATGTTCGCGGGCCTGACCATCGTCGCGCTCGCGATCCAGGACCGCGATGCCTCCTGGCTGTGGCGCTTGCGTCCGGTCTGGGGCCTGATGTGGATGCTGGTGCTGGTGTTGCCCTGGTTCGTCGCCATCTTCTGGCGCGCGGGCGATGCCTTCTTCGCCGATTCCGTCGGCGGCGACATGCTGAGCAAGCTCGCTGCGCAGGAATCCCATGGGGCGCCGCCCGGACTTTACCTGGCGCTGTTCTGGATCACGTTCTGGCCCGGTGCTCCGCTCGCGGCGATGGCGGCACCCGCGGTATGGCGGGCGCGGCGCGAGCCCGGCGCGCAGTTCCTGCTGGCCTGGCTGATCCCGTCCTGGATCGTATTCGAGGCGGTCCTGACCAAGCTGCCGCATTATGTGCTGCCGCTCTATCCTGCGATTGCGATCCTCACCGCCGGAGCGCTGGAGCGTAACGTGCTCTCGCGCTCCTGGCTGGCGCGCGGCTCGGCCTGGTGGTTCGCGGTTCCTGCCGCAGGCTCGATCATTGCGGTGATCGGCGCCGTGATGCTGACCCGGCAGCCGGCTTTCGTGGCCTGGCCTTTCATCGCGGCCTCGCTGATCTTCGGCCTGTTCGCCTGGTGGCTTTACGACAACAACCGCGCGGAGCGCTCGTTGCTCAACGCCCTGGCCGCCGCGCTGATGCTGGCCGTCGTGGTTTACGGCATCGTGCTGCCGTCGCTGACACCGCTGTTTCCGAGCATCGAGATCGCGCGCGCCTTGCGCAACGTGACCTGCGTCGGCCCCAGGGCGGCAGCTGCCGGCTATCACGAGCCGAGCCTCGTCTTCCTGACGGGAACGCAGACGCTGCTGACCGACGGATCTGGCGCCGCCGATTTCCTCCGGCAGGGAAGTTGTCGGTTTGCGCTGATCGAGCAGCGTTCGGAGCGCAGCTTCGCGCAGCGCGCCGAGGCGATCGGGCTTCGCTACAAGGTCGGCGCGCGCATCGACGGCTATAATTTCTCGCAAGGACGCGCGATCTCGATCTCGATCTTCCGCTCCGAGGGCACCGAATAGGATGTCGGGCTCCACCTCCATCGCGCCGCGTGCGAGTTACCCGCTGCAGGTGCTCACCGTCACCGGGCACGCGCTGGCGCAGCTCGTGCGCGCCCCGACGCATTCGCGCCGCGCCGCGGCTGCGCGAAAACTGGCGCGGCATTCGCTTTGGCTCAGCGCGGCGGGCGCAGCGCTGATCATCGTGCTGATGTTCGCCTTTGACCGGACCGAGATCCAGCTGATGCCGGCGCGCGGCACGCCGGCGCTCTGGCCGATCCGGATCCTCACCGATTTCGGCAAGGACGTGAATGTGCTCTCCGTGCTGGGCATTGCGCTGGTGATCGTGGCGCTCGTGGCCGCCGGGATGCACGGCACGCGCCGCGCGCTGCTGCTCGGCCTTGGCACGAGGCTGCAATATCTGTTTCTGTCCGTTGCCGTCTCGGTGTTCGTCGCCGAGATCCTGAAATATCTCATCGGCCGCGGGCGGCCGTTCGTCGGCGGCAAGGCCGATCCTTTCAACTTCATCCCCTTCGAGGGGACGGGGGCTTATACCAGCCTGCCGTCGGGCCACGCGGTGACGGCGTTCGCGTTGGCGTTTGCGGTCGCGGCACTTTGGCCGCGCCTGCGCGCCGTCATGTTCACTTACGCAATCGTGATCTTGCTGACGCGCCTCGTCCTGCTCGCACACCACCCGAGCGACGTCACGGCGGGCGCGCTGGTCGGCATGGTCGGCGCCATGGCGGTCCGCTACTGGTTTGCGGCCCGCCGGCTCGCTTTTGCCATCCAGGCGGACGGCACCATCGTGCCGCTTCCGGGGCGCTTCAAAAGGGTTGCCCGTAGCCCGTCAGCCCCATAAAAGCGGCTGCCTGCCGGGGCCGTCGGTTCCAGAGGTCGCAGGCCATCCAACCACGAGCGCTCGATTTGTCGTCGTCCCAGCCTTCGGTTTCCATCGTTGTCCCCGTGCGCAACGAAGCCGACAACATTGCGCCCCTGATCGAGGAGATCACGGCCGCGCTCGATGGCCGCTGGGCCTACGAGATCATCTATGTCAATGACGGCTCGACCGATGCGACCGGCGAGCGGCTCGCGGCGATCATGGCGCAGCGGGACAATCTGCGGCAGTTGCGCCACACGAAATCGGGCGGCCAGTCGGCGGCAGTGCGCAGCGGCGTGCGCGCGGCGCGCGGTTCGATCGTGGCGACGCTCGACGGTGACGGCCAGAACAATCCCGCCTTCCTGCCCGATCTGATCGCGGCGGTGGAGAAGGGCGCCCATGTCGGGCTCGCCGCGGGTCAGCGCGTCGGGCGCAAGGACACCGGCTTCAAGAAATTCCAGTCGCGCGTCGCCAACAAGGTCCGCAACGCGATCCTGAAGGATGGCACGCGCGATACCGGTTGCGGGCTGAAGGCGTTCCGGCGCGAAGTCTTCCTGATGATGCCCTATTTCGACGGGCTGCACCGCTTCCTGCCGGCGCTGATCCGCCGCGAAGGCTTTGACATCGCCTATGTCGATGTGATCGACCGGCCGCGCCATTCCGGCGTATCCAACTACGGATTCTTCGACCGGCTATGGATCGGGATCATGGATCTCGCCGGGGTGTGGTGGCTGATCCGCCGCAAGAAACCGACGCCTGAAGTGACCGAGGTGAAGGCATGATCATCCAGTACGGCCAGGCGCTGAGCAATTATCTCTACGACGTCTTCGTCGCCAAGTTCGATTTCTGGCTGGCCTTCGGCCTTGTTGCACAGCTGTTCTTCACCGCGCGCTTCCTGGTGCAGTGGATCGCGAGCGAGCGCGCCGGCAACAGCGTGGTGCCGATGGCGTTCTGGTTCTGCTCGATGGGCGGCGGCCTGATGACGCTGGTCTACGGGGTCGTGAAGCGCGAGCCCGTCATCATCCTCGGGCAGGCGCTGGCGACCGTCATCTATGTCCGCAACATCATGCTGATCATCAAGAACCGCGGCCGCACCTCGAAGACGCTGGAGCGGTGATCGGAAGCCCTAACGCGGCAGCGCCGTCGCGCCTGAGGCGGGCAGGGCTGATGTATCCGCCTCGGTCCGGCGGTAGGGCTCTCCTGCTGCATCCAGCACGGGATAGGCGACCGAGCAGATATGCGAGTGGATGCGCCTGAGATCGCGCAGCACGTCCAGATGCAGCGAGGTGGTCTCGATGGTCTCCGGGCGCCCCTCGCGCAGGCGGTCGAGATGGCGTTCGACGGCGGCAAGCTCGGTGTTCTTCAGCGCGGTCTTTTCCACCAGCAGCTTGCGGGCCTCGTTGGCATCGCCCGACATGAACACGCCGAACGCGATTCGCAACGACTCCATAGTGCGCTTGTGGAAGGCGGCGAGCTCGTCCGCGCCCTCGGGCGAGAACTGGAAGCGCCGCTTGATCTTCTTGGTGGCGAGCTCGCTCAGATTTTTGTCGATGATGTCGCCGATATGTTCGAGGTTGATGGCGAAGGAGATGATCTCCATCGCACGCCGGCCCTCGCTCTCGTCGAGACTGCCGCGGGTCAGCTTCGTGACGTAGAGCTTGATGGCCTCGTCGAGGCTGTCGACGAGATTGTCCGTCTTCGAGACCTGGTCGACCAGCGAGCGGTCGCCCGTCATCATCGCAGCCATCACCTTGCGCAGCATGGTTTCGACGAGATCGCCCATGCGCAACGTCTCGCGGGCAGCATCGGCGAGCGCGAGCGAGGGTGTCTCCAGCGCGCTTTCATCGAGATATCGGGGCCGAGCCGGATCGGTCTCCTGCACACGATCGGGCAGCAGGCGGGTCAGCAGGCGCGACATGCCATCGAGCAGGCCGATGAAGATGACGGCCGTGCCGACGTTGAAAGCGATGTGAAACGCCGCGATCATCTTGGCGAGGTCGGGCTGCCAGGCGTGCATATGGCTCGCGATCGTGCCCAGGAACGGCAGGACCAGTGCAATGCCGATGACGCGATTGACGAGATTGCCCACCGGCAGACGATAGGTAGCGGGATCGTCGCGCCTTGCGCCTTCAAACACAGGATTGACGGCACTACCGAGATTGGCCCCCAGCACCAGCGCCAGCGCCGCATCGGGCGTGATGAACTGCGAATAGGCCAGCGACATGATCAGCAGCACGCTGGCGACGCTCGAATGCACGGCCCATGTGAGCACTGCGGCGACGATGATGCACAGGATGGGGTCACCCGTGATCGCCGACATCACGACGCGCACACCCGGCGCGTTCTCCGCCGGCGCCAGTGTATCGAGCAGGATGTGCAGCGACAGCAGCATCAAGCCGAGGCCGATGCAAAGCCGGCCGATATCCTTGATCCGCGAGCGCGGGCCGGAACGAAAGGCGACGAGGCCTAGTACGAACAGCACGGGCGCAATGGCTGCGATATTGAACGACAGCGCCTGCACGATGAGCGTCGTGCCGACATTGGCTCCCAACATGATAGCAAGCGCGGCCACGAGGCTGAGCAGGCCCTCGGCGGCAAAGGAGCTGGTCAGCAGCGCGGTCGCCGTGCTGCTCTGAAGCAGTGCGGTGAGGCCGAGGCCCGCGGCAAATGCGCTGAAGCGGTTGCCGAGCGCCTTGCCAAGCAGGCGTCGCAGATCGGGGCCGAAGGCGCGCAGGATGCCGCTCTGGACCATGTGCAGGCCCCACAGCAGCAACGCCACGCCGCCCATCAGATCGAGCAGAACCAACGTTCCCATGCTCCGTGTCCGGATGAGAGTCGATTGGTGAGGCTAGCGCCAAATGCTTGAGGTTCAAACCATTTGTTGGCCCAGCCGCGTTAACGTCTGCGCCAGTTGTACGTTCCGCAGGCGCATTGCCTTGTGAGCAGGCTCACATTGCCGCTTTGAGGGCAGCGAAGCCGCGATCGAGATCGGCCTTGAGATCGTCGACGCTCTCGAGCCCGATGTGAAGGCGCAGTGTCGGACCGCCCGGCGCCCATTTGGTCGCGGTGCGATAGGCGTCGCAGTCGAAGGGAATCGCAAGGCTCTCGAAGCCGCCCCAGGAAAAGCCCATGCCGAACAGCTTGAGCGTGTTGAGCATGGTGTCGACGGCCTGCTGCGGAGCCGGCTTCAGCACGATGCTGAAAAGGCCCGAGGCGCCGGTGAAGTCGCGCTTCCAGATCGCATGACCCGGATCGGTCTCGAGCCCCGGATGCAGCACGCGCGCGACCTCGGGTCTGGCGGCGAGCCAGCGCGCCATGTCGAGGCCGGAGCGATGATGCTGCGCGAGCCGCACTGAAAGCGTGCGCAGACCACGCAACGCCAGGAAGACGTCATCAGGTCCGGCGCAGACGCCGAGCAGGCGGATGCCTTCCGTGATCTGCGGCCAGGCCTTGGCGTTGGCCGAGATGGTGCCGAACATGATGTCGGAATGGCCGCCGATATATTTGGTGGCGGCCTGCATGGAGATGTCGACGCCTTGCTCCAGCGAGCGGTGGTAGAGCGGCGTTGCCCACGTGTTGTCGTCGATGACGAGCGCGTCCTTCGCATGCGCGACCTCGGCGATGGCGCGGATGTCGGGCATCTCGAACGACTGCGAGCCCGGCGCCTCGACCAGCACGGCACGGGTGTTGGGCTTGAACAGCTTTTCGATGCCCGCACCGATCAGTGGATCGAAATAGGTGGTCTCGACGCCGTAGCGGGCGAGCATGCCATTGCAAAAATTGCGTGAGGGCCGGTAGATGTTGTCGACGACCAGAAGATGGTCGCCGGTCTTCAGCACCGAGAGAAGGGTGGTGGAGATCGCCGAAAGCCCCGACGGCACGATGCCGACGCCGGCGCATTGCGGGCCCTCCAGCGCCATCAGCGTGTCCTGGAAGGCGCGCGTGGTCGGGGTGCCGTGGCGGCCATAGGTGAACTCGCCGCGATGGGCATGTAGGTCCTCGGCGGTCGGATAGAGCACGGTCGAGCCGTGGAACACTGGCGGATTGACGAACCCCTTCTGTGCCTTGGTGTCGCGGCCGGAGGTGACCAGCCGGGTTTCGGCCTGCTGCTGGAGGGGGGGCGAGGAATCCATGCGTCTGCTTTCAAAAAGCGCGTTGCCGCCGGCGCGGATCGCACGGTCGGGACGGCCCGAAGGCCGCAGATGTTAATAACAGAACACAGAAGAGTCCCGTCAACCCCTTGACCCGGCTCGCCAGTCGTTCTGTGATGCGCAGGTGCTATTCAGTCGCCGCATGTTGAGGGGCAGCCGCGACCTTCGATCCATCGTCTGACCGGACCTTGCGCCACAGCCACAAAGGCGGGCGCCTGCGGCGGGGATTAGGGTATGGCCTCTCAGGATGGGCGAGTGTTCGGCAAGGTTTTCCAGCATGACTCTTGCAAGGCAGGTCTTTCCTAGGATTTGCCCCGGCAGAGACGATCCTGAGACAACATTCCTGACGTTGAGACGATCTTGAAAGGCCTTCAGCCCATGAAACGCGTAACCCTGGCTCTCTCTCTTGCTCTCGCCGCCGGCCTCTCTGCCCAGGCCGCCGACGCGCAAACGCTCAAGACCATCAAGGACCGCGGCATGCTGTCCTGCGGCGTCAGCCAGGGCCTGCCCGGCTTCTCCTCGCCCGACGACAAGGGCAACTGGACCGGTATCGATGTCGACGTCTGCCGCGCGATCGCGGCGGCGGTCTTGAACGATCCGACCAAGATCAAGTTCGTGCCGCTGTCGGCCAAGGACCGCTTCACGGCGCTGCAATCCGGCGAGATCGACGTCTTGTCGCGCAACACCACCTGGACGGTGTCGCGCGATACCTCGCTCGGGGCCAATTTCACTGGCGTCACCTACTATGACGGGCAGGGCTTCATGGTGAAGAAGTCGCTCAAGGTCAATTCCGCGCTGGAGCTCAACAGCGCCTCAGTTTGCGTCCAGACCGGCACCACCACCGAGCTGAACCTCGCCGACTACTTCAAGGCCAACAACATGAAGTACGAGGTGATCGCGTTCGGCACGATCGACGAAGCGATCAAGGCCTACGAGTCCGGGCGCTGCGACGTTTTCACCGACGATTCATCCGGACTCTATGCCAGCCGCCTGAAGCTGACGAACCCTGCCGATCATGTCGTGCTCCCCGAGATCATTTCGAAGGAACCGCTGGGACCGATGGTGCGCCACGGCGACGATCAATGGTTCGACATCGTGAAATGGACGCTGTTCGCGATGGTCACGGCCGAGGAACTCGGTATCACCCAGAAGAACGTCGACGAGATGGCGAAGTCCGACAAGCCGGAGCTGAAGCGGGTGCTCGGCACCGACGGCAATCTCGGCGAACAGCTTGGCCTCACCAAGGACTGGGTGATCCGGATCGTGAAGGCGGTGGGCAATTACGGCGAGTCGTTCGATCGCAATGTCGGGGCCGGTTCGCCGCTCAAGATCAGCCGTGGTCTCAACAATCTCTGGACCAAGGGCGGCCTGCAATACGCGCCGCCGATCCGCTGATCGGTCGACGCGCAGGCTGCGCCGATGGGCGTCGAGGCCCGGAAACCGCCACCGCAACTCGCGCTGAAGCTGAAGCGCGCGCTCGGCGGCAAGGCAGGCTGGAACGGCGTTGCCGTCCAGCTCGTCTTTGGCGCGATCCTGGCCTGGATTGTCTATGAGGTCATCTCGAACGCCCGCACCAACCTGGAAGCCCAGCACATCGCTGCGGGTTTCGGGTTCCTCAACAACAGCGCCAGCTTCGACGTCAATCAGACCCTGATCTCCTATTCGGGGTCCGACACTTACTTCCGCGTCTTCCTGGTCGGCATCCTGAACACGTTGCTGGTCTCGGTGGTCGGCATCTTCTTTGCGACCTTGATCGGTTTCGTCGTTGCAATCTGCCGTTTGTCGCCGAACTGGCTGGTATCGCGCGTCGGCGGCCTCTATGTCGAGGCCATCCGCAACCTGCCGCTCTTGTTCCAGATCCTGTTCTGGTATCTCGCCGTGCTCGCCGCATTGCCGGCGCCGCGGCAGAGCCTTTCGATCTTCAATGCGATCTTCCTCAACAATCGGGGCGTGATCGTGCCGTCCCCGGAGGGGCAGCCCGGCCTCGTTCCGTTCCTCGCCGTGGTGGCGCTCGGCATCGTCGCCTCGCTGGTTTTGCGCAGCTATGCGCGGCGGGCGCTGTTTGCTCGAGGTCGCGCGATCCGGATCTGGCCGTACGTGCTGACATTGCTCGTCGGATTGCCTGTTGTCACGATGCTTGCGTTCGGTCCACCTGTCACGTTCGAATTTCCGCAGCTGAAGGGATTCAATTTCGCCGGCGGCGCGCGGATCATTCCGGAGCTCGTCGCATTGACGGTCGGATTGTCGACCTACACGGCGGCCTTCATCGCCGAGATCGTCCGCGCCGGCATCCTGTCGGTCCATAAGGGGCAGATGGAGGCAGGCTCGTCGCTGGGCCTCAGTCGCGGCGCGACCTTGCGGCTGATCGTGGTGCCGCAGGCCATGCGCGTGATCGTGCCGCCGCTCACCAACCAATACCTCAACCTGACGAAGAACTCGTCGCTTGCGGTCGCGATCGGCTATCCCGACCTGGTCTCGGTGTTCGCCGGCACGGCATTAAGCCAGACCGGACAGGCGATCGAGATCCTTGTCATGACGATGGGTGTTTATCTCCTGATCTCGCTCGCCACCAGCGCCATCATGAGCATCTACGGCTGGCGCCTTAGCCGGAGCCTGAGTGCATGAGCGATCTGGCCGCCTCGTCCTCCTTTGTCCGGCAGGATCTGGTTGCCGAGCGCCCCGCGCCGGTGACGACCACCGGTTTCGTCGGCTTCGTGCGCACGCGCCTGTTGAACTCGCCGACCAATATCCTGCTGACGATCCTCGGCCTCTTGCTGGTCTGGTACACCGTCGTTCCCACCATCAAGTTCCTGCTGGTCGATGCGGTCTGGAGCGGCAAGGATCGCACGGCCTGCCTCGCCGAAAATGCCGGCCATCCGGTCGGCGCCTGCTGGCCCTTTATCCAGGCCAAGTCCACGCAGCTCTTCTACGGCTTCTATCCGGAGGCCGAACTCTGGCGGGTCAACCTGACCTTTGCGCTCGGCGCAGTGCTGCTGTTGCCGCTGCTCATTCCGAAGTTGCCGGCCAAGGGCTTGAATGCCGGGCTGTTCTTCTTCGCCTTTCCGGTGGTGGCATTCTTCCTGCTGCATGGCGGCGGCATCACCGGCTTCGGCGTGAGCTGGGTGGCGGGCCTGCTGCAATTGTTCGCCGACAGCATCAGCGGCGTCGGCGAGGTTCTGGTCGGTCTGAGCAAGAGTTCGGCCGCCGGCCCGCTGCTCTGGGCGATCGGCAGCATCACCGGGCTGGTCGGCACGTTGCTGCACTGGGTGATCTTTCCATTGACCTGGCTGCGCGACCAGATGCAGGCGGCAGGACAGGGGCCCTGGCTCGACTTCCTGATCACGGCCGTGATCGTATCGGCGATCCTGTTCGTGCTCGGTGGCGGCGCGCGCACCGGTTCCCGACCGCTGATCGCCAGCCTCGCCACGTTCGCCGCGATGGCCGCGGTGATCAAGCTGATGGGGCTCGATCACGGCGGCTTGCCGATCGTCGACACGCGGCTGTGGGGCGGGCTACTGGTGACGCTGGTGATCGCGATCACTGGCATCGTGGCGTCATTGCCGATCGGCGTTGCGCTGGCGCTCGGCCGGCGATCGACCATTCCCCTGATCCGGATCTTCTCGATCATCTATATCGAATTCTGGCGCGGCGTGCCGTTGATCACCGTGCTGTTTTTTGCGACCTACATGCTGCCTCTGTTCCTGCCGGGCAATTTCACCGTCGACGGCCTGGTGCGCGCACTGATCGGAGTGTCGCTGTTCACCGGCGCCTATCAGGCCGAGAATCTGCGTGGCGGTCTGGCGGCGGTGCCGCGCGGGCAGGGCGAGGCGGCCTCCGCGCTCGGCCTGTCCTGGTGGAAGACCACTTCGCTGATCGTGCTGCCGCAGGCACTGCGCCACGTCATCCCCGCCATCGTCAACAGCTTCATCTCGCTGTTCAAGGACACCTCGCTGGTCTCGATCGTCGCGCTGTTCGATCTGCTCGGCTCGCTGCGCGCCTCTTTCGCCGATCCGGTCTGGACCACGCCCTCGACCGCCTTCACCGGCTTCGCCTTCACCGGAATCATCTACTTTGGCTTCTGCTTCGGCATGTCGCGCTACTCGCTCTTCGGCGAGCGCCGCCTCAATGCCCACCGCCGCAACTGATGGAGCTCACCGTGTCCGACCCCATCGTCAAGATTTCCGGCCTGAACAAATGGTATGGCGACTTTCACGTGCTGCGCGACATCGACCTCGAGGTCGAGAAGGGCGAGCGCATCGTGATCTGCGGTCCGTCGGGTTCAGGCAAGTCGACGCTGATCCGCTGCATCAACGCGCTGGAGGAATTCCAGGAGGGCGAGATCGTCGTTGATGGCATCGAGCTCGGGCCGAACCTCAAGCATGTCGATGCGGTGCGCCGCGAAGTCGGCATGGTGTTCCAGAGCTTCAATCTGTTTCCGCATCTCACCGTGCTGGACAATTGCACGCTGGCGCCGATCTGGGTGCGCAACATTCCCAAGAAGGATGCCGAGGAGACCGCGATGAAATTCCTGGAGCGGGTCAAGATTCCGCACCAGGCCAACAAGTTTCCCGGGCAGATGTCAGGCGGTCAGCAGCAGCGGGTCGCGATCGCGCGCGCCCTGACGATGAACCCGAAGGTGATGCTGTTCGACGAGCCGACCTCGGCGCTCGACCCCGAAATGGTCAAGGAGGTCCTCGACACCATGGTCGACCTAGCCAAGGAGGGCATGACCATGCTGGTCGTGACCCACGAGATGGGCTTTGCCCGGGAGGTCGCCAACCGCGTCGTGTTCATGGATGCCGGCCAGATCATCGAGGCCAACACGCCGAACGAGTTTTTCGCCACGCCCCAGCACGCCCGCACGAAACTGTTCCTGAGCCAGATCCTGCGCTGAAGTCCGGGAGCGCGTCCGATCTGGTGTGAGCGGCTTGGCGTCGACCGCCAGGCGCTAGACGAACGGCAACTTGATGTTGCTGCGCTTCTCCAGCCATTCCGGCACCGGCAGGTTCTTGGCGCGCATGAAGTCGGCGTTGAACAGCTTGGACTGGTAGCGGCTGCCGGAATCGCAGAGCACGGTGACGATGGTCTTGCCCGGCCCAAGCTGCTTTGCCAGCCGCATCGCGCCGACAATGTTGATGCCGGTCGAGCCGCCGAGGCACAGGCCTTCGTGCTGGAGCAACTCGTAGATCACAGTGACGGCTTCGGCATCGGGAACGAGGAATGCATCATCGACCTTCGCACTCTCGACGATCGCGGTCTTGCGGCCGAGCCCGATGCCCTCAGTGATGGAGTCACCGGGCGTCGCCTTGGCTTCACCGGTCCTGAAATATTCGAACATGCCGGCGCCATGCGGATCGGCGCAGGCAATCCGGATGTTCTTGTTCTTCTCTTTCAGATAGCGGCTGGTGCCGGCCAGCGTGCCGCCGCTGCCGACCGAGCAGACGAAGCCGTCGATCTTGCCGCCGGTCTGCTCCCAGATCTCGGGACCGGTCGAGTCGTAATGCGCCTTGGCATTGTCGAGGTTGTTCCACTGATCCGCGAACAGCACGCCGTTCGGTTCGGTCTTGCGCAGCTCGTCGGCCAAGCGGCGCCCGACATGCTGATAGTTGTTCGGATTGGAGTAGGGCAGTGCCGGCGATTCCAGGAGCTCGGCGCCGCACAGCTGCAGGAAGTCCTTCTTCTCTTGGCTCTGCGTCTCCGGAATTACGATCAGCGTGCGATAGCCGCGCGCGCTGGCTACGACCGCAAGGCCAATTCCGGTGTTGCCGGCGGTCGCTTCCACCACAAGGCCGCCCGGCTTCAGCTCGCCGCGCTTCTCGGCTTCCAGGATCATCCATTTGCCGGCGCGATCCTTGACCGACTGACCGGGATTCATGAACTCGGCCTTGCCGAGGATGGTGCAGCCGGTCAGTTCGGAGGCGCGCTTGAGCTTGATGAGCGGAGTGTTGCCGATGGCGTCGACAACGTCGTTTTTGATGGTCATGTCAGACAATTACCGGCTGGTTCAAGATATGGGCGCGACCCTAAAGTAGGGTCGCCGGCCACACAAGGCGAGGGCGCAAACTCTTATTGCTGCTTTGCGAAGATGACCTGCCGGACGTCGATGTTGCCGGAGAGGAATCCGGCCTCGCAATAGGCGAGATAGTACTCCCACAGCCGCCGGAACCGGTCGTCGAAACCGAGCGGCACGAGACCTGGCCACGCCGCACGGAAATTATTTCGCCAGGTGGCGAGCGTCTTGGCATAATCTTGTCCAAAGATGCGCTCGCGGATAACAGGAACGCCAAACCGCTCTCCCAGCGACTTCAAGATCGCCGGCGAGGGCAGCATGCCCCCGGGAAAGACATAGCGCTGGATGAAGTCGACCTCGCGCCGGTAGCCCTGGAAAAGCTTGTCCTGTATCGTGATGGCCTGGATGCCGGCCAACCCGCCGGGCAGCAGCCGGTCACGTAACTGGGCGAAATAGCGCGGCCAGAACTGCTCGCCGACCGCCTCGATCATCTCGATCGAAGCGATCCGGTCGTAACGATCGCGCTCGTCGCGATAGTCCTGGAGCCGGATCTCGACCTTCTCGGCGAGGCCCGCCTCAAAGATGCGCTTTTGCGCAAAGTCGCGCTGCTCGGTCGAGATCGTCAACCCAACCACGCGCGCGCCAAAAGTCTTGGCCGCAAATTCGGCGAAGCCGCCCCAGCCACAGCCGATCTCGAGCAGCTTCTGGCCTGGCTTCAGATCGATCGCCTCGGCGAGGCGGCGATATTTGTTGGTCTGCGCGGCCGTGAGATCTGCGGTCGATTCTTCGAACAAGGCGGACGAATAGGTCATGCTCGGATCGAGCCAAGCCGCGTAGAACGCGTTGCCGATGTCGTAGTGGGCGTGGATGTTGCGCCGTGCCTGGCGACGGGTGTTGCGGTTGAACCAGTGCCGCATCATCTGCACGAACCGCATCAAGGGCTTGTCGCGCAGCATGGCCTGGATCAGGTCGTGGTTGACGCAGAATAGGTAGAGAAATTGCGTGAGATCAGGCGTATCCCAGTCGCCGGCGAGATAGGCTTCGGCAATGCCGATGTCGCCGCCCTTGATCAGGCGCGAGGCGAAGCCGTAATTGTGCAGGCGCATGACCGCTTTTGGACCCGGCTCAACTCCGCCGAGCCTGATCACGCGCCCATCGGGCAGAGTGACATCGAGGGTGCCCCGCCGCAGTCGCGAGCCGAAGGTGAGCGCAAGGCGCACGATGCGCGGCAGGTCCGCAAGCACTGTATCGACGTCATCAGGTGTCACCGAGATAGCATTCGGCATCGGCAGATCCACGACCCCCACGGATACTGTCCGAGCGCGCTCATCCCGCTCCTATCGCTGCACCCGAGCGCGCCCCGGCAAACGGTCAGCGATCAATAATATAGGGACGTGTTTTGCCGCGTGCCAAGGACCGTTAGTGGATCGCGCCGGGAAAGCGTGCAGGCTGCCGCATTGCCGGCAATTCCCGTTCTGACGACCCCGATGCGCATTGTGGAAGTGGCCTGCCTGGCGTGACGCAGCTAAGGTGCGTTGCGGTGCAGGTTTCGGTGGAGCCCAGCTCCGGTTCGGCGGCTTCGGGGCAAGTGTGGCTGCAATATCACATGAAATCTTGGTAAGCTTGACCCGCGTTTCCGGATGTTTCGGAAGTGGAAGAAGTGATTGCGAGACAGGGATATCCTTCATTCCAATGACCCCGGCATCGCCTCATCGAGCCGTGTGCTTCGCAAGTGCGGGACTGTCCCGCAGTTCCGCGCCCGGCTAATATGGGTTTCAGGTTGCGCAGAAAGCATCACGCTGTGAACGAGTTTCAGAGAGGCCTCCGGCCGTCCGCCCGCGAATCGGCGATCCGGCCGCGCGGCGGTGGCACGATCAGCCCGGTAGAGGGTTGGAAGTGACACAGCGGATTCCAGCCATGCGGCAGTTGATCGGATCGGCATCCCGGACGCTGCGTGCGGCCGCGGTGGTGTGCCTTGCGTCGAGCTCGGGTGCCTGCGTGCTGACCCAAGACCTGCCCGATCCCGCACTGGATGTGCCCGCGCAATACAAATACGCCGGGAAGGTCGATGCGCCGCCATCGCTGGATTGGTGGCGCGGCTTCCGCTCGGCGGAGCTGACGCAGCTGATGGAGGAGGCGCAAACCGTCAATCTCGACATCGCCGCCGCCGTCTCGCGCATCGTCGAGGCCGACGCGCAGGCGCGGCAGGCAGGCGCGGCATTGTTGCCGAGCCTGTCGGGGACGGGACAAGAGACCTATTCGCGCACCTCCGGCTCCTCGGCTTCGGGACTGACCAATGGCGGCCGCGAGGTCGTCAATTACCAGGCTTCGCTGAGCGCCAGCTACCAGCTCGACTTCTGGGGCCAGAACCGCGACGCGCTGCAAACGGCGGAGGAGACCGCCCATGCCAGCCGCTTCGACCGCGACACCGTCGCGCTGACGACGCTTGCCGCCGTTGCCAATGCCTATTTCCAGGTGCTCGCCTCGCAGGACCGGCTGCGCACGGCCCAGCGCAACATCGCCAGTGCCCAGCGCATTCTCGATGCCATTCGCGAGCGCCGCAAGGCGGGGACGGGAACCGATCTCGACGTCGCCCAACAGGAGAGCGTGCTGGCGAACCAGAAGGCGCTGGTGCCGCCGCTGCGCCAGACCCTCGACCAGAACACCAATGCACTGGCGGTGCTGGTGTCGCGCCCGCCGGAGAGCGTGCGCCTCGCGGGCGGCTCGCTGGACAGGATTGCGATCCCGCGCGTCACGCCTGGCTTGCCGTCGGAGCTGTTGACGCAGCGACCCGACATCCGCCGGCAAGAAGCCCAGCTTGCCTCAGCCACCGCCAATATCGGCAATGCCCGCGCGCAGTTCTTCCCGACCATCCAGCTCACCGGCAATGGCGGCTATCAGAGCTCGGCGCTGGTCTCCCTGTTCCAGCCGCACGCGGCCTTCTTCCAGCTGGTCGGCAGCGCGACACAGCCGATCTTCGACGGCGGCAAGATCCTCGGCAATTTCGAATATGCCAAGGCACGACAGGACGAGTTGCTGCAGACCTACCGCAAGACCATCGTCCAGGCCTTCACCGACGTGGACAATGCGCTGTTTTCGATCAAGCAGACCACGATCAAGCTGCAATTGCAGCGTGATGTCCTCAACGCCTCGCGCCGGGCCTTCGACCTGTCGGAGCAGCAATTGCGCGCCGGCACCGCCGACATCGTCACTGTGCTCAACACCCAGCTGACCCTGTTCACAGCGGAAGACGCCCTGTCACAGGCGCAACTCGCGCGCCTTCTTGCCATTGTCAGCCTGTATCAGGCGCTCGGCGGCGGCTGGGAGCCGCGAATGGAGAAGCCGGTCAATGCTCTTTAAGCCGGATACGAAGCAAGGCGCTCAAGAAGGCGGGACGGCGAAAAAATCGCGCGGCCGCGGCTTCCTCATGACGCTGATCACGCTCGCGATCCTGGGCGGCCTCGGTTATCTCGGCTGGACCGTGTGGCACCAGCAGCCGCAGCAGCAAGCCGGCTTCGGTCGTGGCCAGCAGCGCCCGGATCTGCCGGTGCCGGTGCTGGCGGCAATGCCCAGGGTCCAGGATGTTCCTGTTTATCTCGACGGCGTCGGCGCGATCCGGGCGCTCAACACGGTCACGGTGCGCTCGCAGGTCGACGGCAAGCTGATCGCGGTGAAGTTCACTGAAGGCCAGGACGTCAAGAAAGGCGACGTGCTCGGCGAGATCGATCCGGCGCTTTATCAGGCGACCTATGACCAGGCCGTCGCCAAGAAGGCGCAGGACGAAGCCCAGCTCGCCAACCAGCGCATCGACCTGACGCGCTATGAGCAGCTCGCCGCGTCCAACGCCGGCTCCAAGCAGCAGGCCGACACCCAGCGCGCCGCGGTCGCGCAGACGGAGGCGCTGGTCAAGGCGGACCAGGCCGCGATCGACAATGCGGCGGCGACGCTGAGCTACACCAAGATCGTCGCGCCGATCTCGGGCCGTGTCGGTCTGCGCCAGGTCGATCAGGGCAACATCATCCACGCGGCCGACACCACCGGCCTCGTCGTCATCACGCAATTGCAGCCGATCGCGGTGTGGTTCAGCCTGCCGCAGCAGCAGATCATGCGCGTCAATGCGGCCGCCGCGAAAGGCGCGCTGTCGGTCGATGTGTTCGGCAACGACGGCGTCACGGTGATCGACACCGGCAAGCTTACCGGCATCGACAACCAGGTGGACCAGACCACCGGCACGCTCAAGCTCAAGGCCGAATTCCCCAATGCCAATTACCAGCTCTGGCCGGGCCAGTTCGTCAATGTCCGCCTCAAGGTCGAGACCTTGACGCAGGCGCTGGTGGTGCCGACATCGGCGGTGCAGCGCGGACCGATCGGCACCTTCAGCTACGTCATCGGCGAGGGTGACATCGTCTCGGCCAAGCCCGTGACGGTGACTCAGCAGAACGAGCACGACGCGGTCATCGCGACCGGTCTGACGGCGAACGACAAGGTCGTCACCACGGGCTTTGCCAATCTGTCCGACGGCTCCAAGGTCATCATCGGCCGTGACGAGCAGACGCCGTCGGCCGATCTCGCCCCGCGCAAGCGCACGCGTGCGCCGGATGCTCAGAAAAAGGACGGCCAGAAGGACGGCCAGAGCAAGGACAGCGAGTTCCGTGCCAAGCGGAAGAGCAGCGAAGGCGACCAGAAGGGCCAGACTGGACCTGCACCGGGGCCAGGGGCAAGTCCGAGTGCATCGGGACCTGGAGCCAAGCAGCCATGATCCCGACAACAGCCGCTTGAAGCGGCAGGCGTAACCCATGGGTGTCTCCGAACCCTTCATTCGCCGTCCGATCGCGACCTCGCTGCTCGGCATTGCGCTGCTCATCGGCGGGCTGCTGGGCTATTTCGCGCTGCCGGTGTCCGCGCTGCCCCAGGTCGACTTCCCGACCGTGCAGGTGACGACACAGTTGCCGGGTGCAAGCCCGGACGTGATCGCCTCGCTGATCACGGCGCCCCTGGAACGGCAGCTCGGTCAGATCCCGTCGCTGACGGCCATGAACTCGACCAGCTCGTTCGGCGTCAGCCAGATATCGCTCCAGTTCGACCTCAACCGCGACATCGACGGCGCTACCCAGGACGTGCAGGCGGCGATTAATGCCGCCGCCGGCGTCCTGCCCAAGACGCTGCCTTATCCGCCGACCTACGCCAAGGTGAATCCGGCGGATGCGCCGGTCATGACCCTGGCGCTACGCTCGGACACGATCTCGCTGCGCGCCATGAGCGACATCGCCGACACGCTGCTGGCCCAGCGTCTCAGCCAGATATCCGGCGTCGGCCGCGTTTCCGTGCTCGGCGGGTTGAAGCCGGCCGTGCGCATCCAGGCCGATCTGGCGCGCCTTGCGGCCTACGGCATCGCCATGGAGGATCTGCGCGCCGCGATCGCCAATGCCAACGTCTCCGGGCCCAAGGGCTCGCTCGACGGCGCCCAGCAATCCTACATCATCGCCGCCAACGACCAGATCGCCGCCGCCGACGCCTACAGGCCGATCATCATCGCCTATCGCAACGGTTCGCCGGTGACGATCGGCGACGTCGCGCAGATCGTCGACGGGCTCGAGAACGACCGCACCGGCGGCTGGTACCAGGGCACGCCGGCCGTCATCATCGACATCCAGCGCCAGCCCGGCGCCAATGTGATCGACGTCGTCAAACAGATCCGAACCGAAATCCCGAGGGTTCAGCGTGCCATTCCGGCGGGCGTGAATCTCACCATCGTCTCCGACCGCACTGTCACCATTCGCGCTTCGGTCCACGATGTGCAGTTCACGCTGGTCCTCAGCGTGGTGCTGGTGACGCTGGTGGTGCTTCTGTTTCTGCGCTCGTTGCGCGCTACGCTGATCGCGGGCGTAGCGCTGCCGCTGTCGCTGATCACGAGCTTCGGCATCATGTATTTTGCCGGCTTCAGCCTCGACAATCTGTCGCTGATGGCGCTCACGATCGGCACCGGCTTCGTCGTCGATGATGCCATCGTCATGATCGAGAACATCGTCCGCCACATGGAGAATGGCGACAGCGCGATGCAGGCCTCGCTGAAGGGTGCCAGCGAAATCGGCTTCACCGTGATCTCGCTGACGGTATCACTGATCGCGGTGTTCATCCCGCTTTTGTTCATGTCGGGCCTTGTCGGACGCATGTTCCGCGAATTCGCGCTGACGCTGACTATCGCGGTCGTGACCTCTGCGGTGGTGTCGTTGACGCTGACGCCGATGATGTGCTCGCGGCTGCTTCGGCATGCGCATCAGGAGCTTGCGGTGCCGGGCCTTGCTGCCATCAGCCGCTTCATCGACCGTACCGTCGAATTCTACCACCGCACGCTGCTCTGGGTGCTGGAGCGTCAGCGCGCCACGCTGGTCGTGACCTTCGCGACGCTGGTCGCGACCCTGATCCTCTACGTTGTCGCGCCAAAGGGTTTCCTGCCGCTTCAAGACACGGCCTCGATCACGGCGGTGACGGAGGCGGGCCCGGATGTGTCGTTCGCGGAGATGCAGAAGCGGCAGGCTGAGGCCGCCGACGCCATCAAGGCCGATCCCGACGTGACAGGTGTGGTCTCGGTCATCGGTGCGGGGTCGGTCAATCCGACCACCAATGTCGGGCGCCTCGTCATGACGCTGAAGCCGCGCGGCGAGCGGCGTGACGATGTCGCCGTAGTCGTGACCCGGCTGAAAGAGCGTGTGTCAGGCATTCCCGGCATGACCGTCTACTTCCAGCCGGTGCAGGATGTGCAGATTTCGACCCAGTCGAGCCGCTCGCAATACCAGTACACGCTGACCGGCACCGATGCGACGTTGGTTTCCGAATGGGCGCGAAAGCTCGTCGACGAGATGCGGCGCGAGCCCTTGTTCCGCGATGTCTCTTCTGAGGCGCAGGAAGGTGGCCTGCGCGCGCAGCTCGATGTCGATCGCACCCGTGCCGGCCAGCTCGGCGTCAGCCTGCAGGCCATCACCGACACGCTGAACGACGCGTTTGCGCAGCGGCAGATCTCGACCATCTACGGCCAGGCCAACCAGTACCGCGTGGTGCTGGAAGCGCTGCCGATGTACCAGCGCGATCCCTCGATCCTGTCGAAACTCTATCTGCCGGGCGGGGCGAGTGCCACGATCGGCGCGCCGAACGCCCAGGTGCCGCTCTCCGCGGTGGCGACGCTGAAGCGCACCACGGCGCCGCTCGCGATTTCGCACCAGGCGCAATTCCCGGCGATCTCGCTCAGCTTCAATCTCGCGCCGGGCGCGGCGCTCGGCGATGCCGTCGAAGCGGTAAAGACGATCGAGACCCGCATCGGCATGCCCAACAGCATCGTCGGCGTCTACGCAGGCGATGCCGCCGAATTCGCCAAGGCGCTCGCCGGCCAGCCCTGGCTGCTGCTCGCCGCCGTGATCACGATCTACATCGTGCTGGGCGTGCTCTATGAGAGCTACATCCACCCGATCACCATCCTCTCGACGCTGCCCTCGGCCGGCGTCGGCGCCATCTTGGCGCTGATCCTGTGCGGGCAGGACCTCTCGGTGATCGGCCTGATCGGCATAATCCTGTTGATGGGCATCGTCAAGAAGAACGCGATCATGATGATCGACTTCGCGCTCGAGGCCGAGCGCGGGCAGGGCATGCCGGCGCATGCGGCGATCGTGCAGGCGTGCCTGTTGCGCTTCCGCCCGATCATGATGACGACGCTGGCCGCGCTGTTCGGCGCACTGCCGCTGGCGATCGAGAGCGGCACCGGCGCCGAGCTGCGCTTTCCGCTCGGCATCTCCATCATCGGCGGCCTGCTGCTGAGCCAGCTGCTGACGCTCTACACCACCCCGGTGATCTACCTCGCGCTCGATCGCATCAACCGCCGCCTCGAGCAGGCCTTGCCGCCGCCGGAGCCCGACGCGCCCACGGCCGGCGCGACCGAGGGGATGCAGTGATGGCATCGATCTCGGAGCCGTTCATTCGCCGCCCGGTCGCAACCACGCTGCTGTCGATCGGGCTGTTCCTGCTGGGCGGCGTCGCCTACGAGTTCCTGCCGGTCGCATCCGTTCCGAACGTCGACTTCCCCGCGATCTTCGTCTCGGCAAGCCGTCCCGGCGCCGATCCGTCGGTGATGGCCGCAACCGTCGCTGCGCCATTGGAACGGCGGCTCGGCGAGATCGCAGGGATCAACCAGATCACGTCGACGAGCTCGCTCGGCACGTCGAACATCCAGCTCCAGTTCGACATCGGCCGCAACATCGACAAGGCGGCGCGCGACGTGCAGGCCGCCATCAACGCCGCGCTGGTGGATTTGCCAAGCGATCTGCCAGCGCTGCCGCGCTTTCGCAAAGCGAACACGGCCGGCGCGCCCGTCTTTGTGCTGGCGCTGACCTCGAAGACGTTGTCCGCCAGCGCCATCTACGACGTCGCCGATACCGTGCTGGCGCAGCGCATCTCGCAGGTGCCTGGGGTCGGTGACGTGACTGTGTCAGGCGCCGACCAGCCGGCGGTGCGGATCCAGCTCAACCCGGTGGCGCTGTCGAATGCGGGCATCGCCACCGACGACGTCCGGACCGCGATCGTCAACGCCAACCCGCTCGGTCCCGTCGGCATCTTCAACGGCGAGCGTCAGAGCGAGACGCTCGCGCTCAACCGGCAGATGCGCACGGCGAAAGAATTCCGCGACATCGTCGTCAAGAGTGCGAACGGCAATTTCGTCCGGCTCTCCGATGTCGCCGACATCGAGGACAGCGTCCGCAACGCGCGCTCGATCGCCTGGTTCAACAAGCAGCCGGCGGTGCTGATCCAGATCACCAAGCAGGGCGACGCCAACGTCATCGACACCGTCGACCGGGTCAAGGCGCTGATCCCCGCGCTGAAGCAGTGGATCCCGGCCGGCGTCGATGTCTCCACGCTGGTCGACCGCACTTCGACGATCCGCGCCAGCGTCATGGACATGCAGTGGACATTGCTCGCAACCGCCATCCTGGTGATGGTCGTGGTGTTCGTGTTCCTGCGCCGCGTGACGCCGACCATCGCCGCCGGCATCTCGGTGCCGCTGGCGCTGGCCGGCACCTGCGCCGGGATGTGGGTCGCCGGCTTCTCGATCGACAATCTGTCGCTGATGGCGCTGGCGATCTCGGTCGGCTTCGTGGTCGACGACGCCATCGTGATGATCGAGAACATGTTCCGCAATCTCGAGCACGGCATGCGGCCGATGCGGGCCGCGCTGGAAGGGGCCAGGCAGATCGGCTTCACCGTGGTCTCGATCAGCCTGTCGCTGATCGCCGCGTTCACCCCGCTGATCTTCATGGACGGCATTGTCGGTCGGCTGCTGCGCGAGTTCTCGCTGACGCTGACCTTCGCGATCGTCGTTTCGACGCTGGTCTCGCTGACGGTCACGCCGATGATCTGCGCCCATTACATCAGGCAGACGCCCTCAGGATCTGCCACGCTGTTCGACCGCCTGATCGAAGGCTCGCTGTCGCGCATCGTCTCCTTTTACGCCCGCACCTTGCGCGCGGTGCTCGAGTTCCCGCTGCTGACGCTGCTGGTGTTCTTCGCCACCATCGGCCTGACGGTGCTGCTCTACGCCAAGGTGCCCAAGGGCTATTTCCCGACGGATGATTCCGGCTTCGTCATCGGCGCGACGCGCGCCTCGGCCGATATCTCGTTCCAGTCGATGCTGACGCTCCAGCAGCGCCTCGCCGACATCGTGATGCAGGATCCGGCGGTCGCCGGCATCGGGTCGACCGTCGGCGGCGGAGGCGGGCCGGGGGGCGCGACCTCGAACCGCGGCGTCATGTTCATCAGCCTGAAGCCGCCGGAGGAGCGGGATCACGTCTCGACCCAGGTGGTGATTGATCGGCTGCGGAAGGCACTGTTTCCGGTCCCCGGCATCCGCCTCTTCATGTTCGCCGCGCAGGACGTTCGCGCCGGCGGCCGGCAGAGCGATTCAAACTACCAGTACACGCTCTCCAGCACCGATCTCGATCTGCTGCAGAAATGGGCGCCGATCGTGGCCAAGCGCATGGAGACGGTCGAGGGCATCACGGATGTTTCCAGCGACCGTGATCCCGGCGGCCTTCAGCTTACATTGAACATCGACCGTCAGAAGGCCGCGAGCCTCGGCGTCAAGGTCCAGGACATCGACAATGCGCTGAACAACGCCTTCTCGCAGCGTCAGATCTCGATCATCTATACTCAGCGCAACCAGTACATGACGGTGCTGGAAATCGATCCGAAATTCCAGGTCGATCCGTCCAACCTCGATCGCATCTATGTCGCGGGCGCGGGCGATGTGCAGGTGCCGCTCTCCGCGGTGGTGCATGCGACGCGCGGGCTTGCCGCGCTCGCGGTCTACCATTCGCAGTCGGTGCCTTCGACCACCGTGTCGTTCAACACGTTGCCCGATGTGCAGCTCCAGGCGGCAACGCAGAACATCCAGCGCGCGGTCGACGAGCTGCATATGCCCGAGGGCATTCGCGGCAGCTTTGACGGCAATGCCGGCGACTTCGCCAAGACCAGCGGCCGGCAGCCGCTGCTAATCCTCGGCGCGCTGGTGGCGATGTATATCGTGCTCGGGGTGCTCTACGAGAGCCTCGCCCATCCGCTCACGATCATCTCGACGTTGCCGTCAGCCGGCCTCGGCGCGCTGCTTGCGCTGCAGATCACCAACACGCCGCTGACGGTGATCGCGTTCGTCGGCATCATCCTGTTGATCGGCATCGTCAAGAAGAACGGCATCATGATGGTCGACTTCGCGCTCGATGCCGAGCGCCAGCGCGGCCTGTCCTCGGCGGAAGCGATCTTTGAGGCGTGCCAGGCACGTTTCCGCCCGATCCTGATGACGACCATGGCCGCGTTGTTCGCCGGCCTTCCGCTGGTGGTCGCGACCGGGCCGGGCACGGAGCTGCGCCGCCCGCTTGGTATCACCATCATCGGCGGCCTGTTCGTGTCGCAGATCCTGACGCTCTACACCACGCCGGTGATCTACCTGCTGATCGATCGCCTGCGACGGCGCTCCGAGCCGCGCGCGCTGGCGGCACCGGCGGAATAGGTTGTTGAACCGCCATGCGAAGCGTATAGCGGCGGTTATGTCGAAACCTGCTGAGATCACGGCCGCAGCGCCCGAGCCGATCCCCGAATGTCCGCACTGCCAGAAGCCGATGCCGCTCTGCATCTGCGACAGTGTCACGCCGATCGAGAACAAGCTGTCGCTCCTGATCCTTCAGCATCCGCAGGAGCAGGACAGGGCGCTGGGTACCGCACGGCTGCTCGCCAGACATTTCCCGGATGCGACGTTGCGGGTTGGACTGTCCTGGCCGAGCCTGTCCAAGGCGCTGGGCCATCCGATCGAGAACGCCTCGCATTGGGCCGTGCTCTATCTTGGCTCGGCCCGCGCGGCCGATCTCGAGGCGGAGGGCGAGATCGTCGCGCTCAATCGCAAGGGCGAGATCGCAGACAACCAGCGCACCGCCTTGGGAAAGCTCGAAGGCGTGGTGCTGCTCGATGGCACCTGGAGCCAGGCCAAGGCGCTGTGGTGGCGCAATCCGTGGATGCTGAAGTGCCAGCGCGTCATCCTCAACCCGGCGCATCCGTCGCGCTACGGGCGCTTGCGCCGCGAGCCGCGCAAGGACGGGCTGTCGACCATCGAAGCCGCGGCCATGCTGCTGGCCGGACTGGAGAAGCGCCCGGATATCGCCGAGACGCTGAATGCGAGCTTCGAACGGATGCTGGCGCGCTACCGCGAAGTTCAGGCCGAGATGCCGGAACTGGCGCCAAAGCCGGCAGCAAAGGGCCGCCGGGGCGATTTTCGCCGCGGCAAACGGTCCTGAATACGCCGAGGACGCGCGGGCAACGAGGCACGCCGAACGCCTTAGGGTGACAGCGGGATCGTCTCGACGCGCAGACAGGGGCGACACTGGAAGGCGTGCACTGCGGGCAGATCGAGGATGGCCGGGAGGGTCGCTAAGAACGTCATCGGACGTCGGCAGCGCGAGCAGATCAGAATCGGTGGGTCGGCTTTGACCGGGGCGGACATCATGCCCGGCAGGGTACGGCCACCGGCGACAGAGATCATGCCGGGTCAACTACTGGAACGCTATCGGAAGTCGGCAGCTTGGCCAGACTTTCGCACGCTGGGTTGACCGGCCGGACGCGGCCCTATATTCGAGTGGCACCTTCGGACCGCTCCGAGGGCGTGGGGACTTCTCGGGGAACTTGTACCGTTTTCGTCAGCGTTTGTGCGTTTCGCGCAGACCGTTGAGAATGGCCCAGGTCATCCTTACCCACTGACAAACTCGTCCTTTCGACAATGGGGCCACGTGGCGGAGTGGTTACGCAACGGTCTGCAAAACCGTGTACACCAGTTCAATTCTGGTCGTGGCCTCCATAGCAACTCATTGATATATAATCAAAAATAGGCTTGCGGACATGCTGTCACGCTTGTCGATGGCGCCTGCGCGCGGAGCGCGCCCACCGGGTTCGCCCGGGGTGGTTGGAAACCCCCGATTCAGGTCGGTTGGCATAGGGTTCGCATCAACTGGGTGATGCAGTCCCAACAACGAGCTGGAGAGCACGTGGGCGAGATCGTCCGATTTATCCCGAAGTCCGAGCTGGAGAGGGCTCGCCTCATTCGCGAGGCGCGCGCGATCTATGACAGCATCTTTCCGCCTGCCGCCCACGATCGGGCGACCCAGAGCGGCGAGGAAAGCGTCAAGAATTGATCGCAGGATCCGGTCGTGCGCGGCCGGGTTTTAAGGCTTGGCCAGAGGACTCAGGAGGCCGCGTACCAGCCGTCCGGGAAGGGCAGTAGCGGCCAGGCGCCCTCATTGTCGTTGGCGGCTTTGGGCGTCGCATCGAAGGTCCATGTATGGGACACGAACTCCTCCAGCGCGGGCGCGAATTCTTCATGAGTCATGGCGTCACGGACCGCATCCAGCATCAAATTGAATTCGGCTTCGCTCATCACACCCTCCGGACCACGGATGGCGCACTGTCGCAAAGCCGGTTTGTTTCTCGATTGACCCGATCGTTCGCATTTTAACGATCGGGCGATCGGGCTCCGATTGGTTAGCTATTCCTGAAAATCCCCTGGGGAACTCTAGGTTCCTACGCGGCCGCGCCAGTGTGAAAGAGATCACATCTTCCGACGTTTATTCCTCTTACGTCTGTACCCACACCGGCCAAAGGCAGGCTGTGTGCAGGCAGACAGGAGACCGGTCATGAAGGCGAGGTTCTTGCGGTTTGCGGGTGTGAGAAGCCGGGCGCGTCGCGCCTCGACGGTCGGGCTGTTCCTGGCGCTGTTTTCGCCTACAGCCCATGGCCAACAGGGCACGCCGGAGCCACGGCGGGCGTGCAGGGCTGACGTCTATCGACTCTGCGCTGGAGAAATCCCTGATGTCCGGCCATCACGGCGTGCCTGCGGCGCAAACTCTCCAGCCTGAGGGCGCCGCGCGGTGTTCGACTGGGCCGGGGGAAGCCGCCTGTGGATTTGTGCGCAGCAAGTGCTTTGCGATCTGATGCAAATCCGTCTTACACCTGATGTGGATATGCTGCGGATAAGCTGTGGATCTGTGCGTATCCGACGCAGATGTAGTGGTCGTGAGAATCATATCTGACAGAGTCATGACCCAGTTGAACCTGTCGGCCAAACTCACTGGTCGGGGCCACCGTCGCGCGATGAGCGAAGCCGAATTCGCCCGCGGCACCTAGGTCAACTGCAACCCCTGCGTGCAATATATCTTGATCGGCGGTGATCCAGAGTGACGGGCCCGCCTTGAACGCGGCCACAGGCGACAGCGACTAACCTTGGAGTGCCTCAGGATCAGTGGAACGTGATCAAGCCTCCCTCTTGTAAAGCACCAAAATGGTGCTTTAGTGCTTTCCATGAGCCCGTCACCTCGAAACGCGCCATCGGCGCTTCGCTACAGGCTTGCCCCTGACCCGGTCGCCAAGGCCGCCATGGAGGCGACGTTCAGGGCGTATGACCGTATGATGCAGATCCTGGATGAGGTCGCACGGACCCATAATGTGGGCTCCAACGTCGTGCTGCTGCATGCCCATGCGTATGAGCCGATCCGGAAAGAAACCGCACTGCCGTCCCGCCTGGTAACGCTGGGCCTGCGCGACCGCGCCGATTATCGCGCGGCGCAGGGCCGGCGGCTGCCGCTCGACGACAAGCTCGCCAAGATCAAGGGCCCTGCGACCATTTCGATTGCAACCGTGCAAGGGCGTTTCAGCGTGCCCTTCGACTATGCCGGCTACGCAGAGGGCTGGGGCCAGAGCGTGCCCGCGCATCTGATCCGCACCGACGACGGTTTCGAGGTTCACTACGGCGTCACGCCGAACAGTCTGCCAGAGGAGGAGAACGCCATGGATACCATCGCAGCCGCTCCCGAGAATTTCCTGTCCCGGGTCGGACGTCTGATCGCCGGCATCGCCTATGACGCGATCGAGCAGGCGGAAGGCAACAACAAGCTGAAAGTGGTCGGCCAGGCCATCCGCGAGATCGAGCGCGCCGAGAGCGAGGCGCGTGATGCGCTCGCGGCTGCGCGCGCGGAGGAATACCGCCTCAACGCGCGTCGCACCGAAATCGAACGCGAGATGACCGATCTCGCCGCCAAGATCGAGGGCGCGGTCGCCGACAGCCGCGACGATCTCGCCCGCGCCGGCATCGCCCGGCAGATGGATCTGGAGGCGCAGTTCGAGGTGCTTTCCCGAGCCATCGACGAGAACAACGAGAAGATCGAGCAATGCGTGACCTCACTGCGTGCCGTGCTCTCGGCGCTCCAGGATGCCGAGCAGCGCCGCGTTGATCTGGAAAAAAGCGAGGCGGCCGCGAGCCACCAGGCTTCGAATTCGCCGCGCAAGCGCAGCGGCGGCTCCGCGGCGGCGAAAGCGTTGCGCGCGGGCAGGGTGGTCGCGCGCGTCACCGGCGTGCCACCGGGCATTCCGTATTCGAGCGACATCGACGAACTGAGCGCGCTCCATCGCGACAAGGAGATTGCGGCGAGGCTCGCGCGGTTGAAGTCGCGCTCCTGAGGTTCGTGTCATGAGCGCGTTGCTCGAACACGTCATGTCGCCGGAGGTCCGGCCGTTCGCGATCGCGGCGGCCATGATCCTCATCGTCGGCACGCTCGAAGTGGTCACGATGCTGGTCGGCGCCTCGCTCAGCGAGATGCTCGGGACCAGCATCGATTTCAGCCATCCCAGTGATAACGGCGTGATCAATGCCATCTCCTGGGTCAATGTCGGCGGCGTGCCGCTGCTGATCTTCCTGCTGCTGGCGCTCGGCGCCTTCTCGATCACCGGCTTCCTGATCCAGGACGTCGCGCGGATGGTGGCCGGTCCCTTGCCCGCCTCGATCGCCTCGCTCGCGGCGATCGTCGTCTCGGTGCCGCTGGTCCGCGCCGCCAGCGGCGGCATCGCGCGGGTCATTCCCAAGGACGAGAGCTACGCGGTCGGCCTCGGCGATCTCGTCGGCCGGGTCGGGGAGGTGGTCGTCGGCCCGCTCGACCAGGGGCCGCCGGGCCGCGTCAGCGTCGCCGACATCCACGGCAACAGGCATTTCGTCCTGGCCGTGGCTGCGCCCGACTCCGCGCCATTGCCGCAGGGGACCCTCGTGCTCCTGGTCGATCGCGTCGACACGCGTTTCGTCGCGGTGAAGGCCGATGATGAACTCAAACCGTCCAAAGCCAGTCTAAGCCAGCAAGTCCATTAGCGGAGAAAGTCATGTTCGACATCGCAGTCCCGGCCATGATCGGCGTCGCGCTGATCGTTGTCCTCGGGATCGTCTTCACTATCCTCTACAAGCGCGCGACGCGCGACGAGGCCTTCGTCCGTACCGGCCTCGGCGGCAAGAAAGTCGTCCTCGACGGCGGCGCCATGATCCTGCCGATCTTCCACTCCTACGCCAGCGTCAATTTGAAGACGCTGCGGCTCACCGTCGAACGCAAGGAGCGGGAATCCCTCATCACCAAGGATCGTTTGCGCGTCGATATCGTCGCCGAATTCTACGTGCGCGTCCGCCCCGATGAGGAGAGCATCGCGCTCGCGAGCCAGACCCTGGGTGCATTGACCAACGATGCGGAAGCGCTGCGCAACCAGGTCGAAGCCAAGTTCGTCGACGGCCTGCGCTCGGTGGCCGCGACCATGACCATCCTGGAGCTCCAGGAGAAGCGCTCGGATTTCGTCAAGCATGTGCAGTCCACGGTCGAGTCCGACGTCAAATCGAACGGCCTCGAACTCGAGTCGGTGTCCCTGACCAAGCTCGACCAGACCGACGTCAAGTTCTTCAACCCCGAAAACTTCTTCGACGCCGAAGGTCTCACCCAGCTCAAGACCATCACCGAGACCCGCCGGCGCGACCGCAATGCCATCGTCCGAGACAACGAGGTCGCGATCGCCCAGAAGGATCTGGAGGCGCGGCAGCAGACGCTCGGAATCGAACGGACCAAGAAGGAAGCGGAGCTGTCGCAGGAGCGCGATATTGCCAACAAGACCGCGAGCACCCGCGCCGAAGTCGCAACCGCGACGCAGACCGCGCGCCTGACTGAGGAGAACGCCCGCATCGACACCGACCGTGCCGTCGCCGAGAAGGAGGCCGGCGCCAAACAGGTCAAGGAAACCGCGGTCATCGAGTCGGACCTTGCGATCAACAAACGTAAGACCGACGCCCAGCGCGAGATCCAGATCGCGACGCAGGAGAACGAAATCCAGATCGCGGCCAAGAGCAAGCAGACCTCGGAGGCCGTTGCCGAGGCCAAGGCCGCCGAAGCGCTCGCCGTCTCCGCGGAAGAAAAGGTCGTGACCGCACGCGCCGTCGAAGTCGCCGACCGTGCTCGTCTGACGCAGGTGCTGGCTGCCCGCACCGAAGCCGAGCGCAAATCGACCGAGCTGATCGTCGCCGCCGAAGCCGAGAAGAGGGCCTCCCTCGACCGCGCCGAGGCCGTCAAGACGCTGGCCACGGCGGAAGCCGAGTCCAACAAGATCAAGGCGGTCGGCGTCAGGAACATCGGTGAGGCAGAAGCCGCCGTCATCACCATGAAAAACGAGGCGCAGAACAAGCTCGGCAGCAACGTCATCGATTTCGAGATCGCCAAGAAGCGCATCGAGACGATGCCGTCGGCGCTGGCCGAGATGGTGAGGCCGATTGCCAATCTGAAAGACGTTCGTATCCTGCACACCGGCGGCGCGTTTGGCGGCAACGCCAACGGAGCCGCGGGCGGCGGCGTCGGCTTCGGCGAAGGGCTTGCCGGCGAATTGCTCAAGGTGCACGCCCTGCGCCCGATGATCGACGAGATCCTGCGCCAGAGCGGTTTTGCGCCGGGCGACGATCCCGTGAAAGCTTTGGTCGGCGCGGTGACAGGGAAAAGCAATGGGGCCGCGGTGCCTGCGCCCACACCGCCGGATAAAACAAACTCCGCCGATCTATGAATGCCGGTTCATTGCTGCGGAGAATTCGAAACGTTATGAACTGGCTCGTTGCGCGTCTCGCGTCGCGCAACGAGCCGGAGTTTGGATCGAGGGCGTTTCGAACCTCTCGATCGCTCTCCGGACGATTCCTTCAAGGCAACGCCGTTGGTTGCCGCGGCGCCTGCGCCGATCAACGTCAGGCGCCGGGCCTGTTTCGATCCGGAGAATTTCACATGAAGTATTTTCTGTCTGGACTGATCGCGATCGGTTTTGCGATCGCCGCCGCGCCATCGATCGCCGCCGACGCCCGCAACGTCACCGTCGTCAACGAGACCGGTACGCCATCAAGTTCCTGGGCTTCAACGCACCGGACGATTGTCTGGACGAAGGGACAACGAGCTCGACAAGGTTTTGCAGAATCAGGCCAGTACCTATGTCGAGTTCGACGAGGATGACGAAGGCTGCGTCTGGAACATCCGCGTTGACTGGCAGAACTATGACGAGGCCGTGCTCTGGAAGAACGTCAATCTCTGCAAGATGACGGCGCTTCGGCTGCGCTACGACCCCGGCACGAAGACCACGTCTTTCATCGCCGAGTAGCGCGATCTGACCTGAGCGCGGGGAGGGTGCGATAAGTCGTTCCCCGTTGCTTTGCGAATGACGGTGAATTCGTCCTTTGCAAGCGCAATCGGCTTTGTTATACGCAGCCGCGCGCGAACGACGGGTTCGCCTTTTTCCTCGGTAGCTCAGCGGTAGAGCATCCGACTGTTAATCGGATGGTCGCTGGTTCGAATCCAGCCCGGGGAGCCAAATTCTGCCTTGTAATCAATGGATTGTGAGTGTCCGCTAAAGCGGCGCGCGAGGCTATTCGATCGATTTTTCAGGGCAGTCAGGGCCGAAATCGAGCCAGAATCGCGTTCAAACGGATGTGCGCGGCAGGGCACCAAATCGACTCAATTGAAATCGACTTTGTCAGGGCCGGACTCTCACGGAGCTGATTCCCATGCCCGACATCAAGATCGACCGTGCCCCCGGGGCCCCCTCGATTCTACCGGCGGATATTCCAGAGTTGAGCGATGACGAGTGCCTCGCCTGTCTCGCCCGTGCGGTCGAGACCCCCGATTCGGCGCGGCTGGACGAAGTAGCGGCCCTGATCGGGCGCCTGGCTGTCCCGATCGAATAGGCCATCTCGTCCCCGATTTTCGCATTGGCACTGGGGTTGGCTGTCTGGCCAACGGACGTGTTGCGTTTTCGCGGAGCCTGTTCCAAAGATGCCGCCAATTCACCTCCGCGGCATCGTCCGCCTTGCAGGGTCCGCAAATGTCCGGTTTCTCGACCGCGCGCCAAAAAATGGTCGATGGCCAGGTGCGCACCAATGACGTCACCGATCGCCGCATTCTCGATGCCATGCTCACGGTTCCGCGTGAGGTATTCGTGCCGGCGAGCCGGCAGGCCTTGGCCTATCTCGACCTCGATCTCGACGTGAGCGAGGGTGGCGTCAAGCGTTGCCTGCTCAAGCCGCAGTTGACCGGCAAGCTGCTCCAAGCCGCCGAGATCGGCGAGGGCGACAACGTGCTGGTCGTCGGCTGCGCAACGGGCTATCTCGCCGCGCTGACCGCCAAGCTTGCTCGCCAGGTCACCGCAACGGAAAGCGATTCGGCTCTGGTCGCGAAAGCCAAGGACGCCTTCGTCGGACTCGGGCTCACCAACGTGACCTGCAAAGCTGCTGCGTGTGCCGAAGGTGACCCCTCCGCCGCGCCCTATGATGTGATCGTGCTCAACGGCGCGACTGAAGTGACGCCGGAACGGCTGTTCGGCCAGTTGCGGGAAGGCGGGCGCCTTGTGGGCGTCTCGGCCGAATCCCGTCCGGCGCGGGCCATGATCGTGACCCGTTCCCACGGCGAATTCGGCCATCGGCCGCTGTTCGATGCGGCAGCCCCGGTGCTCCCCGGTTTGGAACGGGCCGCCGCGTTCGTCTTCTGACCGCCGAAACCCCGTTAAAATCCCGTTCTGAATCAGAAGTGTGGCCGGGATGCTGCACGTGAAGAGTTTCCACTGAGAAATACCCGGAGGTAGTTCCGTCGCGCTCGACCGCGTCCTATGTTGCTGCGGGGCAACGACTCCACTCGGATACGGTAACCCGGCTCGCGGGCACGAGCCTGGCGTGAGAATGAACGGAATTTCAGGGATGCATGGGGTGAAGCTCTTCACCGGAGCAGCGGTTTCGGTCCTGTTGCTGGCGCTTGCCGGGCCGACGCCCGCCTTGGCGGATACGATCGAGGCTGCGCTGGTGCGCGCCTATCAGAACAATCCGCAGCTGAACGCACAGCGCGCCCAGGTGCGCTCGACCGACGAGAACGTGCCGCAGGCCCTGTCAGGCTATCGTCCCAAGGTTAATTTGAGCCTCAGCACCGGATATCAGTATCAGGACATCCAGGCGGTCCAGAAGGGCCTGCCGATCCACAGCGACCCGCCCCTTCAGCCCAACAGTGCCAGTCTGACCGTCAACCAGACGCTCTACAATGGCAACCGGACCGCCAACCAGACTCGTGTGGCAGAGAGCCAAGTCTCCGGAGCGCGCGAGGCATTGCGCGTGCTCGAGCAGACGGTTCTGCTACAGGCCGCGACGGCCTACATGGACTACCTGCGCGACGCGGCAACGCTCGAGGTTCAACGCAGCAACGTGCGTGTGCTCGAGCAGACGCTCAAGCAGACGCGCGATCGTTTCAACGTCGGCGAGGTCACGCGCACGGACGTGGCGCAATCCGAAGCTCAGTTGGCCGCCGGCAGAACCCAGGCCCTGACCGCCGAATCAAATCTGACGACGACCCGCGCGAACTTCCGCCGGATCATCGGGAATGAGCCGTCGAATCTTGCTCCGGGCTCGCCGGTCGATCGCTTCCTGCCTAATTCGATCGCCTCCGCCGTCAACCTCAGCTTGGTGGAGAACCCCAACGTCACGGCCGCGATGTACGGCATCGACGTCAACTATCTCCAGGTCAAGATTAACGAGGGCGCGTTGCTGCCGACCGTCACGGTCCAGGCTGGTGTCAGCACGGCCTACCAGCAGACCCTAACGGTTTTCCGCACCAATACCGCCTCCGCGATCGCGACGGCCTCCGTGCCGATCTTTCAGGGCGGCGCTGAATATGCGCTGATCCGCCAATCCAAGGAAAATCTGGCGCAACAGCGCCTCAACCTCGAAACCACCCGCGATCAGACCCGAGCCAATGTCGTGCAGGCCTGGGGCCAGCTGGAAGCCGGCAAGGCGCAGGTGCAGTCCGCTCAGGCGCAGGTGACGGCCTCCGAGATCGCGCTGAATGGTGTGCGTGAAGAGGCCAAGGCAGGTCAGCGCACCACGCTGGACGTGCTCAATGCGCAGCAGGCACTGGTCAACGCGCGCGTTGCGCTCGTCACTGCACAGCACGACCGGGTGGTGGCGTCCTATTCCGTGTTGAACGCGGTCGGTCGTCTCGCACCGCAAGTGCTCGGCCTCAGCACCACCGTCTACGATCCGAGCGTGCACTATCAGCAGGTCCGCGACAGCTGGGCCGGCGTGCGCACGCCTGACGGACGCTGAGTCCCGTTGTTCTCCGGTCGACCTGGCTAATAGCCGAGGCCGACCGGGGCTTTGCTTGCAATCGTCAAAATCCCTGACATAGCCTTGCCAAGAAGCTGCGGGTCGATTCGCTCCGCATCCGATGTTGCATGCGTAATGCTTGAGTGACGGGGCAGGGGCGCACCGCCTCACGTAGAGCTGTGATCTGGGGACAAGTCTGGCTGTCGCGACGAAAATGTCGGGGCGCATATCCGGAACCGGCCAATCCTGCCGTGCTTGGTGTAAAACAACGCATGCGAGGGCGTTGATGATGTGGAGTCGGAGATGACGCAGCCTGCAAAGGTCACAGAACCCTCCATGGAGGAGATTCTGGCCTCGATCCGGCGCATCATTGCCGACGATGAGGCCAAGCCGCCGCCGGCGGAAGCCGCCAAGCCCGCACCGGCGCCCGCCGCACCCGCAGCGAAGCCACAGATGGCCGACGCTCCAGCATCCAAGGTCGCGCCTGCAAAACCTGCCGCGGCAAAGCCTGTGCCACCGCCGGCCGCAAAGCCCGCGCCAGCTCCTGCGCCTGCAGCGGACGCCGGCCCCAACAGCCAGGACGACATCGACGCGCTGCTGGCGGGGCTCGACGAGGCCACGCCCGCGCCCGAGGTGCGTGCGCCGGAACCCGAGCCTGAGCCCGAACCCGACGTGCTCGAGCTGACCGACGAGATGGCGATGGATCCGGAGCCGACACCGGCGCCGCCGCCGCCAAGCTTCCGAAAGGTCGAGCCGCGCGACGATCTGGAATTCGCCGAATCGCCGCCCCCGCGTCCGGCACCCTCCTATGCGCCGGTGGACTTCGATGCGCCGCCGCTGCCCCCGCAACAACCGATCCTGGCGCAATCGACGGTCTCGGCCGTCGAATCCGCCTTCAACTCCCTGGCCCATACCGTGCTCAGCAGCAATGCGCGGACGCTGGAGGATCTGGTCAAGGAGATGCTGCGCCCGATGCTGAAATCCTGGCTCGACGATAATTTGCCAGGCCTCGTCGAACGCATCGTAAAGGCCGAGATTGAGCGGGTTTCGCGCGGCGGCCGCTGAACAGGCGCCGCAGCCCCGATAAAGCCCTGCTCCTGTGCCCTACTTGACCTGCTGGTCGGGCCGGAAGGCTCCTTTGCCGCTGAGCTTTCCGTTGACTTGAACCCCGCGCGCGGCTTTCTAACAGCCCATGATCGAGAAAAACTACCAGCCCGCCGATATCGAAGCCCGCATGTCCGTGGTGTGGGAGGACAGCCTTGCCTTCAAGGCCGGTCGTCCCGATCGCCGCGACGCAGTGCCCTTTACCATCGTGATCCCGCCGCCAAACGTGACGGGCTCGCTCCACATGGGCCACGCGCTCAACAACACGCTCCAGGACATCCTGTGCCGGTTCGAGCGCATGCGCGGCCGCGACGTGCTGTGGCAGCCCGGTACCGATCATGCCGGCATCGCCACCCAGATGGTCGTCGAGCGGCAGCTGATGGAGCGCCAGCAGCCCGGCCGCCGGGAGATGGGCCGCGACAAGTTTCTGGAGCGGGTCTGGCAGTGGAAGGCCGAGAGCGGCGACACCATCATCAACCAGCTCAAACGCCTGGGCGCCTCCTGCGACTGGTCGCGCGAGCGCTTCACCATGGACGAGGGTCTGTCGAAGGCCGTGGTCAAGGTGTTCGTCGAGCTGCATCGCGACGGCCTGATCTACAAGGACAAGCGGCTGGTGAATTGGGACACCAAGCTGCTCACCGCGATCTCCGATCTCGAAGTGCAGCAGACCGAGGTGAAGGGCCACCTCTGGTATCTGCGCTATCCGATCGAAGGGAAGACCTTCAGCCCCGAGGATCCGTCGAGCTTCATCGTGGTCGCCACGACGCGGCCGGAGACCATGCTCGGCGACACCGGCGTTGCCGTGCATCCCGAGGACGAGCGCTATCGCAAGCTGGTCGGCAAGAACGTCGTGTTGCCGCTGGTCGGCCGCAAGATCAGGATCGTCGCCGACGAATATTCCGATCCGGAGAAGGGCTCGGGCGCGGTCAAGGTGACGCCGGCGCACGACTTCAACGACTTCGAGGTCGGCAATCGCCACGGCCTGCGACGGATCAGCGTGCTCGACAAGGAAGGCTGCCTCGACCTCGTCGATAACGAGGACTATCTGCACGACCTGCCGGAAGGTGCCTCGCAATTCGCCGAGGAGTTTCACAAGGTCGATCGCTTCGCGGCGCGCAAGCTCATCGTTGAGCGGCTGGAAGCGTTCGGCTTCGTCGAGCGGATCGAGCCGCACACTCACATGGTCCCGCACGGCGATCGCTCGAACAGCGTGATCGAGCCATACCTGACCGACCAGTGGTACGTCGACGCCAAGACGCTCGCAAAACCCGCGATCGCAGCGGTGCGTTCGGGTGAGACCAGCTTCGTGCCGAAGAACTGGGAAAAGACCTATTTCGAGTGGATGGAGAACATCCAGCCCTGGTGCATCTCGCGCCAGCTCTGGTGGGGCCATCAGATCCCGGCTTGGTACGGCCCGGACGGCAAGGTTTTCGTCGCGGAAACCGAGGAGGAGGCGATCAGCCACGCGCTCGGCTACTACGTCGAGCAGGAAGTCATCACGGCCGAGCAGGGCCGCGAGATGGCGCTCGACCGCAACAAGCGCGAAGGCTTCATCACGCGCGACGAGGACGTGCTCGACACCTGGTTCTCCTCGGCGCTGTGGCCGTTCTCGACGCTCGGCTGGCCCGAAGATGCCCCCGAGGTGCAGCGCTATTACCCGACCAACGCGCTGGTCACCGGCTTCGACATCATCTTCTTCTGGGTCGCCCGCATGATGATGATGGGCCTGCACTTCATGAAGGAGGTGCCGTTCTCGACCGTCTATATCCACGCCCTCGTCCGCGACGAGAAGGGCGCCAAGATGTCGAAGTCCAAGGGCAACGTCATCGACCCCTTGCACCTGATCGACGAATACGGTGCGGACGCGCTGCGCTTCACCCTGGCCGCCATGGCGGCGCAGGGGCGCGACATCAAGCTCGCCACCAGCCGTGTCGAGGGCTACCGCAATTTCGCGACCAAGCTCTGGAACGCCTGCCGCTTCGCCGAGATGAACCAGTGCATCGTGCCCGATGGTTTCGAACCGGCGAAGGCAAAGGAGACGCTGAGCCGCTGGATCGCGCATGAGACCGCGCACACCACCCGTGAGGTGACGGAGGCGATCGAGGCCTATCGCTTCAACGACGCGGCCGGCGCGATCTACCGCTTCGTCTGGAACGTCTATTGCGACTGGTATGTCGAGCTCGCCAAGCCCGTGCTGCTTGGGCCGGACGGTCCGGCCAAGGACGAGACCCGCGCCATGGTCGCCTGGGCGCGCGACGAGATCCTGAAGCTGCTGCACCCCTTCATGCCCTTCATTACCGAAGAGCTTTGGGAGGTGACGGGCAAGCGCGAGGGCCTGCTCGCACTGGCACCATGGCCGCTGAAGCCGGCTGGGCCGACCGCGGAGCAACTCGCGATGCTGGCCGCCGCGGCAGGCCCGACCGATCCGCTGGTCTCGCCGGCGTTCGTGATGCCGATCTTCGACCATGCCGACTTCACCGATCCCAGAGCGGAAGCCGAGATCGGCTGGGTGATCGACCTCGTCACGCAGATACGCTCGGTGCGCGCCGAGATGAACATCCCGCCGGCAACGCTGACGGCACTGGTCCTCGCGGGCGTTTCCGCCGAGACCAAGGAGCGTGCGCCGCGCTGGACCGACGTCATCAAGCGCATGGCGCGTCTATCCGAGATATCGTTTGCCGATCGTGCGCCTGACGGCGCAGTCCAGCTCCTCGTACGCGGCGAGGTGGCTGCACTGCCGCTCAAGGGCGTGATCGACGTCGCCGCCGAGCGCACGCGTCTCGACAAGGAGATCGCGAAGGCCGACGCCGACATCAAGCGTGCCGAGTCGAAGCTGGCGAACGAGAAATTCGTCGCCAACGCGGCCGAAGAGGTCGTCGAGGAGGAGCGCGAAAAGCGCGAGGCGGCGCTGGCCCGCAAGGCCAAGCTGCTCGAGGCGCTGGAGCGGCTCAAGCAGGCCTCGTAGGCCTATCTCGGAAACGGCTTGCTGAGGAATTTCGAGCCCCTGACGCCATAGCGCCAGGGTAGCTCGACGGCCTTGGTGATGCCGATCCGGATGCCGGTCGCCACCTCGACATCTTCCGTCCGTGCATGCAGCGCAATCGGCGGTCGGTCCAGGGGCAGGGTGTTGTGCGCGATGGTGATGCCGAGCGCCTCGGTCAGCTTGCCCGGGCCCGAGCACAGCGCGTGCACATCCTGGAGATGGCGGCGGCGCCGCATGGTGGCGAGGCCATGGGTCGGCTCCAGCGCGCGGATCAAGACAGCGCTGGCCGAGCCTTCCTCCTCGCAGACGAAGTTCACGCACCAGTGGATGCCGTAGGAACGGTAGACATAGGCAAAGCCGGGCGGACCGAACATGATCCGGTTCCTCGGCGTCGGGCCGTTGTAGGAGTGTGCGGCGGGTTCGGTATGATGATAGGCCTCGACCTCGACAATGATCCCGCCAACGCCGTCGACCAGCATGGTGGCACCGATCAGATCGTGGGCGACGTCGCGGACGTCGCGGTCGAAAAAGGCCCGCTTCAGAGCTTTGCCCAGCCGCGGCGTGGAAGGTTTCGACACTGGAGCCATTCGAGGTGAGAATCGCCTGAGAACTGAGCAAGATATTGCCCATATCTGCCATGTTCCCTGAAGCGGCGCGAGCCGGGTTGCGGCAGGGAGCCAGACCGACTAGGTAGGACCTGAACAGACCGGACAGATCATGGTCGTTATTGTCGATACCGTCACGAACCCGCTGCGCCCGCGCCACCCCGAAAAGGTGAACCGCCCCGATTCCGCTTCGCCGCCGAAGCCGGACTGGATCCGCGTCCGCGCGCCCAACACCCGCGGCTACGCCGATACCCGCAACATCGTGAAGTCCAACGGGCTGCACACGGTGTGCGAGGAGGCGGGCTGCCCGAATATCGGCGAGTGCTGGGACAAGAAGCACGCGACCTTCATGATCATGGGTGACACCTGCACCCGGGCCTGCGCCTTCTGCAACGTCAAGACCGGGCTGCCGAATGCCCTCGATGCGGCTGAGCCGCAGCATGTTGCCGAGGCGACAGCCAAGCTGGGCCTCGCCCACGTCGTCATCACTTCCGTGGACCGGGACGATCTCGCTGACGGCGGCGCCGAGCACTTTGCCCAGACCATCCGTGCGATCAGGGCCGCGTGTCCCTCGACCACGATCGAGATCCTGACGCCCGACTTCCTGCGCAAGGAGGGGGCGCTCGAGGTCGTCGTTGCGGCAAAGCCTGATGTCTTCAACCATAATCTCGAGACCGTGCCGTCGCGCTATCTCACGGTGCGGCCCGGCGCGCGCTATTTCCACTCGATCCGGCTGCTGCAGCGGGTCAAGGAGCTCGACCCCACCATCTTCACCAAGTCCGGCATCATGGTCGGCCTCGGCGAGGAGCGCCACGAGGTGCAGCAGGTGATGGACGATCTGCGCTCCGCTGACGTCGATTTCCTGACCATCGGCCAATACCTCCAGCCGACGCGCAAGCATCACGCCGTGATGCGTTACGTGCCGCCGGACGAGTTCAGCTCCTATGAAAAGGTCGCCTACACCAAGGGCTTCCTGATGGTGTCGGCCAGCCCGCTCACCCGTTCGTCGCATCACGCCGGCGAGGATTTCGCGAGACTGAAAGCTGCCCGGGCCGCGACGGCCCGCTGAACGGATATGCCCCGATTTTCGAGCAAGCGCCGTGTCAATCACAGCGCATCCGAGATGTTCGATCTGGTCGCCGACGTCGAGCGCTACCCGGAATTCGTGCCGCTGTGCAGCGCGCTGAAGATCCGCCAGCGCATGGCCAAGCCCGATGGCACCGAGGTGCTGGTTGCCGACATGACGGTGTCGTTCAAGCTGGTGAGGGAATCCTTCACCAGCCGCGTCACGCTCGACCGTGCCAATCTGAAAATCCTGGTCGAATATCTGCAAGGCCCGTTCAGCAATCTGGAAAACCGCTGGACCTTCGAGCCCAAAGGCGACGATGTCTGCGATGTCGGTTTCTTCCTCGCCTACGAGTTCAAGAGCCGCATGCTGGCGATGCTGATGGGGTCGATGTTCGACGCGGCGTTTGCGCGGTTCTCCACCGCGTTTGAAAAGCGCGCCGATGCGATCTATGGCCGGCCGAAGCTGGCGTCGTCGTAGTTACGCGGGCACCGGCAGCCTCACCGTCATTGCGAGGAGCGCTTGCGACGAAGCAATCCAGAATCCCTCGGCGGAAGGATTCTGGATTGCTCGCAATGACGTGGAGAGACCTCCTTCAATCCACCGCCTTCACCACGTCAGGCGGCTGGGAGGCGTAATACGCCGCCGCCGCCTCGATCTCCTGCGGCGTCATGGCACGGGCGATGTTGCGCATCTGTTGGCTGATGTCATTGCGCCGCTCGTCCAACGCGAAGGCCTGGAGTTGCGCCTTCATGTAGGCCTCGGATTGCCCCTCGAGCCACGGGCTGCCGGTCTTGTTGTCGAGGCTGCCATGGCAGGAGCCGCAGGGGGCGATGCCGCGCATGGGGGCGCCGTAAATGACGATGTTCGGCTTGGGCAGCTGCGGCGTCGGGTGATAGGCCGGAAGCCGCGGCAGGTAGGCGTAATAGTTTGAGAGATCCGCGATTTCCTGGTCGGTCAGGTTGACGGCGAACGGCGACATCACCGCATTGGTCCGCGCGCCTGAGCGGAAATCGTGCAGCTCCTTGTAGATCACGGCGGCGTATTGGCCGGCGAGGTTGGGGGAATCGGCGCGGCTGATGCCGGTCGGGCCGTGGCAGATGGCGCAGCGCTGCGCCAGCGTGGCGCCGCGGCCGATCGCCTCCTGGCTCGGGCGCGGGAGCGTGTGCGACGTAAGCACGACCTCGGACAGATGCTTGCTCTGCTCGGGAGTCGCAACATTTGGCGCGCGCTGCGGCAGGCCGGCCGCGCTGCAGATCGCATCCCAGACATTGGCGAACTGGACCCAGGGCTGCGCGAACGGCAGCACGATGAATCCCGCAATGGCCGTCACGATCAGAATAGCGGCAGTAACGCCGACACCGATCCTGAAATGGCGGTTGCTGAAGGTGAAGAGGTCGCGGGTGCTCATCACTGCGCTCCCACGTAAACCGCCGGCACCGACGTCCCAGCCGTGGTCGCGAGATTGAGGATCGGATAGCCGTAATTGGTAATGGTCAGCGCGATCATCAGCGCCACCCACAGGGCGTGCGTGTTGAGTGCGACCGGCACGGTCGTTGGCTGGTGCACGGCCAGCGCAAAACGATAAGGGCCGGCATCGGCCTGAGGCGCACGCATGCCGCGGGCCAGGATGATGATGAACATGATGCCGGACGCCAGAAGGATGAATCCACCGATCGCGGAGAAGGTGACCGAGAGCGCCTGCGGCGCGATCGCGGGGTCGCTGAAGTCGAAATAGGCCATGCGGCGCGGCATGCCCAGAATGCCGACCCAATGCCACGGGAAGGTGGTGACGATCATGCCGATGAACCACAGCCAAAGCTGGGTGCGGATCAGGCGGACATCGATCAGTTCGCGCCCGGTCAGATGCGGCCAGAGGTCATAGGCGATCGCAAAATACATGATCACGATGGCGCCGCCGAAGATCAGGTGGAAATGGCCGGTGATCCATTGCGTGTTGTGGATCGTGGTGTCGAGCTGATAGCTCATGTTGATGAGGCCGCCGGCGCCGCCGAAGCCGAGCATGACGAACGAAAATGCCAGCGCCAGCATCATCGGGTTGTCCCAGGGCAGGGCCCTGATCCAGCCGAACATCCCCCGGCCACCGCGCAGACGCGCCGCGATTTCGACCGAGGCGCAGATCGTGAAGACGGTGAGCAGCGTCGGCAGTGCCACCAGCGCCGTGAAGGCCGAATGGATGAACTTGAAGCCGGCGCCGACTTGCGGATCGGCGAAGGTGTGGTGCATGCCGATCGGCATCGCCACCACCAGGAACAGAATGAAGGAGATCCGCGCCATGGTGTCGGAATAGACCCGGCCGCCGATCGCGCGCGGCACGATGGTATAATAGGCGATGTAAGTCGGCATCAGCCAGAAATAGACGATGGCGTGCAGCGTCCAGGAGAAGAAGATGCGGGCGAGGCCGGCGTCGATGGTGTTTTTCAGCCCGGCCGCGACGGGGATGATCTGGAGCAGCAGCTCGAGCGCGGCACCGACCGCGGTCCAGCCCCAGAGATACGAGCCCGCGACATTGGCGAACATCGCGAGCGGCACCGGCGCACCGGGATGAACCCTGCGCCAGACACGAAGGTTGATCGACATCAGCGCGACCCAGATCCATGAGCCGACGACGACCAGCACGACGCCGAGATAATAGAATAAATTGCCGATCAGCGGCGGATAGAATGTGTAGAGCACTGAGGCCCGGCCAAGTGCGATCGGGACCACCGCCATGACGCTGCCGGCGACGATCAGCCAGAATCCGGTCCAGGCCCAGCGCACCCCGACCAGGCGCTGCTCCAGCGCTGATTCGGCTATGGCATAACCAAAGCCCATCGCGACCAGGGTCGGGAACACGTAACCCATCACCGTGCCATGCGCGGTCAGCGAGCGGTAATAGAGTTCGGGGTTGGACAACCACGTCCCGATCGGGCTGCGGATGAACATCTGCCAGGCGCCGAGCGTCAGCGCGATGCCGAACACGGCAAAGGCCAGCCAGAAATGGGCGAGAATGAGCTTCCTATTGACCAACACAGCTCAGCCTCCCGCCAGCCTTCGCCCGGTTCGCAAAGTCGGTCTTGTCGATCACCTTGACCTTGCCCCACATGCCCTCATGGCCGAAGGAGCAGAACTCCTGGCAGGGCATCGGATAGTCGCCGGTCCTGCCAAAGCGCATCAGTTGCTCGGAGATGTAGCCCGGCACCAGCATGGTGTTGACGTTGGTGCCCTGGATCAGGATGCCGTGCACGACGTCGGCGCTGGTGGCGCGCAACGTGATCGGCGTATCCACAGGCACCACGATGCAGGCCGGCGTGAAGGAGTATTGCTGGCCGATGGCGCGCACGGTCACACTGCCGTTGGCTTCCAGCGCGCTGCCGAGATTGCTTTCGACGAATTCACCGGACAGATGCAGCCGCGAGGGATCGGTGGTCTCGACGCGCGGCTGCGGCATGGTTGCGCGGTGGATGCCGGCGAAGGCCGCCAGCAGCGCCATGCCCACGATGATGATCACGGCAATGGTGGCCCAACGCCGCTCGACGCGGGCTGCGACCTCGACGCTGCTGCCATGGGTATCTTCGGCACTCATTGCAGCGATCCGCGCGGCAGGAAGACGAACAGATAGAATGCGAGCCACAGCGCAACCACGCAGGCCGTAGCGATGCCGGCGAGCGCGATCGCACCTGAAGGGCCCTGCGAGACGACCTCTTCGACGGCCTGATCGGCGGTGGCTGGGCTGGTCGGCGGGTCTGAGTTGAACATGACGGATCCCTGGCGCTCTCAGTTCAGCGGTGCGGAGCGCAGCTCGTTGGCTTCGCGCGCCGAGACCGGCGTGCCGCGATTGCCCCAGGCCGTGCGGATGTAGGAGACGACGGCGGCGACCTCGTTGTCCGAGAGCAGGCCTGCGAAGGGCGGCATGCCGTAGGGCATCGGATTGCCCTTGGTGCCGGGCGGATAGCCGCCGTTGAGCACCATGCGGATCGGATTGACGGCCGATTGCATCTCGATCGACTGGTTGTTGGCAAGCGGCGGCCAATGCGGCGGCTTGCCTTCGCCCTGTGCGCCGTGACAGCTCGCGCAATTCTTGTCGTAGACGGTCTTGCCGAGGCTGATCAGCAGGCTGCTTTCGGTGGTCGGCAGCGCGGAGCTTGCCGGCGGAGGGGACGATCCCTCGGCAATGCCCTTGAGGTACACCGCCATGGCGCGCGTGTCCTCGTCATTGAGATATTGCAGGCTGTTGTGTACCACCTCGGCCATCGGCCCGTAGACGACGCCGCGCATCGAGACTCCGGTCTGGAGCAGGTCGGTGATGTCCTTGATGCTCCAGTCGCCGAGACCGGCCTCGCGATTGGAGGTGAGCGAGGGCGCGTACCAGTTCTGCATCGGGATCAGGCCGCCCTTGAAGGCGTCCGATTGCGAGGTGCCGCCGAGCGCGTTGATCGGCGAGTGGCACATGCCGCAATGGCCGAGGCCTTCGACCAGATAGGCGCCGCGATTCCATTCGGCCGACTTGCTCGGATCAGGCTTGAACTCGCCCTCGCTGAAGAACAGCGTGCGCCAGCCGAGGATGAGCTGGCGGTTGTCATAGGGGAAGCGCAGATCGTGCTCGCGGTTTCGTTGGTTTACGGGCGGAATCGATTTCAGATAGGCGAAAATCTCATCGGTATCGGCGCGTGTGACCTTGGTGTAGGACGCGAACGGCATTGCCGGATACATCAACCCACCGTCCGGAAAACGGCCGTAATGCATCGACTTGTAAAAGTCCTCCGCCGTCCATTTGCCGATCCCGGTCTCCCGGTCCGGCGTAATGTTGGACGAATACAGAGTCCCGAACGGGGTCGGCATCGCGCGACCGCCGGCGAACGTTCGGCCCTCGGGCGCAGTGTGGCAAGCGATACAATCGCCGGCGCGCGCCAGATATTCGCCGCGCGCGACGATATTGCTGGCGGCAGGGGCGGCCTGCTGCGCCTCGACGATCGATCCAGTCAGGAGCAGCAGCCATACGCCAAGGACTGCGCCAAGGATTGCGCCAAGGATTGGTGAGCACCAACGCTTCCCCATCTCCTCAATCCCCTTCACTGCCGCAGGCGAATGGCAGCACGTAGGTGCCCTTGGGCACCGGAGCAAGATTCACCGGGGCCTGACGGCTCGCGAGCCATGCCGCGACCGCCGTGACGTCCTCCTCGGTCAGCCGGGCGGCGACCTGCTGCATGCAATCAGGCGCCTTTGCGGTGCGGGTGCCGTAGCGCCATGCTCCCAATTGCGCGCTGATGTAGTTCGGCCGCAGTCCAAGTAGGCCCGGAATTCCCGGCTCCATCCCGGTCAGGGCCGGGCCGTGGCAGCTGCCGCAGGCCGGTATCTGGCGCTGAGGATCGCCACGTGACACCAGTAACTGGCCACGCTGCAGCACCTCCTGGCTGGCATCGTTCGCTGCGACGGGCGGCAAAGGCGGATGCTGATCGGCGAAATAGTCCGCCATTTGCTGCAAATACGGTTCGGTCAGGAACTCGAGCAGATAGTTCATCGGCGGGTATTTCCGCCGGCCACTCTTGAAAGCGAGCAGCTGATTGTAGAGATAGCCGGCGGGTTTGCCGGCAAGGCGCGGGAAATAGACATCGCTGGTGCCTTCGCCCTTGTTGCCGTGACAGGGCGTGCACGCCTCCACCCGCGCCGCCATCGTATCCGGCGGTTGGTTGGGCGCTTGTGCGGCCGCCCCATCCATGGCGGCCAAGGTGATCAGGACGACGGCTGTAGCCGTCACGCGAGCGAGCAATTCCGTCGCCCTCCACAATGCTGGCCCGGTTGATTCCGGATCACAACGTACGGCGGCATTATTGCGCCGATATTCTTCGGCGCAAGCTCAGACCAGCAGAATGAGGCTTTTGTGGCTGCATTTATGTATGTCGCGAGCCGATCGAATCGCGGGCTTTCGACGTCTTGAAAAACCGGAGATAACGCTGGAGCTTCGCGACAGTTCCTGCCCGTTCGGTTCAGGATCATTTCATCCCGTTCGGCGTTCTCTTCGATCTTTCGGGTTGGAGCCTCGATGACCATCAATTTCGACACCCTCAGGGCCTCGCTCGTCCTGTATGGACTGAACGCGCTCTACGCGATCCTGCTGCTGGCCATTGGCTGGTATCTGTCCGGCGCCATGCAGCGCTTCGTCACCCGGGTCCTGAGTGTCACGCACCGGGTCGATCCGCTCGTGACATTGTTCGTCGGCAGCCTTGCGCGTTATGCCGTGCTGGCTGTCGTCGGCATCGCCGTGCTTCAGCTGTTCGGTATTCAGACCGCGAGCCTCGTCGCCGTGCTCGGCGCCACGTCGCTGGCGATTGGTCTTGCGCTCCAGGGCACGCTGTCCAATCTTGCGGCCGGCGTGATGCTGCTGCTGTTTCGCCCGTTTCACATCGGCCATGAGGTCGAAGTGGCCGGGAAGTCCGGCAAGGTCAGGTCGCTGTCACTGTTCATGACCGAGTTGGTCGCGACCGACAACACGCAGATCCTCCTGCCGAACGGACAGGTCTGGGGCGCTCCATCGTCAACCACAGCGCCTATCCCGGCACAGGCGAAGTCAAGGTGGCTTTTCCAGTGCCGGCAGGCGCCGCCAATACGCTGGCCGATCAAATCCTGAAGGAACTGCGCCGCGACTCCCGCATCGACGACCAGGCGCAACCAGTGGTCTCCGTCACCAAAGTCCTCGATGTCGCCAATCCCGCGGCGCCGATTCTCGAATTGACGGTCAGCGCGAAGGCGAAGCCGTCCGAGGCCGATGCGGTCAAGCAGTGCGTGCTCGACCATGCGAGCGCGCTGCTCGCGGCGGCTTGAAGGGGACTTGGGGATCGTCCGCGGGATATCGTAATGGTCACTCGAACAGCAGAGTCCGAACAGGAGACTTGGGTGTGATTGTGGGCGACACAAACGTTCGGGCGGGCCAGTGCCATTGCGGTACGGTGCGCTTCGAGGCGACTCTCAGCGATGGTTTCAATTCGGTCCGCCGCTGCACCTGCTCCTATTGCCGCATGCGAGGTGCCGTCGTCGTCATGGCGGAATTGGGCGGGATCAGGTTCCTCCAGGGCGAGGACACGCTTACAAGCTACCGCTTCCATACCGGATCAGCCCAGCACTTCTTCTGCTCGCGGTGCGGAATCTACACCCACCACCAGCGACGATCCGACCAATCGCTCTATGCCGTCAACGTCGCCTGCCTGGACGGGGTGAGCCCGTTCGATTTCCCGGAGGTGCCGGTCATGGACGGCGTCAATCACACCAACGACACCGGCAAGCCGACGCGGCGGGCCGGAACGCTGCACTTCATTCCGGCTGACTGACGATCGCGGTCGTCTGGCTCAGCCGCGCGGCGACCGCGGCGGCCTGCGTTTCACGGCGTGCCGTCGTGGTGAGCGTGTCACGCGCGGACGAAGCCGCGTCGCTGCTGCCGCTCGGCGCGGCTTGGCCGCTACTTGCGGGCCGCGTGCGAGCTCCATCAGCATGCGCAGCGCTTCGACCACTGAGCGCGCGCGTACGGCGCTACGACCGATCGCGCCGAAACGCTGCTCGCGGTGGATGATGCGGCCATCGCGCGCGGCAGCCGCAAAATGAACGAGGCCGACCGGCTTGCCCGGAGTCGCGCCGCCGGGACCGGCAATGCCCGTGATCGCAACGGCAAGATCGACATCGGCCCGCTCGAGCGCGCCGATCGCCATCGCGGTTGCGGTTTCCTTGCTGACGGCGCCGAAAGTGGCAAGCGTGCCAGCCTCGACACCGAGCATCGCGCGCTTGGCGTCGTTGGAATAAGTGACGAAGCCACGGTCGATCACGTCAGACGAGCCGGGGATATCGGTCAACGCGCCAGCCACGAGGCCGCCGGTGCAGGACTCGGCGGTCGCAATCGTCAGCTTACGCATCCGGCACAGATCGAGCAGCGAGCGGGAGAGGGCGCGTGCGTCGCTGCCGCCCATGGCCTAGACGCTCCAGGGGAGGCGGATGGTGGCACTCGCGGTGGCCGCGATGCCTTCCTCGCGGCCGGTGAAGCCAAGCCGCTCGCTGGTGGTTGCTTTCACGGCGACGCGGGAGATGTCGACACCCGAGATCTCGGCGATGCGCGCGCGCATGGCGTCACGGAGCGGGCCGATCTTGGGGCGCTCGCAGATCATCGTGACCTCGAGATTGGCGATGCGGCCGCCGCGCGCCGTGACGCGCTCGATAGCGTATTTCAGGAACTGGTCCGAAGAGGCGCCCTTCCATTTCGCGTCGCTCGGCGGGAAGTGCGAGCCGATGTCTCCGTCGGCCAGCGCGCCGAGGATGGCGTCGACCAGCGCATGCAAGCCGACGTCGCCGTCTGAATGAGCCAGGAAGCCCTTGGTATGCGGCACGCGGACGCCGCAGAGCATGAGATGATCGCCCTCGCCGAAGGCGTGCACATCGTAGCCCGTGCCGGTTCTGATGTCGCCGAGCAGGCTGGCCAGGCGCGCTTCCTCGCGCACGAAATCTTCGGGAGTGGTGAGCTTCATATTGGCAACATCGCCTTCAAAGGTCGCAACCGTCAATCCCGCCCATTCGGCGATCGCGGCATCATCGGTGAAATCGCTGCGTCCATCCTTGGCCGCGCGACGATGCGCTTCGAGGATGACATCGAAACGAAAGGATTGCGGCGTCTGCGCGATTCGCAAGCGCGCCCTATCAGGCGTGTCCTCGACATCTCCGCTCGCGCTGGTGACTTTGATGGTGTCGGTGACGGGGACGACAGGGATTGCAGCACCTGTGCGGCTTGCCGCCTCGATCGCGCGCGAGATCACGCCTGAAGAGACGAAGGGACGGGCGGCGTCGTGGATCAGGACAATGTCGGGCTCGTGCCTGGCGAGCGCTTCGAGGCCTGCGAGTACCGAAGCCTGGCGGGTTGCGCCGCCGTTGGCCGGCGCCTCGTGCTTGAGCCCTGCGACTGCGGCCGCGAACATGGCGCTGTCGTCGGGGTTCACCACCGGCTGCACGGCGAAGACATCGGGGTGGGTGCTGAAGGCTTCCATGGCGCGGTAGATCACGGGCACGCCGCCGATCTCCCGATATTGCTTGGGCCCACCGCCGCCGGCGCGCAGGCCACGTCCGGCCGCGACAAGAACGACTGCAGTGCGCTGTGATTTCGCCATAGGACTCAATATTCGACTGTTAAGGGGTGTATTGGGCGTGGGTGAGTGCCGGCATGCCTCTAGCACGGCAGGCCCGCAAAAAAAGGGGGTTTCCCGGGATTGTAGGATTCAGCATTTTGCTGCACTGCACTTGAAAGCTTTGCAGAACTGTCTAAAGTGTAGGCATGACGCTTGACTGCACAAGAATTGTGCGCAAGATAGACCATGGCAGGCGCGATGAGGCGCTGCCCACGCAACGAGACCCCAGTGACCGGCTCGGCAGTATCAGGCTCTAAGCCGTTGAAGATAGGCGATATTGAGGTCGCCACCCCGGTCTTCCTGGCACCGATGTCGGGCGTGACCGACTCGCCCGTCCGCAAGCTCGCCGCCGAGCTGGGGGCGGGTCTGGTCGTCTCCGAAATGACCGCCAGCGATGAGCTTGCCAACGGCCACCGCATGTCGCGGTTGCGCTGCGAAGCGACCGGGGTCGGGCCGCATGTGGTCCAGCTCGCCGGCTGCGAGGCGCATTGGATGGCGGAAGGCGCCCGGATCGCCGAGGCCGAGGGTGCCGACATCATCGACATCAACATGGGCTGTCCCGCCCGCCACGTGACCGGGGGCCAGTCGGGTTCGGCCCTGATGCGCGACCTCGACCACGCCGTCAGCTTGATCGAGGCGACGATATCGGCCGTGAAGGTCCCGGTGACGCTGAAGATGCGGCTCGGCTGGGACGATCGTAGCCGCAACGCGCCGGAGCTGGCGCGGCGCGCAGAGGCCGCTGGTATCAAGCTCGTCACGGTGCACGGCCGCACCCGCTGCCAGTTCTACAAGGGTGAAGCCGATTGGGATGCGATCCGCGCAGTGCGCGAGGCCATAGCCATTCCGCTCGTCGTCAATGGCGACATCACCAGCTACGAGAAGGCGCTCGCGGCGCTTGAGGCCTCCGGAGCCGATGCCGTGATGATCGGCCGCGGCGCGCAGGGCCAGCCCTGGCTTCCCGGCGAGATCGGCCGTCGTCTCAACGGCGGGGCGGCTGAAGCCACGCCGGGGCTTGCAACGCAGCTGCACTACGTCCGGACGCTGTACGAAGGCGTCTGCGCGCTCTACGGCCTGCGGGTCGGCCTCAAGCATGCGCGAAAGCATCTCGGCTGGGCGCTCGATGTCGCCGCGGAAGCGAGCGGTGCGCCGATCGAGACGCTGAAGGCCTGGCGCCGGAAGATCCTGACCTCCGAGGACCCGAAGCTCGTCCACCGGTCGCTGCAGGATGCCTTCGACGATTTCGCGTGGAGCGCCGCTGCATGACCTCGGCCGCTGAACATCGCAAGCCGTCTGACAGCGACGCGATCCTCGATGCCTTGCCGAATCCCGTGCTGATGATCGGGCCGGACGGCAAGATCGTCGCCGCCAATATCGCGACCGAAGCCTTCTTCGATATCTCGACGCAGTTTCTGAAGCGGCAGTCGCTCAAGGAGCTGGTGCCGTTCGGCAGTCCCTTGCTGGCGCTGATCGACCAGGTGCGCTCTTCGAACTCGCCCGTGAACGAATACAAGGTCGATCTCGGCACGCCGCGCATGGGCGGCGATCGCCAGGTCGATCTGCACGTCGCGCCGCTCACCGAGCGGCCCGGTCATATCGTGGTGATGCTCCAGGAGCGCTCCATCGCGGACAAGATGGACCGGCAGCTCACCCATCGCAGCGCCGCGCGTTCGGTGATCGCGCTGGCCGCGATGCTGGCGCACGAGATCAAGAATCCGCTCTCGGGCATCCGCGGCGCGGCGCAATTGCTGGAGCAGCAGGCGTCATCCGAAGACCGCATGCTGACCCGCCTGATCTGCGACGAAGCCGACCGCATCGTGACGCTGGTCGACCGCATGGAGGTGTTCGGCGACGAACGCCCGGTGGTGCGCGGCCCCGTCAACATTCACTCCGTCCTCGACCACGTGAAGAGGCTGGCGCAGTCCGGCTTTGCCCGCAACATCCGCTTCATCGAGGACTACGATCCGTCGCTGCCGCCGGTGCTGGCGAATCAGGATCAGTTGATCCAGGTGTTCCTCAATCTGGTGAAGAACGCCGCCGAAGCGCTGATCGACGTTCCCGACGCCGAGATCCAGCTCACCACCGCATTCCGCCCCGGCGTGCGCCTGTCAGTCCCCGGTCAAAAATCCCGGGTATCCCTGCCGCTCGAATTCTGCGTGAGGGACAATGGACCAGGCGTGCCGGACGATCTTCTGCCCAACCTGTTCGATCCGTTCGTGACCACGAAGCAGACCGGCTCTGGCCTAGGTCTTGCTCTGGTCGCCAAGATCGTCGGCGATCACGGGGGCATCATCGAATGCGAGTCTCAGCCGCGCAAGACCACCTTTCGCGTGCTGATGCCGATGTACTCCACATCGGCCAGGACCGCGGATCACAGCAGTCGCGACGGCTCTGCCGGGAAGTCGTCGTCTGCATCACAGGGGGCAAAATGAGGATTAACGATGCCCGCAGGTAGCATTCTCGTAGCTGATGACGACACCGCCATCCGCACGGTTCTCAACCAGGCACTTTCCCGGGCCGGGTATGAAGTCAGGCTGACCGGCAATGCCGCGACGCTGTGGCGCTGGGTCAGCCAGGGGGAGGGCGATCTCGTCATCACCGACGTGGTGATGCCGGACGAAAACGCCTTCGACCTGTTGCCGCGGATCAAGAAGATGCGGCCGAACCTGCCCGTCATCGTCATGAGCGCGCAAAACACCTTCATGACGGCGATCCGTGCCTCCGAGCGCGGGGCTTATGAATATCTGCCGAAGCCCTTCGACCTGAAGGAGCTGATCGCCATCGTCGGTCGCGCGCTCGCGGAGCCGAAGGAGCGTGTCGCGACGCCGGACGAGGACGCCGAGATGGAGGCGATCCCGCTGGTCGGCCGCTCGCCGGCGATGCAGGAAATCTACCGCGTGCTGGCCCGCCTGATGCAGACCGACCTCACCGTGATGATCACGGGCGAGTCCGGCACCGGCAAGGAGCTGGTGGCGCGCGCGTTGCACGATTACGGCAAGCGCCGCAACGGCCCATTCGTCGCGGTGAACATGGCGGCGATCCCGCGCGACCTCATCGAGTCCGAATTGTTCGGCCATGAGCGCGGCGCCTTCACCGGCGCCAACACCCGCGCCTCCGGCCGGTTCGAGCAGGCCGAGGGCGGCACGCTGTTCCTCGACGAGATCGGCGACATGCCGATGGAGGCGCAGACCCGTCTGCTGCGCGTCTTGCAGCAGGGCGAATACACCACCGTCGGCGGCCGCACCCCGATCAAGACCGATGTGCGCATCGTCGCGGCCTCGAACAAGGATCTGCGCGTCCTGATTCAGCAGGGCCTGTTCCGCGAAGATCTGTTCTTCCGTCTCAACGTCGTGCCGCTGCGCCTGCCTCCTTTGCGCGAGCGCATCGAGGATTTGCCGGATCTCATCCGTCACTTCTTCGCGCTCGCCGAGAAGGACGGATTGCCGCCGAAGAAGCTCGATGCGCTGGCGCTGGAGCGGCTGAAGCAGCATCGCTGGCCCGGCAACGTGCGCGAGCTGGAAAACCTCGCGCGCCGTCTCGCCGCGCTCTATCCGCAGGACGTGATCACGGCCTCCGTCATCGACGGCGAGCTGGCGCCGCCCTCGGTCAGTCCGGGTGCTGCGGTTCAGCAGGGCGTCGACAATCTCGGCGGCGCGGTGGAGGCCTATCTCTCATCGCACTTCCAGGGCTTCCCGAACGGCGTGCCGCCGCCGGGCCTCTATCACCGCATCCTCAAGGAGATCGAGGTGCCGCTGCTCACGGCCGCACTCGCCGCCACCCGCGGCAACCAGATCCGCGCCGCCGACCTGCTCGGCCTCAACCGCAACACGCTGCGGAAGAAGATCCGGGATCTCGATATCCAGGTGTACAGGAGCGGGGGCTAATCCCCGCCACAGCGCACCGAGGTGGCTCAGCTCCCCTACCAAAGCGGAGCTGAGCCTGTCCGGATCGCGCTGGCCGTTGCGGCTGACGCGGTGAGCAGAAGTCCTGATCGGGCTGAAACGTTCCGCGGGAACATACAAATTGTGCCGGTGGTCGCAGGTCGCCGACCGTCGCGCCTACCTGATCAGGCGCGCCGCGACCGGCTGAATATTGGCCATCTGCGCCGTCTCCTCCTGCCTGCTCGGGCCGTTGACCAGGAGGTCGGAGGCGACGATCAGCAGGAGCACGGCCGACACCATTACTGCGAGAAAGATCCTGTCCATGCCGGATCAAGCCGGAATGGCCGGATTCCGTTCCCGCGCAGCGGGAATTGAACTGCTATCCCTGTGGATGCGCTGCTCGGCCGCGGGATAGACGCCGCGGAATTGTCGCAATTCGGCAACAATGTGGTACGAATACATCAGTATCCGCCCCGCGGATCCGTTTTCAGCACCCCATTGCCGGAATGACCAGCGCAGATACCTCGGCCGCAGCCTTTGACACGGCCCCAGAAGAGCCCCGGCGCTGGTCGGTGCGACGCTGGTTGGGCCCGTTTGCCGTTGCTCTGGCGCTGCTGTCGGCACTTCTGACCTTCCTGGTGCTGACCGGCCTGACCCGAATCGAGCCGACCCCGGAGGTCGTCAGCTCGTTCCTGGCGATCAACGCCGGCACCGTCCTGCTCCTGATCGGGATCATCGTCCGCGAGGTCTGGCAGATGATCCAGGCCCGCCGGCGGGGACGGGCAGCGGCGCGGCTGCACGTGCAGATCGTCGGTCTGTTCTCGATCGTTGCCGTGCTGCCGGCGGTGCTGGTGGCCGTCGTCGCCAATGTCACGATCGAGCGCGGCCTCGACCGCCTGTTCTCGGGACCGACCAAGGAGGTGATCCAGAATTCGCTGATCATCGCGCGCGCCTATGTACAGGAGCACGCGCAGGTCATTCGCGGCGATATCCTCGGCATGGCCAACGACGTCTCTCGCGTTCCGCTGCTGTTCGACCAGGACCGGCAGTCGTTCCTGCAGCTTTTGACCTCGAGTGCGGCGGCACGCAATCTCCCGGGCGCAATGCTGATGGGCAAGGACGCCAATCCGATCCTGTCGGCAGAGACCGGGGGCGTCCCGCTCGCCTTCGCGCCGCCTGCGCCGGAGTTTCTTCAGAACGTCAACGAGAACGAACCCGAGATCGCGGTCTTGCCCGACCAAAACCTTGTCGCTGCCGTGATCCGGCTCAGGGGCTTCACCAACACGTTCCTCTACGTCGCCCGCCCGCTTGATCCAAGGGTCGTTGCCCAGCTGAGGCAGACCGAGCTGAGCGTCGCCGAATACGCGCAGATCGAATCGCGCAAGCTCGGCATCCAGGTCGCGTTCGCGCTGATGTTCGCGGTGATCGCGCTGACCATTTTGATGGCCTCGGTGCTGATCGGGCTCAACTTCGCCAACTCGCTGGTGGCGCCGATCAGGCGCTTGATGAACGCGGCCAACACCGTCTCGACGGGTGATCTGCACGTCCAGGTGCCGGTCCACAAATCGGAAGGCGATCTCGCCCAGTTGGGTGAGACCTTCAACAAGATGACGCAGGAGTTGCGCAGCCAGCGCGACGAGCTCGTCAATGCCAGCGATCTCATCGACAGCCGCCGCCGCTTCATCGAGGCCGTGCTGTCGTCGGCGAGCGCCGGCATCATCGGTGTCGACAGCTCGGGCAGCGTCGGCATCCTCAACCGTTCCGCCGAGAAGCTGATCGGACATTCCGAGGCCGAGACGCTCGGCCATCCGCTTTCCGACGTGCTGCCCGAACTCGACGAGATGATGAAGACGTCGCGGGAAGGCACCCAGCGCCTGGTGCAGGGCCAGATCACCATCACCCGCGACGGCACCGAGCGTAACCTGTCGGTGCGGGTCAGCGCCGAGAAGAACCAGCCGCACGACAGCTACATCATCACGCTCGACGACATCACCGAGCTGGTCTCGGCGCAGCGCACCTCGGCCTGGGGCGACGTCGCCCGCCGCATCGCCCACGAGATCAAGAACCCGCTGACGCCGATCCAGCTCTCGGCCGAGCGCATCCGCCGCAAGTTCGGCAAGGACATCACCGAGGCCAAGGACAAGCAGATCTTCGACCAGTGCACCGACACCATCGTGCGCCAGGTCGACGACATCAGGCGCATGGTCGACGAGTTCTCGCGCTTTGCGCGGATGCCAAAGCCCGTAATGGAGGGCGAGGACGTCGCCGACACCGTGCGGCAGGCGGTGTTCCTGATGAAGGTCGCCCATCCCGAGCTCGATATCGAAGCCGAGTTCAGGGAGGACCCGCTGCGCGCCCAGTTCGACCGGCGGCTGATCTCGCAGGCAGTCACCAACATCGTCAAGAACGCCACCGAAGCGATCGAGCAGGTCCCGCCGGAAGAGCTCGGCAAAGGTCGCATCGATGTCGTGGTGTCGCGCGAGGGCGAGGACGTGCTGATCGACGTCATCGACAACGGCATCGGCCTGCCCAAGGTCGCGCGCTCGCGGCTGCTCGAGCCCTATGTGACGACGCGCGCCAAGGGCACCGGCCTCGGGCTTGCGATCGTCGGCCGCGTGCTGGAAGACCATGGCGGCCGCATCGAGCTGAAGGACGCCTCCGACTTCCGCGAAGGCCAGCGCGGCGCCTGGATGCGGATGCGCTTTGCGATCTCCGGTCAGGCCAAGAAGGCCGACGGAGCCGGGCAGGGACCAGTCGTCACGGCGCAGGAAACAAAAGAGCCGGCGGCCGAAACCAAAGAGCCGGCTGAACAGACCAATGATTCACCGAAAATCGAAGCCTCAACAGGCAGCGGACAAGACAGGCGCGACCCATGGCAAGTGAAATTCTGATTGTCGATGATGAGGCCGATATTCGGGATCTCGTTGCGGGCATCCTCGAAGACGAGGGTTTTGTCACCAGGACCGCACGCGACAGCGATTCCGCGTTGGCCGAAATCGCCAACCGCCGGCCCCATCTGGTGTTCCTCGACATCTGGCTGCAGGGCTCCAAGCTCGACGGCTTGCAGCTCCTGGAGCAGGTCAAGAAGGATAATGCCGATCTGCCTGTCGTGATGATCTCCGGCCACGGCAACATCGAGACCGCGGTCGCCGCGATCAAGCGCGGCGCCTACGACTTCATCGAGAAGCCGTTCAAGGCCGACCGGTTGATCCTGGTCGCAACCAGGGCACTGGAGAACTCGCGGCTCAAGCGCGAGGTCAAGGAGCTGAAGCAGCTCGCGCCGAGCGCCAGCCAGCTGGTCGGCCGCTCGCCCAGCATGAACCAGCTGCGCCAGACCATCGAACGCGCCGCGAAAGCGAACAGCCGCATCCTGATCGTCGGTCCCGCGGGCGCTGGCAAGGAGTTGACGGCGCGCACGTTGCACGCGGCCTCCGGCCGCGCCGATGGCCCCTTCGTCGTCATCAACGCTGCCGCGATCACGCCGGAGCGGATGGAGCATGAGCTGTTCGGCGTCGAGCAGTCCAACGGCGAGCAGCCGCGCAAGCCCGGCGCGCTGGAGGAAGCCCATGGCGGCACGCTGTTCATCGACGAAATCGCGGACATGCCGCGCGAGACCCAGAACAAGATCTTGCGCGTGCTGGTCGAGCAGTCGTTCCAACGCGTCGGCGGCACCGCCAAGGTGCAGGTCGATGTTCGCATCATCTCCTCGACCGCCCGCAACCTCGAAGAGGAGATCGCGGCCGGTCATTTCCGCGAGGACCTCTATCACCGGCTCTCGGTGGTGCCGATCCGCGTGCCCGCGCTCTCGGAGCGGCGCGAGGACATTCCGGAACTGATCGACTATTTCATGGAGCAGATCTCGGCGGGTAGTGGCCTGCCCAAGCGGCAGATCGGCCAGGACGCGATGGCGGTGCTGCAATCGCATGTCTGGCCGGGCAATGTGCGCCAGCTCCGCAACAACGTTGAACGGGTCATGATTCTCGCCGCGGGCGGCCCGGAGGTGATCATCACCGCCGACATGCTGCCCCAGGACGTCGGCTCGATGGTGCCGGCGATGCCGACCAGCAACAACGGTGAGCACATCATGGGCCTGCCGCTGCGCGAGGCGCGTGAAGTGTTCGAGCGCGACTATTTGATTGCCCAGATCAGCCGTTTTTCAGGAAATATTTCTCGTACGGCCGAGTTTGTTGGCATGGAACGTTCGGCACTACACCGGAAGTTGAAGGCATTGGGCGTTGGTTGAGGCCCGCGCACGCTGCGGGCACCGGCAATACCCGGGAAAAATCATCGATTTCCGTAGTTTTTCGGGCCGATAGTATGCGCCCTGCCGCGTGAAGCGGCTTGCCTAATAGGTCCGCCTGCCTTCTAATCAACCTGCTGTTCCCTAGAGGGGGATCTCATGAGGGACGGCAACCGGACGAAGACCCCAAATTTTCAAAACAGGGCCGCGACCGGCGCAATAAAAAGAAACTCAAAGCGAGAAAAAAACAATGGCGGCAGACCGCGCACAAAACCTACAGGACACCTTCCTCAACCACGTTCGCAAAACCAAGACGCCACTGACGATCTTTCTGGTCAACGGAGTGAAGCTCCAGGGCATCGTGACCTGGTTCGACAATTTCTGTTTGCTGCTTCGGCGCGACGGTCACTCGCAGCTCGTCTACAAGCATGCGATCTCGACCATCATGCCGGGCGCTCCGATCCAGCTGTTCGAAGGCGGCGAGGATCAGCCGGCTTGAGAGTGATCTGATTGGAACCCCGGAATTTCGACGGGGATGCCGACCGTCCGCGGCCGGCAGGGGCTAAGCAGACGGGGCGGGTGCTTGTCATCGGCCCCTATTTGCGGGCGCGCGCGGGAAGTGCCGACGCGCAATCGGAAGGTCATGTCCAGCGAGACGCCGAAGCACGGCTCGACGAAGCCGCGGGCCTTGCGCGTGCGATCGACCTCGTCATTGCCGACGCCATCATCGCACCGATCAGCCAGATCCGGCCTGCAACCTATATCGGCAAGGGCAAAGTCGAGGAGATTGCCGCACTGGCCAAGAGCCTCGACGTCGAGCTCGTGGTGATGGATTGCGCGCTGGCGCCGATCCAGCAGCGCAATCTCGAGAAGGAATTGCACACCAAGGTGCTCGATCGCA
>NZ_JADFUE010000035.1:0-71415 GCF_054967145.1 Bradyrhizobium sp. UFLA06-24
ACCCAAAGCTCGTCAAGGCATTCCAGCCCGACACCATCGACGGCCTCCGGACCGATGTCGCCGGCCGCCTCTACATCGCGCGCATCCTCAAGGGCACGATATCGCTGATGAAGCCCAACGGTGCGGTCGAGCGCGAGATCGCATTGAAGGCCAAGGAGCCGACCAATCTCGCCTTCGGCGGCAGCGACGGCAAGACCGTCTTCGTCACCCAGCGTCAGGGCGGTTTCATCGAGTCCTTCCGCACCGACAGGCAGGGCCGCGAGAACTGTCTCCAGCGTGGGCGCTGCTGAACTTCTCGGGCGATCTGCTTCCGACGCAGAGCGGCGCGGCAGGTGCGGCATTCTTCTTGCTTGCATCTGGCCGCCGCAGCGATCAAGACATCTGTGGCCCTGTCAAAGAGCGCGATCACGGAGTGTTTGAGTGAAAGCCGTCCATACCGAACTGCACCGCAGCCACGATCCGCAATTCTTCCTGGTTCGCGGGCTCGTCAAGCGCACCACCGAGCAGCCCGAGCGCGCTGATCGTCTGCTCAAGGGCTTGAAGGATGGCAAGCATCAACTGGTCGAGCCGACCACATTCGGCCAGGGCCCGCGCGCGCGCATTCACAGCCCGGAATATCTGTCGTTCCTGAGCGAGGCCTGGGACGCCTGGACGGCGCTCGGCGATTCCGGCCCGGAGATGATCGGCAACATCCATCCCGTGCGCCATGCCGCAACCTATCCCACCCACATCGTCGGCAAGCTCGGCTGGCATACCGCCGACACCGCAGCCCCAATTGGTCCGGGCACCTGGGCGGCGGCCTGTGCCGCGACGGATGTTGCGGTCACCGCAGCGCAGATGGTGTTGGACGGCGAGGATGCGACTTACGCGCTCTGCCGCCCGCCCGGCCATCACGCCTATCGCGACATGGCCGGCGGCTTCTGCTTCCTCAACAACAGCGCGATCGCGGCGGCGCATCTGCGGCAGAAGCACGAGCGCGTGGTCATCCTCGATGTCGACGTCCATCACGGTAACGGCACACAAGGCATCTTCTACGCACGCCCGGATGTCTACACGATCTCGATCCACGCCGATCCGACCGCCTACTATCCGTTCGTGTGGGGCTACGCGCATGAGCGCGGTGAAGGTCCGGGCCTCGGCACCAATCTCAACATTCCCTTGGCGATCGGCACCGGCGATGACGGCTATATTCAAGCCCTGGATGTCGCGCGCAAGGCGATCGAATCCTTCGCGCCCGGCGCGCTCGTGATCGCGCTCGGCCTGGATGCCTCCGAGCACGATCCATTGAAGGGCCTCGCCGTCACCACGCCGGGCTTTCGCCGCATCGGCCGGGCCATCGCGAAGATGGGCCTGCCGACCGTGTTCGTGCAGGAGGGCGGATATCTCTCGGATATTCTCGGTGCCAACCTGACCTCGGTGCTGGCGGGGTTTGAAGAGGCGCGGTGAGGCAGGCTCTTCACCGCGTAGGAGGTCGTCATGCCCGGGCTTGTCCCGGGCATCCACGTCCTTCGTGCTGTGTGGCAAGGCGTGGACGGCCGGGACAAGCCCGGCCATGACGCGAGGGATATCTAAAATATGCCACTTGCTTTCAGCGCCTTGCAGACGTGCCGCATCTCGCTCTCGTCGGCGACCATGTCGAGCATGATGGTGGTCAGGCCTTTCGCGGCAAATTCCTTCAGCCTAGCGCCGATTTCGGCATAGCTGCCGACAAGATAAGGACAGTCGGCCTGGAAAGTGAGATAGGGCAGCAGCCAATAGCCATTGTCGGTGAGTTCGCCGCTTTGCCCTTCATACAGCCGCCGCTTCCAGACGGAATCCGAGTTCTCCACCGTGAGTGCGAGCAGCTCGCGGTCGTCGGGGTCGTCGCGGAAGCGGGCCTTGGCGGCCCGTCGCGCCTCCTCGCTACTTTCGCGCGCGAAGATACCAAAATTCATGCCTGATGCGCCGAGGCCGCGATCGAGATCGGGCGGCAGCATCTGCATCTTGATGCAGCCGGTCTCCTCTGCGACGCGCTGCGCCGCATCCGATTGCCCCGCGACGAGAAATTCAGGCATCAGTTCGGGCGGCAGCCGTGGCCGCAGTTGCAGATTGCTGGCGCGGTAGAACCGGCCGCTGACATTCACCGGGCGGGGGTTCGCGAGCAGCTGGCGCACCAGGGTGACGAACTCGCCGAGCCTGATATAGCGGTCGGCATGCGACTGCTGGTCGCCGAGTCCCTGCAGGTCGCTGATCGCGGTGCCCGTGATCATGTTGAGATAGACCTTGCGGCCGTAGAGCTGCGCCAGGGACGACACGAACTTCGCCGCCGTGAACGGGTGCATGTAGACCGGATTGACCGCGATCAGCGGCGAAGATCGCGTCGTCGCGGCCATGATGTGCTGGGCCATCGCCCAAGGCTCGACAAACACGTCGTTGCCTTCGAACAGCAGAATGCCCTCGAAGCCGTTGTGGTCGGCGAACTCCGCCACCCGCATCAGCTCGCCGACATATTTCCTCGGATCGCGCTTGCGCGAGATTGCGGGAAAGATGCGCAGCCGCGCCGGCATCATTCCGCCGCTTCCTGGAGCGGCCAGGCGTTGCGGATGATACGAAGGCCGCCGGCCGCACGGGAGCCGTCGGCGATCGCCAAGCGGTGCGAGGGCGAGGGCGAGCACAGCGAGAAGCGCCAGCCTGCGGGATCGTCGGCGATGTCGGGCTTGAAGCTGATCCCGATTGCCTCCCGCGAGACCCGCATCGCGAAGGCATCTAGCGGCAGATTGAGGCCGAAACCTCTGGCCTTCAGATAGGCCTCCTTCAAGGTCCAATAGTCGAAGAAACGCTCGATTGCGGCCGGCTCCGGCAGGCCGCGCAGCGTTTCGACCTCCTCCGGCGCAAAGAAGCGGAGCGCGGTCGATAGCGGCGCGACACGCCGCGACACGGTCTCGACGTCGACGCCGACGGCCTCGTGCTTTGAAACGACGCAGGCGACACAGCCGTCGGCATGCGACAGGCTGAAATGGAGGGCCGTCGCCTGCCTGGGCGTTGCGACAAAGGGCCGTCCGTAGCGGCCGGTCGAAAACGACCATTCGGTGGGGGCGACATCGGGTGCCGCGTGCGAGAGCGCCATACGCAACATCGCGTGCGCGAAGATATATTGCCGCTGATGCCGCTCGAACTTGAAGCGGTCGGCGCGGGTCCGTTCGTCGACGGAGAGCAACCTCCGGCACGCATCGACCGCGCCCGGCGTATCGATGCTCTCGATCAGTCCGACAAACAGTTCAATTCCGTCGTTTGGCATCAAATGGGCCCATAGCGCCAGGTGGAGGCCAAATCCGGCCCTGACTGAAGAATCAACCGAACAGGAAGCGACTGAGCGGATCGCTTCTAGCGGTCCACCCGGGCAAATTCTTGTCGATCGCTGGCCGGATTACAGCCGCAAGCTTGTGCGAGACCCCAACTCGACAGGCGAGCGGCCCAATTCAAGAATTAGATCGGAAGATTCGTGCGGCGTCCCGGCCGCCGAGTCCTACTTTTTCTTCTTGGCCTTTTTCGAGCCACCCAGCACCGAAAGGCTGGCATCGACTTCCTTCAGGGCCGACTGGAGCTTCTTCTTCTCGTCGGTCAGCAGTTTTTGCAGGGCCTTGCGGTCCTTGTCGCTCAGCGAGGTGCCTTTGGTAAATTTGATGAAACCCATAACACTCCCCCGGTTTGAAATATCGTCCAAATCAAAACACGGGAATAATCTTGCGCGCTGGCGCCAAAGAATCAAGATGCAACTTCACCATGCGCAGCTTTGGCGAGTGGATATCCGTTCGGCGCCGACGAACGGCTGGTCATGCCGCGCGGCGGTCGAGTAGCCGATGGAGCACTGTATGGGGCTGGGAGAGGGCCCCCGCCAGCAGTGCGACGAGATCCTCCATCCACGTGCCGACCATGCCGCCGTCGAGCAGCTCGCGCTTGTAATTGCATGAACCGGTGATCCCGCTCGGGCGCTCCTTCAGCATCAGTGACAGCCAGGTCTGGTCGACGGGCAAAACCGGTTGGCCCTCGCGCGCGACGTTTCCAATCGACCGCACCGCGACATCGGGCAGGTCGAGCGGTTGGCGCAACGGATTTTGCAGGGTGAAGTAGACTTGGAGCAGCGACGCGGGGTCGATGCCCTCCTGCTCCAGATGGTCGGCCAGAATATTGAACGGCAGCTCCTGTCGCGCATGGCCCTCGAGCACGCTTTCCCGCACTCGCGCCAGTGCTTGCGTGAACGACAGATCCGGCGTGATTCGGCTACGGACGATCACCGTGTTCTCGAACGGACCCACGATTCGCTCGGTGTCCGGCTGGGCGCGGTTGGCCATGGCCGTGGCGACCGAAATGTCGGTGCGCCCGGTCCGCGCCATCAGCAGGGCCTTCAGGCCGGTGAGCAGGCACATGAACAGCGTGGCATTGTGCTGTCGTGCATAGGCCGTGAGCCGGGCGACGAGATCGCGCTCCAGGCTGAGCGGATGATGGCCTGTTGATGCTCCCGGCCGCGCTTCGCCGTCGAACAAGGGGGCTGTACCGCGCAAATTCTCGGTCCAGTCGGCCGCCTGCCGGCGGGCCGCCTCGGTGCCGCACCACCAGCGTTGCCAGCGTGCGATATCGGAGAATGCGAGCGGCACTTTTGGCAAAGGCGCCGATGGACGGCCCGCCAGCGCGGCATAACGACTCGACAATTCCTCGAACAGAACACCGATCGACCAGCCATCGGCGATGGCATGATGCAGCGTCAGCAGCAGGATGTGGTCCAGATCATGCAGCCGCAGCAGTCGCGTCCGCAGCAGCGGCGCCCGGGCGGCGTCGACCGGGGTATAGGTCTCCTGCGCGATCAGGAGTTCGATCTTCCTCGCTTCGAGCGCTTTGCGCCGCTTGTTGTTGTGGGGGCGCCCGTCACCGACCGTCTCGACGGTCAGCACCGGGCCGAGCGCAGCGGGCGCGGCGATGTGGCCGACTGGCTCCTCCCCATTCCAGCCGAACGCCGTCCGCAAGGAGTCGTGGCGGCGCACGATGTCGTCGATGGCCTGCGCCAGTAGTCGCGGATCGACGGGCCCGTCGAGGTGGAAGGCGAAGGGCAGGTTGAACAGCGGCAGATCGGGCAGGTGCCGCTCAATCCGCATCATCTGGTCCTGCGCGATCGACAGCGTGGAAGGTCCGCTCTCCACCAGGCGTGGGATCGCGGCCACTGGACCTTGCGATTTCGTGGCAGCAGCCTCGTCGACGCGTCGGGCGAGCTGCTCGATCGTCGGCGCTTCGAAGATGGTCTTGATCGGCAGGGAGACCCCGAGCGCGCGGGCCAGGCGCGCCATCGCCTGGCCCGCCAGCAGCGAATGGCCGCCAAGGTCGAAGAAATTGTCGGTGACGCCGAGACTCTCGACCCCCAACAGGTCGATCCAGATGTCCGACAGGACTTTTTCGGTGAAGCGTCGCGCCGGCACGGAAGCGTCGGTGCTTGCGGCCTCCTGCTGCACCGGGGTCGACAGGGCTGAGCGATCGAGCTTGCCGTGGGCATTCAACGGCACCTGATCCAGAAACAGGAACGCGGAGGGGATCGCATGAACAGGCAGGCGGCTCTTGAGGAAGTCGCGCAGCTCGCTGGCGCTGATCTGGGTGCCGGCCCTGGCGACGACATGGGCGATCAGCCTGACATCGCCATTGGCATCGCGGCGCGGCTCGACGATGCCGGCGCGCACGCTCGCGTGGTCGGCAAGCGCAGCCTCGATCTCCTTGAGCTCGAGGCGGTAGCCGCGGACCTTGACCTGCAGGTCGGCGCGGCCGAGGCATTCGATGGTGCCGTCGGCACGGCGGCGGGCAAGGTCGCCGGTGCGGTACAGCCGGCTGCCTTTCGCCCGCGCGAACGGATCGGGGATGAAGCGTTCCCGGCTTTGTGCGGGATCGTTGATGTAGCCGCGCCCGACGCCGGCACCGCCGATGCAGAGCTCGCCGACGACGCCGATCGGCTGTGGCTCCAGATTTGGATCGAGCACGTAGAGCTGGGTGTTGGGTAATGGCGCTCCGACCGGAACATTGGTCGTCGCCGTGTCCGGCGCCTTGGTCAGTCGATGCAGCGAGACGTCGTCGGAACATTCCGAAGCCCCGTAGGCGTTGATCAGCGGCACCTTCGGGCAGCGTGCGAACCAGGCGCGGCTGAGCTCGACCGGCAGCGGCTCGCCCGTCGAGATCAGCAGCCGCAGCTTGGCGAAGGCGCGCAGCATCGGCGCTTCGTCGAGGCGTTCCAGGATGACGCGAAGCAGCGAAGGGACGATCTCGAGCACCGTGATGCCCTCGCGTTCGATCTCCCGCGCCAGCATCATCGGGTCCTGCACGACCGAATTGCCGCAGACATGGACGCGCGCGCCGGTCATGGGACCGGCCAGGAACTGCCAGACCGAGATGACAAAGCTCTGCGGGGCCGTCTGGGCGATCACGTCCTTAGGGGTGAGGCGAAGCTCGGAAATCAGCGACGCCAGATGATTGGACAGCCCGCGCTGCTCGATCATGACGCCCTTCGGCGCACCGGAGGAGCCGGAGGTGTAGACGAGATAGGCAAGGCTCGTGCTTGTACGCTGCGCCGCACGGGCGGGCTTCGTCGGTTCGAGCGCGATCGCGTCCTCGAGCTCCGCCACGCGGATGCGCTCAACCAGCGGTTCGAGCAGGGCATCAACCATAGCCGACCTTGCGCGCCCCACGAGCAGCACGGTTGCGCAGCTTGATCCCAGGATGGTTGCGAGCCGCGCCGGCGGCTGCTCGGGATCGAGATTCAGGAACGCCGCGCCTGCGCGCTGCACCGCGATCATCGCCGCGAGCAGATCCGGCCCCCGGTCCGCCAGCAGTGCGACCACGCTTTCCGCGCCGACGCCTTCGCGGCTAAGCCAGCGTGCGATCGCCTGGCTGCGGCGCGCCAGCTCGCGATAGCTCAGGGCGAGATGCCCATCGGATATAGCGATGGCATCCGGCGTCTTCTTCGCCTGCCGTTCGAACCGTTCGCAGAGATTGCCGCGTGTGGCAAAATTGGCCGGCCTGCCTTTCGCCTGTAACCGCCGGCGTTCCACCTCCGTCAGCAGCGGCAGACGCGAGATGCGCTGCTCGGGATTGGCGATGACGGCCTTGAGCAGAGTTTTGAACTGATCCGCCATGCCCCCGATTGTGGCTGCGTCGAACAGGTCGGTGGCGTATTCGAAGAAGCCGGTAAAGCGGCCCTCGGCCTCGACCAGCTCCAGCGTGATATCGAAGCGCGCGACCTCCGGGTCGACCTCCAGCCGGCGTGAAGACAGGCTCGGGAAGCGCGCGGCCTCGATCGAAGCATTCTGTAGGATGAACATGATCCGGAACAGCGGATTGCCATCCGTCCTGCGCGCGATTTGCAAAGCGCGCAAGACTTCCTCGATCGGAAGGTCCTGGTTGCGATAGGCATCGAGCGTGACCTGGCGCACCCGCCGCAGCATTTCGCTGAAGGTCGGATCGCCGCCGAAATCGTTGCGCAGGATCAGCGTGTTGGCAAACAACCCGATCAGGCGTTCGCTCTCGATCTGGTTACGGTTCGCGATCAGCGATCCGGTCGCGACATCCTCGTGCCCGGTATGGCGGAACAGCAGACACTGAAAAACGGTGAGCAGCGTCATGAAAGACGTCACGCCCTGATCCTGACTCAGCGTGCGAATGCCGGCCGAAAGGCTTCTGGGAAATTCGAAATAGTGGCGGGCGCCGTGACCGCTCCAGATCTCCGGCCGCGGCCGGTCGGTCCGCAGCGGCAGCGTGGTGACGCCATCGAGCTGCGCCCGCCAGTAATCGAGCTGCTCCTTTGCTGCGGGCGTTTGCGCCCAGCTCAGCTGCCAGCGAGCAAAGTCGCGATATTGGAAGCTGGGCCGGGGCAGCAGCTCCGCCGTGCCTTGCTTGCGTGCCGCAGAATATGCGGCGGCGAGGGCCTCCCAGAACAGCCGCTGCGACCAGCCGTCGGTGACGAGGTGATGGACGTTGACAACCAGCGCATGGCTGGATCTGTCGAACGAGAGCAGCGTCACTTTGAGCGGCGGCTCCCGGGCCAGATCAAATGCGTATTGCGCGCGCTTCAGCGCCTCGCGCCGAATGAGCGCAGCCCGCCGGTGCGCAGGGCAGGGTTTGAGCTTGACCCGCTCGAGCCGCGGGCGTGCCTGAAGCACGCGCTGCACAGGTGCGCCCTCGCATTCGACGAAGACCGAGCGGAGCGCCTCGTGGCGCGCGCAGATCGCAGCAAGGCCCGCCTCGAGCGCGGCGAGGTCCACCTCGCCCCTGAGGAGAGCGACCTCGACCACGTTGTAATTGTAGCGCGTCGGATCCAGCCGCGAGAGCACATACATCCGCTGCTGCTGGAACGAGAGCGGCGCGTCTTCGTCGGAAGCCATGTGGCGCCATGCTGGTAGCATCCCGTCGCGATGCGTCGTGGCCTCGATCCGGGCCGCAAGACCACCGACGGTGGCGCAATCGAAGATGTCCTCGAACGAGAAGTCCACGTTGAAGCGCTCGCGCAGGCGCGAACGCATTTGCGTGACCGCGAGCGAGTCGGCGCCGAGCGCAAACACGTCCTGATCGACGCCGACTTGCGGAAGCTCGAGCAGACTGGCCCAGATCTCCGCGAGCTGGGTCTCCAGCGCGTTGCGCGGCAGCTGCGTATCGTCGTCGTCATGGGCAACCGAAATCAGCTCGGCCAGCGCATTGCGCTTGACCTTGCCGCTCGCGCCCTTCGGCAGAGCGGCCACGCTGCGGATCAGGCTCGGCACCTTGTAGGCGGCAAGACGCTTGCGTGCGAATTGGCGCAACCGATCCGAGCTTACCTCGGAATCGGGACGCAGAACCACGAGGGCGGCAACGTTCTCGCCTAGCTTTGCGTGCGGAATTGGGAAGACTCCGGCTTCCAGCACTGCCGGGTGGGCCAGCAGCACCTCTTCGACCTCCAGCGGCGACACCTTCTGGCCACCGCGGTTGATGATGTCCTTGATGCGGCCGACGATGAAGAGATAGCCGTCGGCATCGAGGTAGCCGAGATCGCCGGTCCGGAACCAGCCGTCGCGGAACGCGGCCTGGGTGGCCGCTTCGTCATTATGATAGCCGCGGCTCATGTTCGGCCCGCGCAGCACGATCTCGCCACGCTCGCCGGGCGCGAGCGTCCGGCCGGTTTCGTCCATGATCGCGATCTCAGGACCCGCGGCGCGGCCAACCGATCCGACCTTGCGCAGCTCGAACGGATTGGCAGCAATCTGCGAAGCCGCTTCGGTCATCCCGTAAGTCTCGAGCACGGGGACGCCGAACGCCGCCTCCAGGCCGTTGAGGATGGCGGGCGCGAGCGAAGACGAAGCCGAGCGGATCACGCGCAGCGATGACGATCGGACACGTTCGGGGCTGGCTTCCGCGGCTGTCAGCAATGCGCGATGAATGGTCGGCACTGCCGTGTACCAGGTCGGTTGCAGATCCCGCATCCAACCGAAAAAGGACGGTGCGTCGAACCCCCCGGTCACGATCACGCTGGAGCCGGCCGCGAGCGCCGTCAGCAGGCCGGAGATCAGGCCGTGGGCGTGAAACAGCGGCAGGACGTTGAGCAGGCGATCGTGCGGGGTGAGCGACAGCACGCGTCCGGCGTTCTGGGCGGAGAGGCAGACGTTGCGATGTGTCAGCGGCACCATTTTCGGTCGCGCCGCCGTGCCCGATGTCAGCAGGATGAACGCATCGTGCTCGGCGCTCGCTGCGCCGCCCGTGCTGGCCGGACCGATTGTCGGGCCGAAGAATCCACACTCGCCGAGATCCGTCTCCGGCCCCGGCACGAAGTCGATCACGGGAATGTCGAGCGTCCTGGCGATGTCGCGACTCGGCGAATTCGTGTCGGCTCGCGTCACCAGCGCCGCCAGCTTCATCTCGCTGAAATAGCGTTGCAGCTCGTCCATCGTCAGATCGGGGTTGACGGGGACACAGGCGCAGGCCGTGGCAACCGCGATCAGAGCCAACGCGCTGTCGGCCCCGCGCGGCAGCGCAACAGCAATCCGATGGGAGGGTGCGATGCCGAGCCCGCGCAGCGTACCGACGAGATGCTCGAGCCTGGCGCCCAGCGCGCCATAGCTCAAAGGCGGCCGGCCGGGGGCCAGCAGGGCAGGTGCTGCCGGAATGGTTCGCGCATGGAAGGCGAGTAGCCCGCCGATGGTATCGGCTCCGGCGCCCATGCCGGCCGACCCACCTCGCGCCCGGGATGCAATTGCCGACAATGCCATTCCCTTTTGACCTGATTGGGCTATTCTTTCCCGGAGTTAGGGAACGCGTCCAGTCTGAGGTGACGTTTGGGCCCCAAAATCTGTGGTTGAGGGCGCTTAAGCCCTTCGACGGAGGGAATTCGGGCGGAATCACCATGCTGGAGAAAGAGCCTCAGACGGAAGCCGGGTTGAGGCGCTGGCTCGAAGGCGCCGGCCTCGGCCACTACACCGACCTGTTCGCGCAGCACCGCCTCGATCTCGACGTCATTGGGGACCTCACCGAGGCAGACCTCGCCGAGCTCGGCCTGCCGCTCGGCGATCGCAAGCGGTTACAGCGTGCTATGGCCGCGTTGTTCCAGGCCGAGACGGCGGAAGCGTCGGTCGCACCCGCGCACCCGCCGGCCCGTACCGAAGTCGGCGCCGAGCGGCGCCAGCTCACCACCATGTTCTGCGACATGGTGGATTCCACCGCGCTCTCGGCCCAGTTCGATCCGGAAGACGTGCGCGACATGATCGCGAGCTTTCGCGAGACCTGCGTGCGCGTGGTCAAGCATTACGAAGGCTTCGCCGCCCGCTTCGTCGGTGACGGCATCCTGGTCTATTTCGGTTATCCGACCGCACACGAGGACGACGCCGAGCGCTCGGTGCGCGCCGGGCTCGAGATCGTGCGGGTGCTCTCGACGGCGCGTGCGATCGAGCCGCGCGGGGCGCTCAGCCATGCCCCCGCCGTCCGTATCGGAATCGCGACCGGTCTCGTCGTGGTTGGCGACCTCGTTGGCCAGGGCACCGAAGAGCGCGACTCCGCGGTCGGCGAGACCGTCAATCTGGCGGCGCGTCTGCAGGCGCTGGCGCCGCCCAATGGCGTTGTGATCTCCGCCTCGACGCAATCGCTGCTGAAGGGGAAGTTCGATTACCGCAATCTCGGCACCCATGCCCTGAAAGGTATCTCGGAAAAAACCCAGGCCTGGCACGTCGTGCGGGCGACCCGGGTGGAGACCCGCTTTGCCGCCGCCATGGGCACGCGGCTGACGCCGCTCGTCAATCGCGAGGAGGAAATCGCGCTGCTGATGGGGCGCTGGCAGCAGGTCAAGGAGGGCGACGGCCAGGTCGTCGTCAAGTTCGGCGAGCCCGGCATCGGCAAGTCCCGCATCATCCAGGAGATTTTCGAGCGGATTGCGGGCGACCGGCACGGCCAGGTCTCGTTCCAGTGCTCGCCCTATTACACTTCCACCGCGTTCTATCCGTTCGTCGAGCAGCTCAAATTCTCGCTCGGCCTCGATCGCGAGGATGCGTCCGCGCTGTCGTTGGCGAGCCTGGAGACGGCGATCGCCGCCGCGCACGGCGATATCGAGCAGGTGGCGCCGCTGTTTGCCGCGCTGCTGTCGATCCCGACCGGGGAGCGCTATCCCCCCCTCGACCTCTCGCCGCAGCAGCAGAAGGACGCCACGGTCGCAGCTCTGGTTAACCATTTCCTCGGCCTCGCACGCGAGATGCCGCTGGTGATGGTCTTTGAGGACCTGCACTGGATCGATCCGACCTCCCGCGAGGTGGTCGACCTCCTGGTCGACAGGGTGCAGAACCGGCCGATCCTGGCCATCCTCACTGCGCGCTCCGAATTCCAGCCGAGCTGGAACGCGCATTCGCACATCACCACGCTGGTGCTGAACCGGCTCAGCCGGCCGTTGCGCACGACGCTGGTCGAACGTGTCGCAGGGCGCGAGCTTCCCAAGGAGGTCGTCGAGGAGATCATCGTCAAGACCGACGGCGTGCCGCTGTTCCTGGAGGAGCTGACGAAGACGGTCCTCGAATCCAACCTCCTGACCGAGCGGCACGGGCGCTATGTGCTGTCGGGCCCGTGGCGGCAGCTTGCCATCCCGGCAACGCTGACGGATTCACTGATGGCGCGTCTCGACCGGATGGGCCCGTTCAAGCGTATCGCGCAGATCGGCGCCACCATCGGCCGCGAATTCTCCTACGAGACGCTGCACGCGGTCGCCAACACGCCGGCGGAGCAGATCGAGGCGGCGCTGACGCACCTGGAGGAAGCCGGGCTGATCATGCGCCGCGGTCATCCGCCCGATGCGCTCTACTCCTTCAAGCACGTCATGATCCAGAACGCGGCGCATGCGAGCCTGCTGCACAGCGAACGGCGCAAGCTGCATGCGAGCATCGCCCAGGTGCTTGTCGAGATGTACCCGGAGAAGACCGAGCGCGAGCCGGAGCTGCTCGCCCATCACCTCACCGAATCTGGCCAGAGCGAGGGCGCGGCCAGCTTCTGGCTCAAGGCCGGCAAGCAGGCGGCGAGGAGCGGCGCCAATCTGGAGGCGATCGGACATCTGCGCCGGGGCTTGAGCGTCGTGCAGGCCAATGCGCGTATGCAGGGCGCCGACGAGATGGAACTCGAGTTGCGCATTGCGCTCGGCAATGCGTTGATCGCAGCCAAGGGCTATGCCGTGCAGGAGGTCGAGGAGAACTATATCCGTGCGCTCGAGCTCGGCCAGCAACTCGAGGACGACGAAAAGGCGTTTGCAGCCACCCGCGGCCTCTGGGTCTGTCACTTCATCCGCGCCGATCTCACCCGCGCACACGATCTCAGCGTTGAGCTGCTGAAATTCGCCAAGCGGGAGCGGTTGAACGAGCAGGCGGAGCCGGCGCAGCAGACCGGCTATCTGATCGAGGCGCACCGTTCGATCGCGATGACGATGCTGTATCGCGGGCGCTTCGCCGCCGCGCAGCATCATCTGCATCGCTGCATCGATCTCTACAGCCCCGACCTGCACTCCGATCTGATGGAGCGTCACGGCACCGATCCCGGCGTCGTCTCGTTGTCTTATCTCGGCTATCTCCTCTGGTTCCTCGGGCAGCCTGACGCGGCGCGCCAGCACAGCGAACAGGCAATCCAGCTTGCGGAGAAGATCCGCCATCCTTTCTCGCTCGCCTTCGCATTGGTGTTCGGCGCCTATCTCAGCCAGCATCTGCGCGACATCGAGGGCACGCGCGACCATGCCAATCGCGCCATGATCATCGCCACCGAGCACAATTTCCTGCACTGGAAGCAGCAGGCCACGATCCTGCGGGGCTGGGCGCTGGCGCAGCTTGGCGAAGCCGAAGAAGGCATCACCCAGATGCGTTCCGGCCTCGATGAATACGAGGCGATGGATTCATGGCTCGCCGGCTGCTGGTTCCGCTGCCTGCTCGCGGAGGCCTACGCCAAGGTCGGCATGCGCGATGCCGCCCTGCGTGCGCTGGACGGTGCTCTTGCGACCGCAAGACGGACCGGCGATCACTCCTACCTCGCCGAGGTCTATCGCCTGCAGGGCGAGATCACGCTATCGGATGGCGATCCGGTCTCGGTGCAGGAGGCCGAAGACCTGTTCGGCCTGTCGCTGGAGACAGCGCGCAAGCAGAGCGCTTTGTCGTGGGAGCTCAGGACCGCCGTCAGCCTGGCGCGGCTGTCGCTCGAGGCCGGCAAGCGCGAACAGGCGAGCCTGTTGCTCTTGCCGATCGTCGGCAAGTTCAACGAGGGGTTTTTGACGCCCGACCTGAAGCTGGCCATGCAGCTCGTGCACGAGCTCGGGGGCGAAGCGCCCGTTAGTCCGCAAATCCCGCGAAATGAGTGAGCTGTCCGCCGCGCGTGCCCGCTACGCAGCGCTGATTGCCAGGCGGGAGCGGATTGCTTCGCCACGCTTGCTCGAAGCTCTGGCGAAGGTGCCGCGCGAGGAGTTTCTTGCGAAGGGCCCTTGGCGGATCAAGAGCGCGGCGGCACGCAGCTATCGGCTGACGCCCGATGCCGATCCCGTTCATCTCTACGACAATGTGCTGGTCGCCATCGACGCGCGCCGCAAGCTCGACACCGGGCTGCCGAGCTTGTGGGCGCACTTTATTGATCTGCTCGATGTCGGAGAAAAGGATCGCGTGGTTCAGATCGGATGCGGGCTCGGCTATTTCTCGGCGGTCCTGTCGGAGACCGTGGGTCCGAAGGGCAGGGTGCACGCCATCGAATGCGATGAGCGGCTCGCCTTGCGCGCCGCAGCCTATCTTCGCGCTTATCACAATGTCGAGGTCATTCATGCTGACGGCTGCACGGACATCATCGATCGGGCCGACGTCATCATCGTGCATGCCGGCTTCTCGCATCCGCATCCGCTCTGGCTCGGTGCGCTCCGCCCGCGCGGCCGGCTGCTGGTGCCGCTGACGCAGCGGGACCGCGAGGGTGCCGCCCTCAAGATCACGCGCAAGGGCAGGGGGTTCGAGGCCGAGGCTGTGCAGCAGATCCGGATCTTTCCCGGTCATGGCCGTGGCGTGACGGCGCTCGACGATCGCGTCGCCGATTGGTGGCAGCGAGCAGCGTCGCTGGCGCCGCTGCGCTTTCGCGGCATCGCGCAGGGGCTGCCGTCGGATGGCTAATAATTCGTTTCGTTTTACCTTGATTGCGAATCGAAGTTTCAAATACATCGCCTCGCTTGTATGAGTGCGGTCCGATGGCCATTTGAGCACGCATGATGCATTCCGTTGCCCTGCTGACCGCCAGCTATGCCAAGGATATCGAGCGCTTCTCGCTGCTCAGCGAGAGCATCGACACCTGGCTCTCGGGTTACACGCGGCATTATGTTCTTGTTAACGATGAGGACGTGCCGCTGTTCGAGCGGTTCGCGTCCGACAAGCGCGTCATCGTTCCGGCTTCGCGCTACCTGCCGAAATGGCTCTGGGCGCTGCCGCCGGCGCTGAAATTCATCAGCAACCGCCGTGTCTGGCTGTCGCTGCTGTCGTCACCTGTTCATGGCTGGCATATCCAGCAGATCCTGAAGATCGCCGGCGTGCTCAACGCTCCCGAGCAACGCGTCTGTATTCTGGATTCGGACAATCTGTTCTTCCGCGAATTCGACGTCGGCCAGTATGCCGGCGCGGAGAAGACGCCACTGTTCGTCACGCGCAACGGCATCGACGCCGATCATCCCCTGCATGTGCTGTGGCTCCGCACCATCGATCAGCTTCTCGGGATCAAGGATCGATCGTTCCCGGCCGACGATTACGTCGGCAATGCGCTGGTCTGGGACAAGGACGCTGCGCGCGCGATGACCGACGCCATCAAATCGGCGACGGGCCTCAGCTGGGCTCTGGCGCTGTGCCGGAAGAAGAAATTCTCCGAGTACCTGCTTTACGGAAACTTCGTCGCGAACTCGCCCAAACATCTGGCGGCCCATCGCGTGACGGAAGACAGCATTGCCGTCTCGCATTGGGACGACACCCGCCTCGACCGCGCCGCGATCGAAGCCATGATGGCTGCCGCATCGCCCGAGCAGGTCGCGCTCTGCATCCAGTCTTATTCGTCGACGTCGATCGACGACATCAGAGACGTGTTCCGCCTGAATTCGCGGGACCGTCGCGGTCCGAGCCTGTCTCCCGATCACATGGGCGATACGACCGCATTCGAGGCGCCGAAGACGCGCTAGAAACCGCGCGTCGGGCTTTACGCATCCTTCGTGAACTTGCTGATCACGTCCATGAACGGTTTTGGCTTGAACTCGCCGTCGAGCGGCAGCGGGCGGTTCGGCTGCTTGTCCACGCGTTTGAAGGTGCCGTTGATCCAGCTGTAGCGATCCGAGATGCCCCAGGTCAGGATCGAGCGAACCGGTCCACTGGTCGAGATCGCCGTCAGCAGGTCGTCGACGCGCTTGGCGACGATGGCGTCGCGCTCCGAAGCAGTTCCGGTGAGCTTCTGATCGTCGACGTCGAGTTCGGTGACGAAGACCTCGAGGCCCCATGATCTCAGCTCGGTGACGAACTCCGCGAGTCCATGGGTGTCGATCTCGAGTTCGGCATGCAGATGCGATTGCAGCCCGACCGCGTGCAGCGGCACGCCCTGGTCGAGCAGGCTCATGATGAGGTTGCGATAGGCCGCGCGCTTGGCGATGAACGAATCTTTTGCGGACTCGATGTCGTATTCGTTGATCGCGAGCTTGACGTAAGGGTCGGCCGCGGCCGCGGTGCGGAACGCCAGCGGAATCCAGCGATCACCGAGGTGCTGCGTCCAGAACGTATCGCGCCGGTCGGTGACGCCTTTGGGATTGTCCGGGATGGGCTCGTTGACGACGTCCCACGAGGTCAGCTTGTCCTTGTAATAGGACACGACGGTGTTGATGTGATCGACATAAGCGCGCTCGACGCCTTTGGAATCCTTGATCTGCTTGGTCCAGTCTGGAATGTCGTGATACCAGGCGAGCGCATGGCCGCGCATGCTCAGGTCGTTCTTCTCGGCGAAATCATAGATGGCATCGGCGCGCTCGAAGGCGAAGGTGTGCGGGTCCGGCCGCAGCATCGGCCATTTCAGTTCGAGCACCGGCACCACTTGGGTGCAATAGGTGCTGATGGCCTCGCCGAGCCGCGGATCGGCTTGCAAATCCCACAGCGTGGCGGCGGCGCCATAGCCCTGATGGCGCTGCGCAAATTTCGATACCGGTGCTGCGGATACTGACGCGCCCGCCGCGAGCGCGGCGGCGCTGCCGAGGAGGAATTCGCGTCTGTCGAGCTTGGTCACGTGGCTGCAGTCCTTTCGGAACCAACGCGCCATCGTACCAAGCGGCGCCTTCCGACGCCGCGGTTTCCTGTTGTTGGGTTAATTGTCGCGAACAGTCTGTCAGCGCATCCGACGCTGCATCACCGCTTCAGCGATCCCGTAGTAATGGAGCGCGCCCTTTTCGAGCGTGAGATTGTCCATCACATAGTCGCGAGGCGCGAAGCCGCCCGCCGTCACCTGCGACCAGAAGTCGCTCCAGCCCGAGATGAAGCCGGCCGCGTCGATGAAGGTGCGGCCGCAACGCGCATCGAAATAGGGCACCGAGGACACGCCGCCTTCGTATCGCACCTTGTCCGGAAAATATTCCGGGTCCTGCCACGGGCCGCCGCGATCCCAGGCGAACACGGGCACGCCGCTCGACAGCGCCTGCTGGCAGGCAATGCCCTGGCTCTCGTGCTCGCACAGGAAGACCATGCTGCGGCAACGGGCCAGCGCCGCCTTGTAGTCGTCTTCGTTGTAACGGCCGTAGCGGATCACCTCGACCGAGCGGCCGCTGGCTTCGAGATGCCTGCGGATCGGACCGATTAGCTCGCTCTCATAGCGCTCGTGGTCCCAGCGCACCTTGTCATAGAGCAGCACGTCGATGCTCTTCTGCGCTGTTGGTGTCGGGGTCCACAGATCGGTCTCGATGCCGACCGGCCAGACCTCGATATGGGGCCAGTACGGCCGGCACATCTGCGCATACCAATCGCAGGGCACCAGGATGGTCCTGGTGTGGAGGTCTTTCAGATGCCCAGGCGCATCCACCGGATGGTTATACATGGCAACGCCGAGCAGGAGCGGGTTCTTCCATTCGAACCAGTCCAGCACGAAGGGGCGCCCGATGATGCAGGCGAGCTCGTTCGGGTGCTTGCGGATATAGCCGTAGTCGTTGACGCGATAGCGGATGCCCACCCGGTCGAGCCCCGCACAGAGATTGAGGAACACGCGCCGCTGTCCGCTGATCCAGGACTTGCCGAGCAGCATCCGCCGCAGCACCGGGCGGACGTGGCGGTCGCCCGGAAACCAGCGGTCATCCCGCTCCTCGAAGAACAGATTGAGCGTCATCCGCTCGTCCCCGGGGGCGGCCGGAACCAGGGACGCATCTGTCCCGCCATGGGGCAGGGAGGCCGAATTTGCCCTGATACGCTCGGCAACATCCATCTTAGTCACGTCCACGCATTGTCTGGAGGTCGGGCGACCTCCTGAAATCATGGTTTCTTTTCGGTGATCGCGGCGGCCCGTTCAAGGACAGGGCAAATTTAACGCTAACGCGCGAAAGCGGTGGGGCGGCCCCATTCGGCCGCCGATTTGCAGACTTAAATGACTATCCTGGGAGATGCTGCGACGCGGTCCATCGCCAAGCCTTCGATCATCAAGCCTCTAATCGTCACGCCAAGGTCCAACTGATTAACGGCCGCTCGATTTCAAGGCCGGTCCCGTGCACGCATGCTGAATCGCCATTTCTCCATTTATCTCGTTGCCTACATCCTGCCCGCGGCGGTGGGCTTCTTCGCCGTCACCGCCTACACGCGGCTGCTGACGCCCGCGGAGTATGGCGTCTATGTCGTCGGCATCAGCATTGCCGGCATTTTGGGCGCGATCTTCTTCGCCTGGATCAAGCTGTCGGTGTCGCGCTACCAGGCCATGTCGGCAGAGGTGGATTTTCGCGGGACGGCGATGGTCGCGTTCGCGCTCACAGGCGTTGCCATGTGCGCCGCGACCCCGCTGGTGTTCCTGTTCCGCAGCGACGTCAGTGTCGAGCTGGTGCTCGCCAGCATGTTCGTCGCGATCATGTCGAATGCGGTCGATGTCGGCCAGGAGTTCGAGCGCGCCAAGCTGCGTCCCTATCGCTTCGCGGCGATCTCGATTGTGCGCAGCGTGTCGAGCGTCGGCTTCGGCCTGCTCGGAATCTGGCTGGGCTTCGGCGGCATGGGCCTGCTCGCGGCGTTCGGCCTGGGCTCGCTGACCGGCATCGTTCTCAATCTCGCCGGTGATCGCACCAAAATCGCCGCTTTCCAGCGCAGCCAGTTCATGCAGCTGGCGCGCTACGGCCTGCCGCTGACGCTGGCCGGACTTTCGGTCGCGGTCTACTCGGCCAGCGACCGCCTCATCGTCGCCTATCTCCTCGGCAAGGACGCCGCCGGCATTTTCGGCGTTGCCGCCGACCTGCCGCGCCAGTTCATGGTCATGATCGCCTCCAGCGTCGCCGCGGCCACGGTGCCGCTGGTGTTCCGCTCGCTCTCGGAGAAGAACAACGACGCGACGCGGGAGCGGCTGACCGAGAGCCTCGAACTGCTGCTCGTGGTCGTCGCGCCCGTGGCCGTCTGGCTTGCGCTCGCGGCGGACCATGTCGCCGGCACGCTGGTCGGCGTCGATTTCCGCGCCGGCGTCTCGGCGCTGCTGCCGACGCTGGTGCTCGCCCGTTTCTTCGGCATCGCCAATCAGTTCTACGTCCAGATCAGCTTTCAGCTCGCCGAGCGGCCGTTCATGCTGGCGGCGCAGTCGTTCCTGACGCTGGTCGTGAGCATCGCGTTGATGTTCGCACTGGTCGCAGGCTACGGCATTTACGGCGCCGCGCTGGCGACGCTCGCGACCGAGGCGATCGGCTTCGTCGTCGCCGTCGCGCTGATGCATCGTGCCTATCCCGTGCCATTCGATGTGATGAGACTCGCCGGCGTTGCGGCGTCGGCCGCGGCCATGGCGGGGACGATCTGCGTCGCGCGGTCGCAGGTCAGCGGCACTGGCTTCGTGGCGCTCATCATCGTGAGCGTTGCAGGCGGTCTTGCTTACATCACGGCTGCGTGGCTGTTGAACGTCGCGAACGTGCGGACGCTGTCGCTGCGCTTCCTCAGGACCTTCAATCGCAAGCCACTGGGCGTCTGACCGCCCGACGCAGCGCAGCCCGGTCCAAAGCGCCGCCTGTCGCGCACTATTTCTCCTTGCGTTCTATTCCTTGTCGCGGAATGTTGCAGACGAGCCGGGCGACCGTGTCAGTTTTCATGCCGGCCGGGCCGAGCCATGCTCCGTTGCGCTTGAAAAGCAAGGTTCGTTCTGCTCATTAGGGTTTCGAAATTGCGCTGCATCATGCGCAAAAAAGCCCGTCGACTAAAGTCGATAGCCAGCGAGGAAACAAAATAATGCGCAAGCTCACTTTGGCCATTGCCGTGATTGCCCCGATGCTCGGCCAAGCAGCGTCGGCCGAGGATACCATCAAGATCGGCTATATCGATCCGCTTTCCGGCGGCGGTGCCAGTGTCGGCGAGGGCGGCCTCAAGACGTTCCAGTATCTGGCCGACGAGATCAACGCCAAGGGCGGCATCCTCGGCCACAAGGTCGAGATCCTGCCGCTGGACAACAAGACCAATCCGCAGGAAAGCCTGGTGCAGGCCCAGAAGGCGATCGACGCCGGAGCCCACTACATCACCCAAGGCAACGGCTCCTCCGTCGCCGCTGCACTGGAAGACTTCGTCACCAAGAACAACACGCGCAATCCCGGCAAGGAAGTTCTGTACTTCAACTACGCCGCTGTCGATCCGAGCCTGACCAACGAGAAGTGCAGCTTCTGGCATTTCCGCTGGGATGCCAGCTCCGACATCAAGATGGAGGCGCTCACCAACTACATGAAGGACGTCCCGTCGATCAAAAAGGTCTATCTGATCAACCAGGACTATTCGTTCGGCCAGTCCGTGCGCTCCGATGCGCGCAAGATGCTGGGCGCGAAGCGGCCTGACGTCCAGATCGTCGGCGACGAGCTGCACCCGCTGCTCAAGGTGACGGACTTCTCCCCCTACATCGCCAAGATCAAGGCGTCGGGCGCCGATAGCGTCGTCACCGGCAATTGGGGCCAGGACTTCGCGCTGCTGCTCAAGGCAGCGGCCGATGCCGGCCTGAAGGTCAACTGGTACACCTATTATGCCGGTGGCGCCGGCGGTCCGACAGCGATCAAGCAGACCGGTCTCGATCACCAGGTCTTCCAGATCACTGAAGGTTTCCCCAACTCCGGCAATCAGACCGCGATGGATTTCGAGAAGGCCTTCCGCGCCAAGGTGAACCTATCCCTGTGGTATCCTCGTGCCGTCAACGAGATGCGCATGTTCAAGGCTGCGGCCGAGAAGGCGAATTCGATCGATCCGGTAAAGGTCGCAGCGGCGCTCGAGGACATGAAGTTCGACGTCCTCGACGGCGGACAGGGCTTCATGCGCAAGGACGACCATCAGTTCTTCCAGCCGATCTACGTCTCTTCCTTCGGCAAGCTCGCCGCCAACGAGCCGTTCGACGAGGAGGGCACCGGTTGGGGCTGGCATCTGGTTTCCAAGGTCGATACGCCGCAGGCCATGGTCTCCACGACCTGCAAGATGGTTCGCCCGTAATCACCGAGCACGTCGCTCTCCCGCGGCCACGAACGGTTGCGGGAGGGCGGCCGAAATGGATTTGATCGCTTGGACGAGGTTCGCCGGGGCCATGCGGCCCCGGATATTCATGAGTGAGCCGTGCTTGAACTCGTTGTCATTTCGACCCTGAACGGTGTGCTGTTCGGCATGCTGCTCTTCCTGCTGTCGAGCGGGCTCACCGTCATCTTCAGCATGATGGGCGTGCTCAATTTCGCCCATGCCAGCTTCTACATGCTCGGCGCGTTCTTCGGCTTCCAGCTCACCAAATGGATCGGCTTCTGGCCAGCGCTGGTGCTGGCGCCGCTTCTGGTCGGCGCGATCGGGATGGCCGTGGAGCGCTACGGCCTGCGCAACACCCACAAGCACGGCCATGTCGCCGAGCTGCTGCTGACCTTTGGTCTGGCATTCGCGATCGAAGAAATCGTCTCGATGATCTGGGGCAAGAGCCCGCTCGATTACCGCGTGCCGGCTTTGCTGGATTTCCCGGCCTTCACGATCTTCTCGACCAACTATCCGGCCTACAAGATTTTCATGCTGGCCGTCTCGGTCGTCATTTTCGTGGCGCTTCTGGTCGTGCTCAAGCGCACCCGCGTCGGCCTCATCGTGCAGGCGGCGCTGACGCATCCGCACATGGTCGGGCATCTCGGCCATAATGTCGGGCGTGTCTTCATGGCCGTGTTCGGGGTCGGCAGCGCGCTGGCCGGTCTTGCCGGCGTCATTGCAGGTCCCGCGCTGGTGACGCAGTCCGACATGGCCGCCTCGCTCGGGCCCATCCTGTTCGTGGTCATCGTGTTCGGCGGCCTCGGCTCCCTGCCGGGCGCCTTCATCGCCTCGCTCGTCATCGGCCTGGTCCAGACCTTTGCCGTGGCGCTGGATGGCTCGCTCGCGAGCGCCTTCGGGCCGCTCGATCCGTCGGCGGGTCCGTCGGTTCTCACCGACATCTGGAATGTCACGATCGCGCAGGTCGCGCCGATCGTTCCGTATCTTCTGCTCGTGATCATTCTGATCGTACGCCCCATGGGCCTGATGGGGACGCGCGAATCATGACCACGGCCCCGACTTCGACTTCCAAGGTGGCGGCGGATGCGTCCGGCGGAAGCCTGCGCTTCTACGGCGTCTGGCTGCTCGGCATCGCCGCGCTGATCGTGCTGCCGATGATCTTCTCCTCCGGCGGCTCGCTCACCTCCTTCAGCCTGATCGGCATCGCGATCGTGTTCGCGCTGTCCTACAACATCCTGCTCGGCCAGACCGGCCTGTTGTCGTTCGGTCATGCCGTGCATTACGGCCTCGGCGGCTTCGCCGCCTGCCACATGATGAATGCGGTTGTGTCGCACGGCTGGCCGATCCCGCTGCCTTTCATCCCGCTGTTCGGCGGGCTCGGCGGCCTTGTCTTCGCTGTTATCATCGGCTGGGTGATGACCAAGCGCGCCGGTACGGTGTTTGCGATGATCTCGCTCGGCATCGGCGAATTGGTGGCGTCCTCATCGCTGATCCTGCGCTCGGTGTTCGGTGGCGAGTCCGGCATCACCACGGACCGCACCGCGTTGCCGAAGATGCTCGGCTGGTCGTTCGGGCCGCAGCTTCAGGTCTATTATCTCATTGCGTTCTGGCTGGTGCTGTCGGCAATCGCGATGTACGCGCTGACCCGGACGCCGCTGGGACGGATCAGCAATGCGGTCCGCGATAATCCCGAACGCGTCCAGTTCATCGGCTACGATCCGCACGTGGTGCGCTATCTCGCCTTCTGTTTCGCCGGGTTCTTCGCCGGCGTCGCGGGCGGGCTTGCCGCGATCAATTTCGAGATCGCCAACTCCGCCTATCTCGGCGCAATCCAGTCCGGCCTCGTGCTGTTCTCGACCTTTATCGGCGGCACCGCCTATTTCTTCGGCCCGATCCTCGGCGCCATCCTGGTGACCTACCTGCAACTCGGGCTGACCAACCTCACCGGCGTCTGGCAGCTTTATTTCGGCATCATCTTCATCGGCATCGTGATGTTCTCGCCCGGCGGCATCGCCGGCCTGTTGATGATGCACCGACCGCTGATCCGTGCCGGGACGCTGTGGACGGTGATCCCATCCTATCTCGTTGCGATCCTACCCACGGTCGCACTCGCCTGCGGCGTCATCCTGACAATCGAGACCGTCGCACGTTTCTCCGGCGGCGATCCCATCAACCTGTTTGGCATTGCCTTCAACCCGACCTCGCCGGTGACCTGGATTGCCGCAGCCGTTCTCGTCGTTGGCGGCTTCTTCGTCGCGCGGCTGACCTGGCGACGGATCGCAGATGCGTGGGACAGGGCTGCGACGGTCGCCCGTGACCGGGGGTATCTGGCATGAGCGCAGCGATCGAAGTCCGCGCCGTCGAAAAGCGTTTCGGCAATGTCAGCATCATCCGCGACCTCAATCTCACCGTCGCCAAAGGTGAGCGTCACGCCATCATCGGCCCCAACGGTGCCGGCAAGTCCACGACGTTCAATTTGATTAGCGGCCACATCAAGCCGACCTCGGGAGAGGTGAGGCTGAACGGCGACGTGATCTCGGGCCTGCGGCCCTTCGAGATCAATCGTCGTGGCTTGTCGCGTTCGTTCCAGGTCACCAACGTGTTCGCGCGCATGACGGTCTGGGAGAACGTGCGCTGCGCCGTGCTGTGGGCGACGGGGCATCGCTACGCGTTCTGGAAGAATGTCGACAGTCTGCCCGAGGTGCGCGAACGCACCGCGCAGATCCTGGACGATATTCATCTCACGCATCGGCGTGACGTGCCGGCGGGTCTCTTGACCTACGCCGAACAGCGCGAGCTCGAGATCGGCATCACCATCGCCAGCGGTGCCACCGTCGTCATGCTGGACGAGCCGACCGCGGGCATGAGTCACGCCGAGACCGACCGCGCGGTGTCGCTGATCCGCCGGCTGACCGAGGGCAAGACGCTCGTCATCGTCGAGCACGACATGAGCGTGGTGTTCGGCCTTGCCGACCGCATCTCGGTGCTGGTCTACGGCCATATCATCGCCTCGGGCACCCCGGAAGAGATCCGGCGTGATCCCAAGGTCAAGGAAGCCTATCTCGGCGAGGAAGCGCACTGATGCTCGAGGTCAGGGATCTCCACGCCTATTACGGCAAGAGCCACATCCTCCAGGGCGTCGATCTCGACGTCGCCGCCGGTGAGGTCGTGAGCCTGCTCGGCCGCAACGGCGTCGGGCGTTCCACCACGGTCAAGGCGATCATGGGCGAGGTCGCCCCGCAAGGCACGATCCGCTTCAAGGGCAAGGACATCGCGGGCCTGCCCAGCTACAAGATCGCGCGTCTCGGCCTTGGCTACGTGCCTGAACATCGCGATATCTTCCCGAGCCTGACGGTGCGGCAGAATCTGCTGCTCGGCATCAAGGACACGCGCCGTCCCGGCAAGTGGCGGCTTCAGGACATGCTCGACATGTTCCCCAATCTCGCCGCCCGCGCCGACACGGCCGCGGGCGTGCTGTCCGGCGGCGAGAAGCAGATGCTCACGACGTGCCGGACGTTGATGGGCGATCCCGATCTGATCATGATCGACGAGCCGACCGAAGGGCTCGCGCCGCTGATCGTGCAGCAGGTCGGCGATCTCATCGCCCGCATTGCGGAGGTCGGCGTCGCCATTCTCCTCGTCGAGCAGAAGCTGTCGATCGCGATGCGTATCTCCAAGCGCGTCTACATCATGGGCCACGGCCGCGTCGTGTTCGAAGGCACACCTGATGATCTCAAGGCCAACGCCGCCGTGCGGCAGGAATGGCTCGAAGTCTGAGCGCTGATCAGCGTGTGGGCGGGGCGCTAAACCAATTCTCTGTGATTCGGGTCACACCCCTGCCGCCGCTCTAGCGGCGGGCATTCTGCCGCAGTGCCGCCGCCAGCTTCGGGCCAGCCCCGGCGGCGAGCCGCCCTTCCGCCTGCGCGGACCGTCGTATATGAGAGTTTCGCCGGTGGAACGGACCCAATATCGCCGGAAACGGAACAGATGGTGGCTGCGAATTCTTAATCCAAACAGCTCAATCTGACCGATGATCGAAAGTGCGGACAGGCAATCGGGGAATGGCATGAAAGACCTGATGACGACGGCGCAATCCAATGGAGCGATGCGGCGTTGGGGGCCTCCCGGAATTGTGATGTTCGCAGCGGCGCTCGCCCTGACCACGCTGACCCCCGCCGCCATGGCGGCGAAGCAGCCACGCCAGACCGCCGAGGCGGTGGCGCCGCGCGAGGCCGGCGAGCCGATCATGGCGATCGTCTCGATCAAGAGCCAAAAGGTCACGTTTTATGATTCCGAGGGCTGGATCCTGCGGGCGCCGGTCTCGACCGGCACGACCGGGCGCGAGACGCCCGCCGGTGTCTTCGCCGTCGTCGAGAAGGACAAGGACCATCACTCCTCCATGTATGACGATGCCTGGATGCCGAACATGCAGCGCATCACCTGGAACGGCATCGCGCTGCATGGCGGGCCGCTGCCCGGCTACGCGGCCTCGCATGGCTGCGTGCGCATGCCGTTCGGTTTCGCCGAGAGCCTGTTCGACAAGACCAGCATCGGCATGCGGGTGATCATTTCGCCCAACGACGCGGCTCCGGTCGATTTCTCGCATCCCTCGCTGTTCGTGCCGAGCAGGGAGGCCCTTGCGGCGGCGCCTGCGCGTGCCGACAAGCTCTCCGCCGAGGCGGAGGAGGTCGCCCAGGCCGCCGACGAAGCCAAAAAGGCCGCGGCGGCAGCGGCGAAAGACGCGCAATCGATCCCGGCACAGCTGCGCAAGCTCGAACAGCAGAAGGCCCGCGCCGATGCCGAGAACGCCTATGCGGACAAGCTGGTCGCGAATGCCAAGAACGACCAGGCCAAGGCAAAGGCCGACGAACTGAAGCAGAAGGCCGCGACCAAGGCCGCGGATGCAGCAACCCAGCTCGACGCCGCCAAGGCCGCCGCACAGCCCAAGCGCGATGCTGTGGCCACCACAAAGGAGGCGGCCAAGGTCGCCGCCGCCAAGAAGGCCGATGCGGTGAAGGCTGCGACCGACGCCAAGCTCGCGCTCGAACCGGTCTCCGTCTACATCAGCCGCGCAACGCAGAAGCTCTACGTCCGTCGCAATACCCACAAGCCCGCGCCGGATGGCGGCGGCGAGGTGTTCGACACCAGCATCGAGGTTCCCGTCACTATTCGCAATCCCGACCAGCCGCTCGGCACGCACATCTTCACGGCGATGGCCAAGACCGACACGGGCCCGCGCTGGAGCGTGGTCAGCATCGACGAGGGGGACGATGCCAAGGACGCACTCGATCGCATCACCATCCCGCAGGAGGTGTGGGACCGCATCGGGCCGACCGCCTTGCCGCGCTCGTCGATCATCGTCTCGGACGAGCCCTTGAGTGCCGAGACCAACTACCGCACCGAGTTCGTCGCGGTCCTGAGCAACCAGCCCCAGGGCGGCTTCATCACCCGCAAACCGACCGCGCCGATGGCGATCGCCAGCGACGATGGCTGGGATAACGGCGGCAACGGCTTCGGCTTCTTCTTCCAGCCGCGCGATCCCTATGTGCAACCGGCCAATCCGCGTCGGCGCGGCGGTCAATACCAGTACTACCAATCGACGCAGCCGATGCAGCGGAGCTTCTGGTAACGCGTGACGCCGGGAGCGCAGCGGCTCCGGCCATTACGGCCGGGCTGTGATTACCAGGGCCTGAATCTTGGCTTCGATCGGCCCCGGGCCGTGGCGTTTGCGGATCGCCTCGGCGACGGCGTCCGTTGCGGCCTCGAGCTTGCTCGTATCCCTGGCTTCGATCTCGCCGCGCAGCGGCGTTCCCTGGCAGTACGCGATCGCCACGTACTCGGCTGAGGGTCCGCGGCTCATTGCCGTCTTGGTTTCGATCGAGATGTCGCGGAAGCCCGCGCGCTCCAGGTCGGCTTTGATGGCGGCCTTGTCGTGATAGCCGTGCGGCGTTCGCGCCATGAAGAGCGGCGGATTGTCGGGAAACATCTTGCCGAGCGTGACGGTCGCATCATCCGCGAATACATTGTCCTCGATACGGTCCCAGACGCTGAACAGGTACGTGCCGCCGGGCTTCAATACGCGCTTCGCCTCGGCATAGCCCTTGCTGCGATCAGGAAAGAACATCGCACCGAACTGGCAGCAGACGACGTCGAACGTGGCATCGCCGAAGGGCAGCATCAGCGCATCGGCTTGACGCCAGGTCATGCGGGGATCCTCGCCCTGACGCTGCTTCGCAACTGCGAGCATAGGCTCGTTGAGGTCGGTCGCGACATAGCGGACGTCAGGAGGCAACAGCGCTGCCACGGCTCTGGTGACGGCGCCGGTGCCGGCGGCGACCTCGAGCAGATCCGAGGGCGACAGCGCAGCGATGCGCCTCGCAAGATCGTCGGCGTAGACGGAGAAGATCAGCGGGACCAGATATTCGTCGTAGAGCTTAGGGACCGAGCCGGCGAAAACCTTGTCAGTCGCAGACATGCTTGCCTCGCTGAACCCTGGGACGGGAGGCGACATGCTAGCACGGATCCTCCGCCCGGCAACGGCGTGACCCGTCCCGGCACCGGCGAAGCAGAGGGCTTAAGGCTTCGCGCCGCCGACCTCGCGGATCGGGCGCGTACCGTCCCAGCTCAAAGCCGCCAGCCTGACCTTCTCGAAGAACGGACCCTTGGTGCCGCTGATGTCGGAGATCTCGACAATCGTGCCCGGATGCGCCTGCGTGTCGAAATAGGCGAAGCGTCCCTTGTCGCCCCCGATCTGGCCTTCGTGGCCGATCCTGTAGCCGAGCCCGATCGCCTTGTCGTAGAGCGCCTGATAATCGTGGCTCCAGTACGACATGTGCTGGAGGCCTTCGTGGCCGGCGTCCAGAAACTCCCTGTACAGCGAGGGCGCGTCGTTGCGCTGCTGGATCAGCTCGATCTGGAGATCGCCGGAATTCGCCAGCGCAATGCTCATCTCGACCGCGGAATCCCGGCCGCGATGGCGGAACCAGTCGGTCTTGACGCGGTCCATGTAGTACCAGGGGCCGACACCCATGACCTCGATCCAGTGCTTCATCGCGGCCTGGATGTCGCGCACCACATATCCGTTCTGGCGCACCGCGCCGAAGATGCGGCTCATGCCCGCGCTCCTCTCAAGCTGATCACTTGACCTCGATGCCGGCGTCCCTGGCAACCTGCTTCCAAGCCGCGATGTCGCGGGCGTTGATGTCGCGCTGCTCGTCGCCGGGGACGAATTGCGGGGTGATGCCGAGCCCCAAGAGCTTCTCCTTCACCTCGGCATCGCCGAGCGCCTCCTTCAGCGCCGCCGACAGCTTTGCTGCGATCGGTGGGGCGAGGCCCGCGGGCGCATACATGGCCCAGGACAGGCTGCGGTCGAACGGCACACCCTGCTCCTGATAGGTCGCAACCCCGGGCAGGCTCGGCGAACGTTCGCCGCAGGCGGCCAGCGCCTTGATCGAGCCGTCCTTCACCAGCGGTGTTGCGGTCGCCATGTCGAGTGTCGCCAGCGCGATGTGGCCGCCGAGCAAATCGCCGGCGAGTTTTGCGATGCCGTTGAACGGCACGTGCTCCATCTTGATGCCGCTCTGCTGCATCAGGATCTCGGCGCAGAACTGCCCGGTCGAGCCGATGCCCCAACTGCCGTACTGAATCGGCTCGCCCTTCCTGGCGAGCGCGATCAGGCCCTTGATGTCGTTGGCGGCAAAATCCTTGGTCGCCACCAGCATGATCGAGGACGTTCCGATGCGACCGATGGTCGTAAAGTCCTTGATCGAATCGTAGGGTAGTTTTGGATAGATCGCCGGCGCCAGCACATGCGTGGTCATGCCTCCGACGGTGATGGTGTAGCCGTCATTCGCAGAGGTCGCGACCATCTGCGTGCCGAGCGTGCCGGCCGCACCCGTGTGGTTCTCGATGTAGATGCTCTGTCCGAGCGTCTTGCCCATCCTGTCGGCGAGCAGCCGGCCGATCACGTCGCCGCCGCCACCGGCCGCGTAAGGCAGCAGCATCCTGATCTTGTGAGTCGGGTAGGCGGCGGGGTCTTCCGCGCGCGCCGGCAGCGCCGCGGATAGGGTGAGCACCGACATCGCAACGATAGGCAGCGTCAGGATGGTTTGCCGCGCGGGCAAAAGGCGAGCGAAGCGCGCCATGGCGTTGTCCCCCAAATTGCTGTCCGCTTCTCAGATCGAGCGGAGTTGAATGCGGCCGTTTTTTTTGCAGAGCCGTAGCTGCCGCGAATTGCGTTCGCCCGCGGGGACGAACCATCGTTCGTCAGGTTGACTACCGAACGATCGTTCGTTAGTCAAGGCGACATGGCTGTCCACACCACAAGCGCGGCGGGAGCGGCCGCGCCCACGACCCGCGAGCGCATCCTCGACGAAGCGCTCAATCTGTTTGCGCAGAGCGGTTATGGCGGCGCCTCGATGCGAGAGCTGGCGCGCCGCGTCGGCATCCGCGAGAGCAGCCTTTACAATCACTTCTCCGGCAAGGCGGCGATCCTGGAGGCGATCGTCAGCGAACACGGTCCTGCAAGCTCGGCGAGCCGGCTGGAGGAGCCGCGCTACAAGCAGCTGGCGCGCCAGCCCGCCGCGTTCTGCCGGCAATTCGCGCTCGATCTCGTCGAGCAATGGTCCGATCCGCGCGAGCACCAGTTCCAGAAGGTCATCACCGCCGAGCGTAACCGCGTGCCCGGCATTCGCGCCAAGTTCGCCGACCAGTTTTACGCGCGCGAGCAGCGTCTGATGACGGACTATTTTCGCGGCTTTGCGCTCGCCGGCCTCGTCGCGACGCCTGATGCGCGCGAGACCGCGCGGCTGTTCGCGGCCGGCCTCATCTATATCAGGCTCGAACATTACGTGATGGGCGCGGCACCTTCGCCGCGAGCGAAGGTGATCGAGGCGATCGACCGTTATCTCGCCTTCTTCCTGTCGCTGATTGCGGCGGACAAGGACAACAAGAAGCGAAAACCCAAGGGAGAGAACCGTGGCAAGGCTGCCCCTGATTGATCCGGAGACGACGAGCGGCGATATCCGCGCCTCGTTCGACCGCATGCCGGTCAAGCTGAACATCTTCCGCATGATGGCGCATGCCGAGGCCAACATGATTCCGGCGATGCGGCTCGGCAATTCGATCCTGCACAAGCAGAAGCTCAGCGCGGTCAACCGCGAGCTCTTGATCTTGCAGGCGGCCCAATTGGAGGGCGGCGCCTATGAATGGCGCCAGCACGTGCCGATCGCGCTCGGGGTCGGCTGCACCCAAGCTCAGGTCGATGCGGTGGAGCACGCCGACTACGATGCCGCCGCGTTCAGCGAAGCCGAACGCGCGCTGCTGAAGTTCGGCCGCGAGGTGGTCGAGAACGTTCGCGTTTCCGAGGCAACCTTCACCGCTGCCCGGAAACATTTCAGCGACCAGGAGATCGTCGAATCCATCGTCGCACTCGGCTTCTACATGATGATGGCCCGCGTCACCGAAGCCACCGAGACCGATCTCGATCCGGCGGCCGGCATGAAGGTCTATGAGGGCGGCAAGAAGTAGGTAGCCGAGATGGCCGACACCGAGAGCAAGCCGGAACGCTACGTCCGCCCGCCCAGCACGGAGTCGTTGGGGGAAGCGCCGGGCAGAGACCGTCTGAAAGGCCGCCGCATCCTGATCGTCGGTGGCGGCCAGCGCGTGTTCGACGCGGCGACCGATCCGATCGGCAACGGCCGTGCCATGAGCATCCTTTGTGCGCGCGAAGGCGCGAAGGTTGTGGTGGCCGATCTCAATCGCACATCCGCCGAGCAGACGGTGAAGCGCATCACCGACGAAGGCGGCGAGGGCTTTGCGATCGCGGCCGATGTCACGTCGGAGACGGATGTCCAGCGCATGGTCGAGGAGGCCCAACGCGCCATGGGCGGCCTCGACGGCATGGTGCTGAACGTCGGCACCTTCGGCAGGACCGGGCTCGACAATGTCAGTCCCGACGAGTGGAACAGGATCTACGACGTCAATGTCCGCGGCCCGATGCTGTGCTGCCGCGCGGCCATGCCGCAGTTCGACAATGGCGGCGCCATCGTCTTCATCTCCTCGATCGCCGCGCTCAAGGCCGGTTCGCAGATGGCGGTGTACGATTCGTCGAAAGCCGCGCTCGGCGGTCTGATGCGCAACATCGCCCATCTCGGAGCGCGCCGCGGCATCCGCGCCAATCTCGTCTATCCCGGCCTGGTCGACACGCCGAACGGCCGCGAGGCCGGCGCCGGCCGCCCCAACCGCGGCAAGGGCCACATCCCGTTCGGCCGCCAGGCCACCGCATGGGAGATCGCCTATGCCGTGCTGTTCTTCCTGTCGGATGAAAGCGTCTACGTCACCGCGCAGACCCTTGCGGTGGATAGCGGGCTGAGCGGAATGTAGCGCCGCGCCTGTCGATGCATGCCGGCCCCAGATTCACGTTGCGCCCGCAATGATGTGCCAACATAGTCCGCGGACATGAAAGCTACGCTTCTGAAATCCGAAGACTATACCCGCTCGCCCTGGAAGAACGGCGGCGGCGTCTTTACCGATATCGCGGACGCGCATCGTCCCGGTGTGACGACCAGGGATTGGGACAGCCTGCTGTGGCGGTTCGCGTCCACGCCGATTGTGGCGCCGGGACCGTTCTCCCACATGCCCGGCATTGATCGCCTGCAGATGGTGACAGGCGGGCGCGGGCTGGTACTGAGGGCGCCCGGGCAGGAGTTCGACGAGCGCGAGCCCTTCATGACCGTCCGTTTCACCGGCGAGATGGAGATCGTGACCGAGCTCGAAGCCGGCCCGGTCGAGGTCGTCAACCTGATGGCGCGGCGCGGGGCGGCGGAGATCGAGCTCCTGGCGCTCAAGGAACCCCGCGAGCGGCCATTGCCCGCCGGCACGCACCTCATCTATGCGGTGTCCGGTGATTGCTGCATTCAACTGGAGGGCGAGGAATATGTCATTCCAAGCGGCTGCACATTGAAGATGGAGCTGTCTGCGGCCTCGAAGCTGAGCTTCGTTTCCGGCCTTGCCGTGCTGGGCTCGATCCGGCTCGTCGGCTAGGCGGCCGCCGCTACGCACAATCCGTGCAACTGGCTAGGTTGACGCAACCCATTCGGAATACGATATCTGCGACGATGCGGACCGCCGCCCAAGGACCGCCGCCAAGGCAAGTTAGATGGCCAGGACATGAACGCGCCCGACAACAATCCCGCTGCCACGCTTTCCGACGGCGTCATCGATTGGCTGACCAACGGCACGCGCGACCAGCGTTTCATCGACAACATCTTTGCCGAGATGTGCATTCGCCTGCAGCAGGCGGGCATTCCGCTCAAGCGCTCGACGCTTCATGTCCAGATCCAGCATCCGCAATGGCTGGGGGCCCGTATCATGTGGTCCGACGGCATGCGCGAGGCCGAGATTGGGCGCGTCGATTTCGACGTGAGGGGGCGTTCCGAATATATCGGTAGTCCCGCCAACGAGATGCAGGACGGCGCCACTGAAGTCCGCGAGAACCTCGAACGAGATCCCGCACTCGGCCGCAAGCACGCGCTCTATGACGAGATGCGGGCCAAGGGCCTGACCGACTATGTCGCCTGGCCGCTCTATCACACCCTCGGCAAGCGCCATCTCATCACCTTCGCGACGGACCGAAGCGGCGGTTTTGACGATGCGCATATCGCGGCGCTGAAGAAGGTGCTGCCGGTGCTGGCGCTGGTCAGTGAGATCCGCGTCAAGAATCGCCTGGCGCGCACGCTGCTGGAGACCTATGTCGGCTCCCATGCCGGCGAGCTGATCCTCGCCGGCGCCACCAGGCGCGGCACCGGAACGACGGTGCGCGCCGCGATCATGATCTGCGACCTCAGGGATTTCACCAAGATCTCCGATAATTGGCCGCGCGATGACGTGATCGATCTCCTCAACGATTATTTCGACGCGATGTCCGAACCGATCGCTCGGCACGGCGGCGAGATCCTGAAATTCATCGGCGACGGGATGCTCGCCATCTTCCCGCTGAGCCAGCCCAATGCCTGTGCCAACCTCCTGCGTGCCGTCACCGAGGCCCGCGACGCCATGGTCGCGCTGAACGAGCGGAACAAGGGCACAGGCCGCGCGCCGCTGAATTATGGCATCGGCGTTCATGTCGGCGACGTCATGTACGGCAATATCGGCTCGAGCAGCCGGCTGGACTTCACCGTGATCGGCCCTGCCGTCAACATGGCCTCGCGCCTCGAGGCGCTCACCAAGCAGATCGGCAAGCCGGTGCTGCTGTCGCGCGATTTTGCCGAACTGGTGGCGCCGGAGTTCGAGCTGGAGCGCGTCGGTCAGCACGCCGTGCGCGGCTTCAGCGAACCGATCGAGCTGTTCGCATTTCAGCCGGGCGCCGGGCTCAACGACCGGGTTGCTTGATCGCGCGCTGTTGCCAAGCCGCAAACGTCCAACTACGTTTCGTTCAGGTCCGCCAAGATGGCCCAGCGATTGGCCGTAAATTCATGCCCAAATTCCTCCGCATCGGCCTGCATCAGTCGAACGTATCGGGATACACGTCGAAGGCATGGTGCGTGCGGCGGGTCGGCTCGGCGGTGTTTCTGAAATGGGGCGCTGTCGAGGTCCAGGGCGCCGGCAAGAGCCGTAAGGTTTATTGGACGCGTCTGCCGCAGGAGAAAACGATCCGCTGCGGCACGGCGCAGCGCGCCCAGGACTACACCAGATCCGCGATCGCGCGGCGGCGCAGCCATGATTATGAGCCGCTGACAGGCGCCATTCTGGCGCGGCGCAAATCCGCCAATGGCAGCGCCGAGCTCAAGCAGGCGCTCGCCACGATCCTGATCGTCGACATCGTCGGCTCCACGGCAAAAGCGGCAAAGCTCGGCGATGCGCGCTGGACCAAGGTGATGGGCCTCTATTACGCGGCGGTTCGCAAAGAGCTGAAGTCCTCGCGCGGCAAGGAGGTCGTCACGACCGGAGATGGCGTGCTCGCGACCTTCAAGGCGCCGGCAGCCGGCATCAATTGCGCGACCGCGATCCAAAAGGCCGTGCGCACGCTCGGCCTGGACATCAGGGTGGGCCTGCACGCCGGCGAATATGCGATGAGCGGTGGCGAGATGGTCGGTCTCGCCTTCCATATCGGCACCCGCGTCGCCGCGAAGGCGCGCGCCGGCGAAGTCCTGGTCTCGAGCGCGGTCAAGGATCTGCTCGCCGCGCAATCACAGATTCGTGTGAGGGATCACGGCAGCCACCAGCTCAAGGGCGTACCGGCGCGGTGGCGGCTGTATCGGGTCGAGGACTGAAGGGGCTATGCCCCCTGCGCAACTGGTCCACTTCTGAGGCGAGGTCAGCCCTGGTCAGCGCGTTGGATGGCTGACGCGTACGCCGTTCGCTTTGTCGCGGTTGCGCCGCCCCGAAGCGAGCTCCTGGAGTTCGCGCCTGACAACATCCACGACGCCGACCCAGTCGCCTCGCTTGGGTTGCCTGAACAGCCGCATGGACTGATACCACGGGCTGTCGTCGCGGCGGAGCAGCCAGCGCCAGTCCGGGGTGAACGGCAACATCGTCCAGACCGGCGCGCCAAGCGCACCGGCAAGGTGCACGACGCTGGTGTCGACCGAGATCACCACGTCGAGGCAGCCGATCAGCGCGGCTGTATCGCTGAAATCCGCGAGCTGCTCCGTCAGGTCGATGATCTCAGGACGTTCGCGGAGGAAGGCCTTGTCCTGATGTCGGACGCCTTTTTGCAAGGAGACGAACTGGACGTCGCAATCCAGCAGCGGCGCAAATGTGCCCAAGGGGACCGAGCGGTTGTGATCGTTTTTGTGATCTGGATTTCCCGACCAGACGAGACCAACGCGGAGGCGGTTGCGGGGACCGAGCCTCTCGTCCCAGGCCTTCACCTGCGCCGCGGTCGCCGCCGGAATATACGAGTCCGCGAAGGGGATCGTATCGAGCCGCGTTCCGAACACCAGTGGCAGGCCCCCGAGAGGGCAGTGCAGGTCGAATGCCAGCGACGTTGCAGACGGCCGAGTGACACAATGGGCGACGCCGGACACCCCGGCCAGGAGCTGCCGGATCGGCGCCTGAACCTCCAGAATGACACGTGCCCCGAGTGCGGCGGCCATGGGCGCATAGCGCGCGAACTGAATGGCATCGCCCAATCCCTCTTCGGAATGGAGCAACAGGGTCTTGCCCTCGATCGGCTGGTCGCCGCGCCAAAGGGGCTGGGCAAAGCCGCGTTCGGGCAAACCGACAGGAAGTTTCCAGCGCGCTTCGCGTCCAAGCCAGCCGCGCTCGAAGTCTCCGGTCATGAGCTGAAGCGTCGCCAGATTATAGGTCGCCGGCGCATTGCCCGCCTCGACCGTCAGCGATCTGTGAAAAGTCGCCGAAGCGTCATCCAGCAACTGCAGATTCATCAAGGCCAGCGCCTTGTTGTTGAGCACGGCAGAGAAATCCTGACGAAGTTCAAGCGACCGATCGAAGCATGCAATGGCCTGCTCGAACCGGCCAAGCCGCGAATGAAGCAGGCCGAGATTGTTGTGCGTCTCCGCCAGGCCGGAGTCCAGCGCAATGGACTTCTCGTAATCGGCCTCTGCTTCCTCGAACCGGTTCGCCTCCTGGAGGCAGGCGCCGCGCATTTGATACAGGGCTGCGGAATTCGGATCCAGCTTCTCGGCGATATCGAGACATTCCAGCGCCTCCGCATAACGGCCGAGGTTGAAGAGCAGGCAGCCGCAGCTGTTCGCAGCTTCCAGGTATTGCGGATCAAGTTGCAGCGCCCGCTGGAAATGCAGCACAGCCTCTTCCATGCGCTTGCGTTGCCAGAACAGATGGCCGAGGCAATTCGAGAGGACCGCCTCCTGTGGTTTGGCGGTCGCGGATTTGCTCTGGTGCTGCCGTGCTCCCGGTCGCCATGCGGAAACCAGCCCTTCGAGTTCGCAGCGAACGCTGTCCACGACGCTGGCCCAGTCGCCTCGCTTGGGCTGCCTGAACAGCCTCATGGACTGATACCACGGACTGTCGTTGCGGTTGAGCAGCCAGCGCCAGTCCGGATTGAAGGGCAACAGCGTCCAGACCGGCGCGCCCAGTGCGCCCGCGAGGTGGACGACGCTGGTGTCGACAGAGATCACGAGATCAAGGCAGGACACCAGCGCGGCCGTCTCGCTGAAATCCGTGAGCTGCTCGGTCAGGTCGACGATGTCATGGCGTTCGCTGAGGAAGGCGCGGTCCTGATCGCGGACGCCCTTCTGCAGGGAGACGAACTGGACGTCGCAATCCAGCACAGGCGCAAGCATGCGCAGGAGGATCGACCGGTTGTGGTCGTTCTTGTGACCCGGATCCCCCGACCAGACCAGGCCGACACGCAAGCGCGTGTGCGGGCCGAGCCGGTCGTCCCACGCCTTCACGCGCGCCGCGGACGGCGGGGGGACATACGATTCTGCCAACGGGATCGTGTCGAGCCGCGTTTCGAATGCCAGCGGCAGGCTGCCGAGAGGGCAATGCAGGTCGAATGCCAGCGAGGGCGTCGACGACCGGTCGATGCAGGTTGCAACGCCGGGCATCCCGGCCAGCAGCGACCTGACTGCAGGCCTGACCTCCAGGACCACCCGGGCCCCCAGCGCGGCCACCATTGGCACATAGCGCGCAAACTGGATCGAGTCGCCCAGTGCCTCGTCGGCATGAAGCAATATGGTCTTGCCTTCGATAGACTGCTCCCCAAGCCAGAGCGGCTGGGAAAAGCTGCGACCGGCGAGGCCGAGAGACGACGCCTTCCACCGGACCTCGCGTCCGCGCCAACCCCGCTCGAAATCGCCAGTCAGCATCTGGAGCAGCGCCAGATTCCAGATCGTGTCCGCATTGCCGGGGTCGACGGCCAGCGATTGGTGAAAGATCGCAAAAGCCTCGTCCAGCAGGAGCTGGCTCCACAACGCCCGCGCCTTTTCGTTGAGCGCCGCGGGGAAATTCGGACGGAGCGCGAGCGCGCGATCGAAGCACGCGAAGGCCTGCTCCATCCGCTCCAATCTCGCATGAAGCGTGCCGAGATTCTTGTGCGTCTCCGACTCGCGGGGGTTCAGCGCAATCGATCTCTCGAAGTCGGCCTGCGCCTCGTCGAACCGGCCCAGCCGCTGCAAGCAAAGTCCGCGCGTCTGATAGAGAGGGGCGACGCCGGGATTGAGCTTGTCGAATGCGTTGAAGCATTCCAGCGCTTCCGCATACCGGCCGAGATTGAAGAGCGATTGGCCTCGTTTCGCGGCTTCCAGACTTTGCTGCACGGCGGCGAGACTTGGCGCTGCGACGTTCCGGGATGGCCTGGCCGCAGACCGGCGCTCTTGACGGTTCATAGGCTGATCAGAAACTGGAGGATATCGGGTTGCTGCCGAGCGCAATTGTGGCATCCCGGTCGACGCAGTTTCTGGTGCGAAGCTGGTGTGAGGCTGGCGCAGGTGGTGCTTTCGCACGCATCTGCGTCCGCTAGGAACCAAGGCTTGGCTTGCTGGTTCGCTCGGCACGCCTGCCGAAAGGCCGCTCCGCCGGTGGGCGAAGCGGGTCATCCTCTATGCATTACGACAAGGTTCGAGCGATGGAAAAGCCCACCCAGGAACAACTGGCCGAGCTCAGGAAATTGAGCAGGGAAGCGCGCGTGCCGGACGAGTCCGAGATCGTCACCTCCAGGGAAGAGGCCGAGCGACGGATCCGGGACCTGAAAGACAAGAGGTGGATGGAATAGGCCGGCGGCTGTGACGCCGCCCTATTTCTCGACCGCCCCGGTCCAGTCCTTGAATCCGCCGACGTTGAACACTTTCTCGTAACCCATGTCCTTGAGCAACTTGCCTGCCAGCGCCGATCTGCCGCCGGACGCGCAGTAGAGAATCACGGTCTTGCTCTTGTCGAACGCTTTGTCGTGATAGGGCGACTCCGGGTCGGCGCGAAATTCCAGCATGCCGCGTGAGACGTTCACGGCGCCGGCGATCTTGCCGCTGGCCGCGACCTCCGGTGCGTCGCGAACGTCCAAGACAAGCGTATTGCCGTTCTTGATCATCTCGGAAGCCTGTTCCGACGTGATCTTGGGAACTGCCGCATTCGCTGCTTCGAGCATTTGCTTGACGCTGGTGGCCATTGGTTCTCTCCGGTTCTTTCTGTTGCCGCCGGAGAAGATAGCATATCGCTCGCGCTTCGCCTCCTCCTATCGGAGGAGTATCGCGGTTTTGGGCGCGGAGCCATGGGCGCTGGGAAGCAAGGCACGGCCTAGCGCGACGAGCGGGCCTTCAATGTTTCGAGATACGCCACGATCGCGTCGATCTGGTAATCCGCAAGTCGCGGGTTGGGCATGGCTTGGTCGGGTCCAAGCCTGCGGTGGCTCGACGTCAGGAATTGCCTGAGGGCATCAGCGGAGAACGAAGGACGATTGATGATCTCAAGGAAGCTCGGTGGCGAGGGGCGGTACGCCGGCGATTCCTTGGCGGCATCCTCCACGATATGGCACGGTCCGCAGGACCCATGGGCCTGCGCCCGGCCTTCCGCAATCTGATCGACGAACAATTGGTTCTCGACCGGCGGCCGAAGCGGTACCTGGATTGTGATCGCGGCGAACCCGCTGGCTCGATGGCAGCTGTTGCATTCGTCCGTCAAGGCCGAATAGGCTTTGGTGAACCCGGGTACATCTTTCTGCTGTATCGCTTGTCGCACCGCTTGCAGTTGAAGCTTGGCCGGCGCGGTGCGTGCCGGATCAGGCAAGAGCTTGCCCACCCTTTCAAGGCCGTCGTCCAATTGCAGGGTTTCGTAGTTCGCCAGGCTCCAATTGCTGAGCTTGCCCGCAAACCACAGCTTGGCATGCTGCAGCTGAAGCCGGGTCATGAGGTCGGAAAGCGCGGCGGAGCCGCCGACGGACGTGCCTTGAGCCGGCGCCTCGACGTTCGATGCGGCCACTGCCGTCAAGATCGCAGCGATGAGCAAAGCTGGCAGACGCATGGCCAATATCCCGGATTTCACGGCAGCATGACAGTCGATCGCGGCCGGGAGTTGATCTCAATCAAGACCCCGTTGGAGCCAGCAACTACCTGTAGGCTCTCTGCGGAGTGTAAGACATGCGCGCGCACCAGATAATGTCCCGGCGGGTCATAACTATTCGGCCTGAAGCCTCCATCGCTCAGGCCATCAAGATCATGCTGGCGCATCACATCAGTGGTCTGCCGGTCACGGATCCGGCGGGAAAGCTGGTCGGCATCATCTGCGAAAGCGACTTTCTCAGGCGGGCGGAGCTGGAAACGGAGCACAGCCACAACCGGCTGCTGAGCGTCCTGCTTGGAGCGGACCGGATTGCGCGCGAGTTCGTGAAGGAGCATGGGCGCAAGGTCGAGCAGGTGATGACGCGCGATCTCGCGACGGTCGAGGAGGACGCGTCCCTCGAGGAGATTGCCGATCTGATGGAGCGCCGGCATCTCAACCACGTCCCGATCATGCGCGATGAGCACATCGTCGGCATCATTACCCGCTCCGACTTCCTGTCTGCGGTTGCCGGTCCCCTGATGGGCGCCTCCGGCTATTCGGAGGACGATGACCAGATTCGCCGAACCGTTCTCGCGGCGATGGCGGGGAAGTCCTGGCAGCCCCTCGGCTTGAACGTCAGCGTCAGGAACGGCGTGGTGACGCTGCGAGGCGTCGTGAGCGGCGACAATGCGCGCCAGGCGGCGATCGTGGCATGCGAGAACGCTTCGGGCGTTCGCGAAGTCGATGACCGCCTGTGCCTTCAGTCGACCCGCCCCGATCCGGAGGACGAGTATGGCGGTGGGGACTTCGTTTCGGTGCAGGCGGAGCCATCCACGCTGGATGATGAGCCGTTGTAACGCCCGATCAGGAGACCGGGATTTGATTGGGCGAGCAGCGATTGCCTAGTCTGCTGATGCGCGACGGGTGAAATTGCGCGCTGCGTGGGGGCCGTCGTTCGAACGGACCGGCTGCCTGGCAGGTCTGGCCATCGAGGAAAAATAGAGTGCGAGTTCGAGAACGCCAAACATCGCGAGAACCATCAGCGCCTTGATTGCTTCGTTGGTCATCTGGATATCCTCCGCAAGGCCTTCTCTGCTAGCGTTGTGCGATCCTGGTCAAAACATGGGCCGGGTGAGGCTGGTGAACCGCCACCGTCGTCGGCTTCTGCACGTCCATGTCAGGATAGGTCAGGTGCAAGGCCAAAGCCGTCCCGACGATCGCGGTGCCGGCAATCAACCCGGCCACGACTACCTTCAGATGTGTTGCTCTGTCTGCCGTGTGGATCGAGTGATTCATTGCAGGCCCCTCGCTGGTGCGTGCTGATGAATCCTTTCTAGGGCATAAATTCTCCGCCCGAAATTTGGGAGCATCACCTAAGGGGATGTCCGTAGCTGCGCGGGAGAGACAGCAGCCGTCACGTCCTCGAATCCCGCCGGACCGTGGACACTCAATCGGTTCGGCAGCAGCCGGAGAACCAACGGGTCGGGAATGAGGACGCCGCCGCGTCCCGCCGGCCGCTACCGGGGGGCTTGTCGGTCTCGCCCGGAGAAGGCGGCTATCAGCCCGACCAAGCCGGTGACCAGCAACATGGTCACGATGGTCTGGATCAAGCCGAAGTTCAGGGCATCACGTGCCACGAACAGCGCCGTGATCGGCGCTGCTATGGCAAAGAGAATCCGAACGATCCATCCGAGCATTGTCGCTTCGCTCCGCGGGCGTTCAGCCCGCGGCCTTCATGTCGTCGGGCGATTCCACGTAGAATCCGGAATAGGTGTCGACGAGGCAGAGATGGTCGTGGACTTTCCTGACGCCGGAGGTGTTCTCGGCGGCGACGATTGCGGCTTGACGGGCCTCATCGGTGGTAATCAGGCCGTGCAGATGCACGACACCCTCGCGGACATTCACTTCGAAGCCGATCGGGCGCCAGTCGGTAGCGTTGACGGCGCGTGTGATGCGTTCGCGGATGTGCTCGTCATCGGCGGTCGGATCGGGAATTTCATGCACCAGGCTCGCCACGGCCTGCAGCATATTCGTCCTCGTGACAATTCCGATCGGCGCCTTGCCGCGCAGGACGGGGACGCGCTTGATGTCGTTCTTCTCCATCAGGTCGACCAGTTCGGCCAGACCGGTATCTTCCTGCACCGCGATCACCTGCCTGGTCATGACGTCCTCGACCTTGCGGCCGCGCTCGTGAACGAACTCCGCAGCTGCCCGTCCCGGTCCCATGAAGAATTTCAACCATGCAGCGTGCCTGCGGCCGGTGCCGATCTCGCTGCGACGCAGGAAGTCGCTTTCCGAGACCATGCCGACGAGATTGCCCGCATCGTCGATCACCGGCAGACCGCTGATGTGCATCTGGAGCATGATCTTGGCCGCCTGCTCGATCGTGGTGTGCGGTGTTACGGAAACGACGTCTTTTGTCATGATATGATGCGCGCGCATGTTCGATCCTTGTTCGCCGGCGAATGGGTGAGGCGAGGCTGCAGTGCTCGCAGCCTCGCGTCGGTGGGCCTCAGGCGGCCTTCACGTCGATGGTCTTGGCCGGCTTCTGGGCCTCTTCGGTCTTCGGCAGGACGACCTTGAGCACGCCGTTCTTGAACGTCGCCTCGATCTTGTCGGCATTGACGCCGTCCGGAAGCGCGAAGTAGCGCTCGAAAGAGCCGTAGCGGCGCTCGGACACGTAATAGTCCTTCTTCTTTTCTTCGGTCTCTTCCTTCTTCTCGCCGCGGATGGTGAGACCGCCGTTGACGAGCTTGACGTCGATGTTCTTCTCGTCGAGGCCGGGAAGCTCAGCCGTGATCTCGTAGGCCTTCTCGCTTTCCGCGATGTCGACGGCCGGCGCATTGAAATTCCTGGACAGGTCACGCTCGAGCCGGGCCAGCGAGCGGAACGGCCGCTTCCAGAAGCCGTTGCCGAAATCGTCGAAGATCTGGTCGATTTCGTTTCTCAGCGCCTGGAACGGCTGCCACGCCTCGCCGGTCGCGGGGGCGGCGGAGGTTTTGGTGACGGGTAATTTGGTCTCGGTTGCCATGATCATGCTCTCCTTTCGCGGTCGACCATTCCGGTCGCCGCGAAGCGTAGTCCCGGCTCCTGATGCACAGGTTGATTTCGCGCAAATTTGCACGCGGCGTCGGTGCATCAGTTGCATGGCTGCGAGTTGCCGGGATCATGGCCAAGTCGGCTTGCAGCGCGTGGATACCTGCTCAATCAAGCATCATAGGACAGCCTTGCAGGCGTTTTTGGCCGCCGGTAGTCAGCGGTGTCCTTCATGTGCAGCGTTCGGCCAGGAACTGACTGATGGCATTGAAAGCCTGCAGCCGGTTCTTCTCGAGCAGCACCATGTGGGTGCCTTCGCCGATTTCCACCCATCGCCGATACGGTGCCCGTTTGAGCGAGAGGAAGAGATCCTGCGTCGAGGACATGGTCACGTCGCGGTCCCATTCGGCGTGGACGAGCAGCACGGGAACGCGAATGTCGCTGGCGTCATAGAGCGGCTTGCCGGCGGCCCAGTAGTCGCGGATGTCCTGGATCGGACCGTTCACCGCGCGCATCACGCGGGGGCGTTCGGTGTTGCCTTGCGGATCCGTCGCGAGCGAGGCTTCCGCCCAGCGCTCGAACCAGCCCTCCGGAATGAGGCTCGCGCGTGCCGCCTCAGGCGCCGCCGCGAGCCAGCGCTCCCTGAAATCCAGCACGGGGACCTTGCGATAGGCACCAAGTGCGCCCCCGGAATCGATCGGAGCCGGAGTGTCCAGCAGCCACAGCGGCGCGATCAGCGCGAGCTTCTCGATCTTGTCGTTGTTGTCGGCGGTGTAGGCGCCGGCCACCGAGCCGCCCCAGGACATGGCGACGAGATTGAGCCGCGGGATGCCGCGACGCTCGAGGATGTACGCGACCGCACGGGCGAGGTCGCGCACCGCGACATCGGTGCGAACGAGCGGCGGCGAAGCCTCCGCCGGCGCGTCCATCTCCGGTGGCCGGGTCGATCCGCCATAGCCGCGCACGTCGAGCGCGAAGACATCGTAGCCCTGCGCGGCGAGATGATCCATGAAGGAGGTGCCGCCGAGCGGCACATCGAACAGGCTCGCCGACGAATAGGTCGCGCCATGGACCATCAGGACGGTCCGCTCGGCGGAGCAAGCCTTTTGCGCGGCGGAGCGCTTGTTGCGAAGGTGAAGCGAAATGCCGGCGCTGTCGCTTGGGATCATGAAATCCTCGATGACGAGCTCGGCGCTGTATTCATGTGGAGGAACGTGCTGGTCCATCGTCGTTCTTCCCCGATCAAAGGAACTGCCAGGTGAAGCGCTCGCCGTTGCGCGTGATGCGCCCGGCGGAGGATTGCGCGAAATGGGTGGTGAAGACGGCAGCGTCGCGCTCGGCCGCGTCCTCCAGCGCGAATTTGCGCGAACGGAGCGCTGCTTCCGGGAATTCGCAGAAGCAGGAGTTGAGCGAGGGCTCGTAGACCTGGAGCGGATGATGCATCACGTCGCCGGCGAACAGCGCTGTCTCGCCGCGCGAGACGAGGCGGATCGAGGCGTGGTCGACGCTGTGGCCCGGCGTCGGGATGAACGAAATCCCCTCCAGGACCTCGCCGCCGTCGACCGTGACGAGCCGTGCCAGGCCGGCATCGATCACCGGCCGCACGCTGTCGTCATAGACCCGATCGGCGGGCTTGCGCAGGGCAGGGCCGAGTGCCGGATTCGTGTCCGGCTCCGCGCCCTTGGCCAGGCTCTCGCCATAGGCCTGCTCGGCGCGCGAGAAGATGTAGGTCGCGTTGGGGAACGTCGGGACCCAGCGACCTTCGACAAGGCGCGTGTTCCAGCCGACGTGATCGGCATGGACATGGGTGAGGAGCACATAGTCGATGTCCTCCGGCGTGACGCCTGCAGCGGCGAGCCGCGCGAGGAAGGGTTGGTTCAGTCGGTGCAGCGGCGGTATGTCGGGTCTGTCCTTGTCGTTGCCGGTTGCGGTATCGATCAGGATGGTGTGGTGCGGCGTTCTGACCAGCCAGCTGTGGATGCTCTGGATGAATGTGCCGGTCGCAGGATCGAACGATCCGGCTTCGAGCCGCCCCCGCTGGCGTTCCAGCGCCTCCGGTTCCGCGCCGGGATAGAGCGTGCCGAACTGAAAGGCCGCCAGCGCCAGTTCGTCGATCCGCGTGATGGCCGCATCACCAATGTGGTAGGTTTTCGTCTCCTGCGTCACCGAGGCCTCCTTCGCTTCGCTCGAGGCCGGACGCGGCGTAATTGCCGACGTCCCGGACCCGCCGTGGTGGCCGTGAGGTACGAGCCGGGCTGCGCCGCCGGGAGTACCGCGAGCTCGATAGGTCTCATCGATGCCGGTGATGCCGCGGGCTGGCGGCCTGCCTTTTCATGCCGGCGCGAAAGCCCTAACTGTGTCTCCGCGGCTCATCCGGCCGCGCTCGTCTGCGTAAATGGAGATGTCTCGATGACGGATGTCGAACGTGGTCCGGGCCGGCCGGTCGACGATTCCGATCTCGCCGAGATCGACCTCGGCCTGCTGCTCGCTTTGGAGGCGCTGCTGCGCGAGCGCAACGTCACCCGTGCGGCGTTAAGGCTGAACATCGGGCAGCCGGCGCTGTCGGCCCGGCTGAACCGGCTGCGGCAGGTGTTCGCCGACCCGCTGTTCGTGCCCGCAGCGTCGGGGCGTGGCGTAGTGCCGACGACGCGGGCCGTGGAGCTGCAGGCGGAGCTCGCAGAGGTGCTCGGCCGGCTGCGCCGCATGGTCGAGGGACCGGCGGTCTTCGACCCTGCGCGGGACCAGCGCACCTTCGTCGTTGCCATTCACGAGAATCCGGCGGTGACGCTGGCGTCCGGGTTCGTCGCCCAACTGACCGCGATGGCCCCGCGCACGCGGCTTGCGCTTGTCCACCCCACGCCCGATATCGTCGATCGCCTCGAACGCGGCGAGATCGATGTTCTGGTCACAGGGCCCGACCGGACCAGCGGCGAGCTGATGCAGCGTCCACTGTTCGAGGACAGCTTCCTGACCGCGCAGCGGAAGGGCCACCCGCGCGGAACAGGCGCTCTCGATCTCGACACGTTTTGCGCATCCGACCATCTGCTGATCTCCGCGGATGGCGGCGGCTTCGCAGGCCTGGTCGACGACGCGCTGGCTGCGCTCGGCCGTTCCAGGCGCGTCGCCGTCTCGATCCAGACCTATGCGCTTGCCCCCGTCATCCTCGCGCACAGCGATTGCATCTGCACGCTGCCGCGGCGCTTCCTGATGCGCTTCGCCCACGAGCTCGACCTCACGCCTCCGCCGCTCGACCTGCCGCCCGCCCGCATCGTCGCGCTGTGGCACCCGCGCAACCAGGAGGATGCAGGTCACGCCTGGCTGCGCGATCGGCTCTACCAGGCAGCTGCGGCGACGTGAGGGCGGCCGCGGCCAGGGCGCCCGTGTCATTCATTTCAGCGAACGGATGTAGTCGGCGAGGTCGGAAATTTCGGCCCTGTTGAGCGAGACCTGAGGCATGTTCGGGTGCGGCATGAGCAGCAGGAACGCGAGCTTGTTCTGATCGAAATCAGGCGATCGTGCCAGGTAGGAGAATGGCGGAGCCTGGTCCGTCGCGTTCGTTTGGCCTTTCTCGACGATGTGGCAACTCGCGCACCAGCGCGTCGCGATGTCCTTGCCATGAATTGCATCGGCTGCGGTCGCCGGTTTGGGAGGTGCAAACACGACCACGGCAAGGATCAAGAGACTCAGCGCTTTCGACATGCCAGACCTCCGGGCTTCGGGGAGAGAAATGGGGCCGGGCCGCTCGGGACTTCGACCCATGGTGAGACCTTTTGCTCGAAATCAGGATGGAAAATCGGCCGGGTCCACTTTGATGCGATCGGCATGCAGAGACCACTCCTCCGTGCCGTGCATTCGACAGAAGCGATCCTTGGCCTTTTGCTCGGCTTCTTCCGCATTGCGAGCGTCCAGCTCGACGGCCGTCTGACAGACTTCCGAGCTCTGCCCTCTTTCGCCGAGCACCTCCTTCATGAAGCGAACGATGAAGCGGGTCATGGTGGCTGCTGCTCCTTCACGTGACGTTCTGCGTCCCTGGCAAAGGCGCCGCCGGAATCCGGCCAAGCCCTTACGTACTGCTCCGCAATTTCGCTGCCGCGTGCGAAGGCGCATATTGGGTCCATGGATCGCAACATCCTCTTCAAGTGCCCTCGCACGGGCATGAACGTGCAACACCGGCTTTCGGGTCCGTCTGCCGACGTATCCGAGGCGGGGAACTCGCATCTTTCCGTCACGTGCCTCGCCTGCGGCTCGGTCCACTTCGTCAATAGCGCGACCGGCAGGCTGCTGGCTGACGAGAGCCACGGTCGCCTCGCACGAGCGCAGTTGGATCGGCGGGAGCGGGCGTCCTGATCCGTCGCCCCCTCGACGAGACGGAGGGCATGGAACTCGCTCTCTCCATAATTTCAGCACTCCGTTAAGCTCCGAGACACCAAGCGCTTTTACGGGTCCTTCGCCTCTTGCCCCTAGCCTTCGGGTGGCTGGGACAACAGGTGATGGGCTTCGCGCGGCTTCGCAACTCTTTCTCCGTGGGTGATACGACCGATCCTCTCGGTCGTTCGCTGCTCGTCGAGCAGTTCCGGGTGCTGCGCGAGCAGGTGCCGGTTCTCTATGCCGTGCTGCTCGTCAACAGTATCAGCGTAGGTCTGTTTCTTCCCAACACGGTTTCGCCCTGGCTGAGATTTGCCTTGCCGGGCGCTCTCCTGACGGCCTGTCTCTTCAGGCTGGCGCAGTGGCTCCGGCTGAAGAAGGCCGAGTTCACCGCCGAGGAGGCGCATCGGGAGCTTGCAAGGGTTCGCCTCGCCACGGTGGTGATCAGCTCCGGCTTCGTGATCTGGATCCTGGCGCTGTTCATGGTGGTCGATCCCGCCCTGCGCGCCTCGATCGCCCTGCTGCTCTTCATGGGATGCGTCGGGACCGCCTATTGCCTCGGCAGTTTCCCGCCCTCGTCCCGGCTGGCGATGCTGATCGCCGGCGTGCCGATCGGCACGCTGCTGCTGCTCTCGGGCGAGGGGATGCTGGTCTCGGTCGGGATCAATCTGCTGGCGCTGCTTGTCCTGCTTGCCCGGATGATCGGCACCAATTTCCGTTCTTTCGTGAAGCTGGTCGAGACCCACGCCCGGCTGTCCGAGGAGGGCGACCGCGCCCGCGCCGCCGAGCAGACCGCGACCGCCTTCGCCGAGCGCTTCGACAGGGCGCTCAACAACATGTCCCAGGGGCTTTGCTTCTTCGACGAGGATCAGCGCCTGATCGTCTGCAACAGGCAGTATCTCGAGGTCTATGATCTCGATCCGAAGCTGGTCCGGCCGGGCATGCAGCTGAACGAGATCGTCGATCTTCGCTACTCCGTCGGCAGCGCGCCGAAGATGGAAAAGCAGGACTACCTGGTCTGGCGAAACAGCGCCGCTGTGATTGCCGCGCCGTCGGACACGACGGTCGAACTGACCAATGGACGCATCGTCCGCATCCGGCATCGCCCCATGCAGGGCAACGGCTGGGTCGCCACCCACGAGGACATCACGGATCGTCACCGGACCGAGAGGGCCCTTGCGGAAGCGAAAGCGGCGGCCGAGCAGGCGGAAGCTGCCGCGCGCGCCGCTCATGCTCACCTGACCGAAGCTCTCGATGTCGTCCCCGAAGGTCTGGCCGTGTTCGACAAGGACGATCGCCTGGTCCTCTGGAATCATCAATACGCCGAATTCTACTCGGCAAGCCGGCAGGCGCTTGCGGTCGGCACGCCGTTCGAAACCATCCTCCGGACTGGCCTCGCCGGGGGACAATATCCCGATGCCGCCGGGCGCGAGGCGGAGTGGTTCGCGGAGCGCATGGCCCACCACGCGCTTCCCCATCACTCGCACGAGCAGCATCTGGCGGGCGACCGCTGGATTCGCGTCGAGGAAAGACGCACCGTTGATGGAGGCAGCATCGGGGTTCGCATCGATATCACCGACCTCAAGCGCCGTGAGGCTTCCTTCCGCCTCCTGTTCGAGGAGAATCCGCTTCCGATGTGGGTGGTGGATGCGAAGACGCGGCACCTCATTGCCGTGAACGGCGCGATGTGCCGGCACTACGGCTATTCGCGCCAGGAGCTGCTGGCGATGTTCGAACATCAGCTCGAATATGGCGAGCAGCAGGACGCCGAAAGCGATCACGGATTGCACAGGACGGCCGACGGTGAGGCGATCGAGGTCGTGATCGAATCACGGCCGCTCGTCTACGAGGGGCGGCCGGCTCATGTCTGCGTGGCCTTCGACGTCACCGAACGCAACCGGGCACAGCAGCGGGTGAGCTATCTCGCCGGCCACGACGCGCTCACCGAACTGCCCAACAGGGCGGCCCTGGACCAGCAGATCGGCGCCGCGATCGAACGCGCGGACATCACCGACAGTCCATTCGCCGTGCTCTGTATCGATCTCGACCACTTCAAGGCGATCAACGATCGTTTCGGCCATGCCGTCGGCGATGCCGTGCTCCGCGAAGCTTCGCGGCGCCTGCAGGACGCCGCGCAAGGCTCGTATGTGGCGCGTGTCGGCGGCGACGAGTTCGTCGGCATCACCGACCGCTTGCCGCTGCCGGCGGCGGCCGAGCTGCTCGCTACGCGGATGCGGGCCGAGTTCGAGCATCCGATCGAGGTCGATGGTCACGCCCTGAAGATCGACCTCTGTGTCGGCGCGGCGATGTATCCCCGCGACGCGGACAATGCCGTTTCGCTGCTGGCGAACGCGGACGCTGCCCTTTACCGCGCCAAGCACGAGGGCAGGGGCGGGATACGCCTGTTCACCAGTGCCATGGACCAGCAGCTGCGGGACCGCCGTGCGCTGGAGCACGATCTGCGCCTCGCCGTGGAGCGCGGGGAGCTCTATCTGGAGTACCAGCCGCAGCAGCATCGGGACGGCACTCTTGTCGCCTACGAGGCGCTGGTGCGCTGGCGGCATCCGGTGCGCGGTGTCATTCCGCCGGGAGAGTTCATTCCGATCGCGGAGCAAAGCGGCACCATTGCGCAGATCGACGATTGGGTGCTGATGGAAGCATGCAGGGAAGCGGCGTCATGGGACCGCCCGCTGCGCATCGCCGTGAACGTCTCGGCCGCGCAGTTCCGCCGGGAAAACCTCGACGGCGAGGTTCGCCGGGCGCTGCGGGAGAGCGGGCTTGCGGCCACGCGTCTCGAGCTCGAAATCACCGAGGGCGTGCTGATCGAGGACATGTCCCGCGCCAAGCGGACGATGCACTCGCTCAAGGCGCTCGGAATCCTGATTGCGCTCGACGATTTCGGCACGGGATATTCGTCCCTGTCCTACCTCGAAGCGTTTCCGCTCGACAGGATCAAGGTCGATCGGTCTTTCGTCGCCGCGCTCGGCCAGAGCGAGCGCTCGCTCGCCATCGTCCGGGCGGTGATCGGGCTTGCCCATGGGCTCGGAGTCCCGGTTCTCGCCGAGGGCATCGAGACCGAAGCCCAGATGTCGCTGCTCGTCGAGGAAGGCTGCGACGAGATGCAGGGCTATCTGCTCGGCCGCCCGCAACGGCTCGAGTCGTCCGATCGCAACCGGAATATTCCGATACGAGCGGTGTCCTGAACGACCGGCGAGGGAAGACTCCATCCTCGACCGACAATTAGCTCCGAACGTCATTAGGAGAGAGGCCGCCTCCAGGGGCGGCCTCCGCTTGGGCTTTACCAGCGATCGGGTCCGACGCCGATGGTGACACCGGGGCCGTCATATCCGCGATCGTAATAGTCGCGATCATAAACGGTGCGGGCCGGCGCCCGATAATAGCCGTAGCTGTCCCGCCACCTGGCGTGGCGATGACGACAGTTTCCGACGCCGGCCATCAACTGACCGCCGTTCATCGCGGGGCCTTCCACGCCGACTGCGCTGTTGCCCGAGCTCGTGCAGGGTCCGGGACCCGGCCCTTGAGCAAAGCTCGGAGAAGCCACCGCAGCCGCGACGAGCGACGCTGCAATCAATCCAATGCTTGGAACAATTTTCATCTCTGTCCTCCAGTTTCAGCAGGGGTCAACGACCCGCAGCTTTCGACGTTCCCATCGCGCGGGGGAGCTGAGGCGGGCGTCCTGGGAAGGAACGGGTTATCGTCGGGCTGGAACCTGGCGGGGCCGACGGATCTTCAACAGCCTCGGAGGAGCGCGAACGAAAGGCTACTGACATGCCGCTCGGGGAACACCGTCGGGCAGGGTCATGAGGTTGCGATGGCTGATCGCGGGTGTAGCTGCTGCTGTTGCGGTAGCGCTGGCGTATCTCGTGCTCACCCGGCCTCAGCGAGGCACCGTAGTGACCGCTCCGTGCAGCAGAGCGGCCTTGGGAGAGACGGTCTGTCCTCCTGAATATCGTCCGCCGGGGTAGCCGTCAGGATTCGTCAGTACTGCCGTGGCAATGCACTCAATTGACGAGTGTAGGCATTGCGGCGCCTGGTGGTTGCGCGCAGTCACCGTAGTCTTCGTTCGCTCTCTCTTATCGCTGGTTGTTGGTTCAAACGCGGCTATGCAGATCTGCGGTGAAGGGGCTCCGTGTCGATGCAGCCATCGAGGAAGAAGAGGCATGTGCTTTCTAACGGGACACCAACGGTTGAACAGCCGTTAAAGCGCTCTGAAAGTCAGCCTTAAGGGTGACAAGCTGCTTGAGACTCGCATCCACCGACTGAACGCTGAAATCGCCCGCTATGAGCTTCTTGTTCTCGGTGATCACTGCGTCAAATACGACGTCCTTGAGGGGAGACGAACGCAATGTCGATCGCTTCGCAATGTAGTCTTTGTACGCCGCGTCCAGTTCAATGCCGCTATTCTTGCCAAAGACGAAGCTGTAGGGTTCGTACTTGACCACCCCTCCGCTGGGTTCATCTCGAATGTATCTGAGCTTCTCCAGCGCGCAAGAATTCCACCTTTTATATAGTTCGGTTTCGGCGGCGGAATACGCAGGGTAAAGCTTTTTGATAACGCCGATGGCAGCTTCGAGGGTCGGCTCCATATCGAAGGCGACTTTCTTCATCGCGTATACGTTAAACTCCGTAATGCCGTCCTTAATCACTGTTGTAAGCGGACCGATTGCAGCTTTGGCAACAGCGGCATTAGGCGCGAGACTTGCGATCGAGCTCGAAATTCCGGAAATAGCATCGGCAGTTTCCTGCTCGTTTTTATTCTGCGCGACGATTGCGTTTAACGCGTTCAGGTAGCCATCGACGAACTTCTGTGCCTTCACAAATCTCTTGTCGATCTTGATTCCAGACACGACTTTGGCTGGATCGTTATCAAGCAGGCTGGCTATCTGAACAGGATCGTCACAGCTGTAATGTCCCTTCGACAGGAAGCGAAGGGTTTCGTCGTCTGATTGCAGCTCCGAAACAAGTGCGCGCTCTCGATCAATCTGCGAAGTCAATCCGGTGGATAGTGCTTGACCTGAAGCGCTTGCGAGCTTTGAAGGATCGAAAACCGTGCCGCATGCTCCAAGCGGTAGCGACAGAAAGCCAACAACAAATGCGTACCTCATTTATGCCCCTCAAGAAAGGTGCATTAAGGCATATTGCCTCCCGCTAGTTGTGCCGCATTCATCTGGTTGTGCGCGCAATCCACAGGATTTGAACAACCCGTGGCTTTTGATGTTTGGCCCCGCTTGCCCAGCCGAAGCTCGCTGCAGCACTCCGTCTACGCTTCCGCTTCGCTCCAGCTACGCCGGACACCACGCTTTGCGCTTATCGGCCCAGCCCGCCTTTGCCCTTTGGGCTTCGGCGCGGCAGCCTTCACTCCCTTCGCTTCTGATGTGTGGCACTGGCTTCCGAGCCGAAGCTCGCGAAGCGAGCGAAGGCTGGTGGGCCCGGCAGGACTGTGGCGCCCAAGTGAATATAAGCACTTAGCGCATCATGAGACAGCCGGAAATCCCGATATTTCCAGATGTTTGTCTCAGCGGACGATCTCGGCATGATCGACCGCCTTCGCTTCCGCCCGCGCAAGCCCGCCGTGCCGTTGCCGCGGTGATGCCGTATCCAACCGAGCCAATCGTGCAAGACGAAACAGGCGGCTGGTCTGTCTGGCACGATGACGCGCGCCACCCGTCACACAACTTCGCTCGCGACGTCTGGCTCGAGCACAGCACGCGGCACTCGCACACACGGATTTCGAACTGAAAACGACAACGCCTCCGGCGGCAAATCCGGAGGCGTTGAAACTAGAGGCAGTGACGTTCACCAAAGATCAAGATGCCACAGCATACTGTGATTTTCAAGGATCTCCGCGTCGCCACCTCGCAGATAACGAGGATAGACGACGATGGGACTTGCACTTGCTGCCGCTGAGACCTACGCGCGCTTCAATATCCCAGCAATTCCGCTAGGCCGTAACAAGCGCCCCTCCGTCGGCAATTTCACTGTTGCCGAGCTGACGGTGTCGCGATCGATGGCGTGGTTTCGACAACGGCCCGATGCCGATGCCCTTGGCGCTCCTGACGGCCGCCAAAGCGGAATTGTGCGGCTCGATATCGACGAGCGCGGGATCGAGGAAGAGGTTTTCCGCCGCGCTGGTTACACGCCTGTTATGGCGGTGACCGCATCGGGGAAGCTTCATGGCCTCTACCGATACAACGGTGAGCGCCGACTAACGGGCCAGCCAGGTCGCGCCAATGCTCGTCCGTGGGACGATCTCAAGGTCGATCTGTGCGGGGGCGGCGGATACAGCATATCACCGCCCAGCGTCACCGCCGGCGGGGACTACGTGTTTGTCGGCGGAATGACGCTCGAGCAGGTGCTCGCCCACCGCGACGAACTGCCGGTCATTAAGGGCTTGCCTGATCGGGCCTATAAGACAGAGCTCGAAGATCCGGTGGTGCCGCCCGACGATATCGGCACGCTGTCCTCGCCTGACGTCGACTTTAGCCAGGTGCAATCAGGCGATCGCGACGCCGCAATAGTGCGCCCAATCGCACGACTGTGCCGGCGCGTATTTCTAGACGGCGGTGACCGGGACCAGGCCATGGTCGAAGCGCTCGGCATCAACGCCCAATTCCCCGAACCCCAGCTTGAGAGCTGGGTAAGGGCAAAGGTTGACTACTGGTGGAAACTGACGCTCGAGCACAAGAACCAGTTCGGCGCCGGGTATCAAAGGAGAAATTGGATGCAGTCGCTCGTGGGCGACCCTCCGATGCTTGCGCTCATCTCCTGGCTGAAGGAGCAGAATAGGCCCCACTCAACAGGATTTATGGTCGCAGACGGGCTGGTCGGGCCTCACCTGAAGGATTGGTGGTCGGTACTCAAATTGCGCCATTACCGACGGCGCCTGCTCGAAGAAGGCTGGATACAGATGATCAGGAAGCCAACGAGGGGGGTCGCCGCGTTGTACCGATGGGGGCCGACCGCGTTCGAAGAGCTGTTCCCGCACGAAGAATGGCCTTCGATTTTCGATACCCTATCCTCCAAGTAACACCGCGGCCACCCCCGCCGCCCCCCGCCCAGTAGTTAGGAGAGATAGCATTGGAGGCCGTGCCAGCCGCCCGAGACATTTGGACGGTCCGCCGCGCCGCTCCCTACGTAATCCACCCGAGGTGCGAGCTTCGGTCGGCGAGAGTAAAAAGGAGCAATGAGCCACCCTATCCTCATCCAGTGTCCCCGTACGGGGATGAGCGTGCAGCACTCGCTTCCTGACACTCCCGAGGAGGCCGGGGGCTCGCAAGTCGTTATCACTTGCCCGGCATGTGCCCGCATCCACCTGGTCGACGTTCGGACAGGCAAGTTGTTAGGGCAGAAGTAACATACTGACCCAACTGCCGCCCCCATTTTCCTGGGCCCCAAACGCCCAGGCCCGCGAGGGGCACATCTTGAAAAAATATCAAAGAATCGGTCGGCTACCCCCGCGATTAAAAAATCTGGCCGTGAAAAGGCCCCGGCACCCGGGGGAGATGCCGAGGCCAGTTTGGAATGTTGGAGTAGAGACGTCGGAGAGATCCTGTCCTCCGACGCTTTGCGCTACGTCGTTCCAGAAAAGGTCCCCCGACACTCGTCTTGACAGCCGCGGTGCGTCCGTTACAAAGTCCTCAACGAACGTTGACATGTTTGTAACGGGCTCATGGCACAGAACAGCGGCAAGTTCGTCTGCTACTATAGGGTCTCCACCGGCAAGCAGGGCAAGAGCGGTCTTGGCCTGGAGGCGCAGAGGGCCGCTGTCGCGACCTACCTCAACGGCGGCGATTGGCAGATCGTCGACGAATACACCGAAGTCGAATCCGGCAAGCGTTCGGATAGGCCCGCGCTGGACAAGGCGCTGGCTGCTGCGCGGCTTCACCGCGCATCGCTGGTGGTCAGCAAGGTCGATCGACTGACACGCTCTGTGGCCTTTCTATCGCGCCTCCTCGAGGCTGGCGTCGATGTGCGATTTGCCGATCTCCCGCAGATTGAAGGCGCCCAAGGCCGATTTATGTTGCAGCAGATGGTCGCTGTGGCGGAGCTCGAGGCCGGTCTGATCTCTGATCGCACGAAAAAGGCGCTCGCCGCTGCAAAGCGCCGTGGGGTCAAGCTGGGTGGCAACCGCGGTGTAAAGCCGACGGCGAAGATGCAGCGAGCATCTAAGGCGGCCCTCCACGCGCGTACAGCACAGAGGGCGGCAGACCTTGCTCCGGCGATCAAAGCCCTACAGGAGGCCGGGAGAACGAGCCTCAGGGCTATTGCCGAAGGGCTAAATGCTCAGGCGATCCCCACGGCGCGCGGGTCGGGCCGTTGGTCCGCCGTGCAGGTCAAGCGCGTGCTGGAGCGGTTGGGTTGCTCGTCCTAGATCGGAACCAAGCTCTGAAGATTCCATTGTCCCTCCAAGGCAAAGGAGGAAGCGCAATGAATGGATTGATCTACCTTGTCGGACTCATCGTCGTGATCGGCGTGATCCTCTCGTTTTTCGGGCTCAGGTAAGCCAACGTTGCAGCACCAGGAGGCGCTCGAGGCGCTCCAGCGCCGCGCAAACGGCGAGACGCTGGCCTCAATCGCTAGGAGCTACGGCGTCAACGTCAGCATGATCAGCCTGCTGTAACCCCGTTTCTCTTCATAGATCGTTGAACAAACAAAAGCCCCGGACAGCTTTGTTCGGGGCTTTGAACGAGGCGATCTCGCGCCTTCGTTTTGTTACCACTCTGGCCCGTAATATTCCCGGCGCTCGTAATAGGGCTCGCCGTACCCGTAGGGGCGATCATAGTAGCCGCGATCATACGCGTAGCTGTGACGGAAGGGTGCGGTCGCAATAGCGCCAGCCGTTCCGATAGCCATGCCAGCGAGGCCAGCGGCGGCGCCTACAGGACCGACGCCATAGTGGTGGCCGTAGTAGTGGCCCCGATGGTGCACGACGCGCGCTTCCGCGGGTGCAGCTATCAAAGTCGCCACCGCCGCGGCGGCAGCCAAGAGTTTCAGATTCATGATTGTATTCTCCTCTAAGCGGATTCAACGTCACTCAAAGGCCTCAGTTCCGGACACCAACTCCGCGCCCGGCTCACCAGCCCACGATTCCTAGGAGGGTCAGCCCGACACCGCCCAGCACGGGCAGCGCGACCAACGTTCCCACGCTGAAGATCGCCAGCTCCTTCTTCGCATTCTCAGTCATCGCACCTTCCCTTGAGTTTGCTCAAAGCAACCTCTCAGGCCGGCTGCCGTTCCGGACTTTCAGGAGTGAAGTTCGCTCTCTGAGCCGACGGTGCGCACTGCCTTGTGGCGGCAGTTATGGCCTCCGGGAGCGCTTGCGCAACTTCGAGCTGCTCTGTGCCGGTTTCTGGTCGCTGGGCCGTCGTTTTGCTTGAGGGCCGGTGTTGCGCACGGCTTGGCGCAGCATCTCATATAGCTCGCTTTTGCTCAGCTTCGGCGGGTTGTTCGTGGGCATCGAATCTCACCTCCGTGCAGATAACGGACAAAGGCATGCCGGAGTTTCGCCACGTCCGGTGGACGCCTTGAGATGTCGGAGCAGGCTGCGTCTGTAGGAGGATCGCCACCTACCGTCCGTAGCGGCACCACACGCGCGTGACTACCACATTTAGAAGATCTGTTGCATTTTGCGGCGAGTTCGTGCATATTTCGTGCATGGATTCGTTAGATGATGCACAAGTCATGCGTCCCTTTCGGGCAAACTCCCGGGACAAGATTTCCAACGGCAGCCGCTTGCTGCCTGTGGGGATCGACATGCGATCGGCTGCCGGCCGGCGATATCGGGAACTGGTCCGGAGCTATCGGTCCGAGCTGGGTCGTGATCTGTCAGACGTTGATGAGGCTCTCGTCCGGCAGGCTGCGGGGCTGACTTTGGCCGCTGAGCGTCTCTCAAGCGACGTGGTGAGCGGCGCCGCGATCGACAGCGACAGCCTCGTCCGCATCAACAGTGAGGCCCGGCGGATCCTCAGTGTCTTGAGGACGAAGGCATCCAAGATCAAGGCTGCGCGTCCGGGCTGGTCGCCATTGCTGGCCCGCCACGGGGGGTCCGAGGCATGAGCGACGCCAACGCCGTGTTTCAGCGGGTCCGGCAGGAAACTGCGGTCATGTTGGGGTACGACGTAGAAGCCCTTACCTCTGCTCAATCAGTCCGTCTCGATCGGGCTGTGGCGCTTCGGATCGAGATCGACCGACTGCAGGCCGCCCAGCTCGAGGGGGAGCTCATCGATATCGGGCGGATGACCACCGCTACGGAACAGCTGGAGAAACTGCTCCCGTCGACCGGCACCGACGACCATCCGTTTCGCATAGAGTTCGTGCGCCTAAACGACACCGAGCTCGATCAGCTGCATCGCCTTACGGCGAAGTTGCATGGCGAGGAGGTCGTCGACGATGAGCCGCCACCCGACACGGGACCATTCGCCGGATGGCGCGAGGCGCAGTCGAGGGAGTTGGTCGAACTCCGCGCGAAGTGCCTCGAGCAGAGCTTGGTCATCGGGCGCCAGGAGGCACAGATTCGTAATCTGGAGGCGCAGCAGCCGAGTGCACCGGTGCTACCGGATGCGCCTCGCGCTCAGCCTCCGGCAGTCGTGCAACTGAGACCGAGGCCAGAGCCCGAAGCGGCCAGACATTGTGACCGTTAACATCAACGGGCGCTCAGCCGGTACGGGACAGGGCTTCCTGTTCAATCCTGGGGCTGGCCCCACGATAGGAACGCTGAATATCTCCGGCCCGGTCTACATTAAGGTGTCTGCGGTTGCCGCATATACGACTCCCAATCTCAACATCTCGGGGACGAGCTCGGCTTTCGCGGTATTATGGCGCAAACGCCACAATGCGTTCATTCAGAAGAGGAATGAACGATGCGCGGGCTAAGACTGGGAATTCTTTGGCGCTGGTGTTGCAACGCCATTAGCGTCCAATATTTCTCCACGAAGAAGGGCAGAGTCCACCATAAGGAAGGACTTCACCATTTCTCTCTGGTTCTCATCGGTATAGTTTGCTGTTCTGTCGGCGCTCATGAGGCGCCAAATTTGCCCCCCTGGACAAGGGGGGCGGCCTACGAAAATGTAAGAGCTCATGCGAGCATAGCCGACAGCATCAGTGTAAAAGATGGTTATCGACAAAAATCCATAAAGGCTGGCATCGTTAAGACCGGATATCTCTTCCGGAGTAATATTATCAGTTCTCATGCAGTATATCGGTTTAGATTCCCCAGTTGGGATCACGATCTCTCCCGCGTAATCGACATTGCAGTAGGCTCCATCGGGCCTGATTTCCCACTCCCAATCTGGAGGGGTAGCGTCTTTTTGTATTGCAAACCTTGCATGCGCGAGAGTGACGAACCCTGGTTGTCTCCCGATATTATGGAGCGTGATTTTGAAGGCGGCCCGCCTGGGATCAAATTGAGGGTGTTTGAACCAATCGATTTTCTCCGGGATGATGATGGGTCGATCTATTCCTATCAGAGATCTGTTAGCTATTGCAGCCGACTGTTGGGCTGCAACAGCCGACTGGCGGGCGATTTCAATTTGCCCCTCACTAGAAGCCCAGAGTTTGTCAGTGGCCCGCTTAAGCGTGAGCGTGAAGATTGCAATAGCAATGGTAGCAAGCGCGGTGATGGCACCGCCTGCTTTGTCAAGAAATTGGCCGACCTTCATTCCGACGAATGGGGCTACTTGATAAGCGGCGCAGTGTTCTTCCTTGGTCTTTTCAGCTACTTCGCATATTTCATACTGAGCGGGGATGAGCGCCAAAAACCCGACGACAAAGGCGAAACCAACGCTCAGCCAAAATAGTCTTTCTCGATATGACAAACTAAGCCCCGGCTAAATCTCCTCCAATGCTACTCCTTCGAGTTCCAGCGCTGCAATACACGCAAGGAAGAATGTCGCGGGAAAAGTCCCGGGTGCTAGCTTGTTAGTGATCGATGCCTCGGTTTCCTTGAGGCCATGCTTTTTGAGCCGCTTCGCCAGCTCGGCATAGGTGACTTCGGTCGACGGTTCATGCCGACGAAGCATCAGCTTGGGATCACCTTCATGAGCGTTTCGAGGTGAAGCGCATCAACCATCAGGAGGCGTACAGCCTCGACGGTGCCTGCACCAATTGGGCTGAGGAGTATTTCAGCCGCCTCCGTCGCGGCGAGATCGGCATTCACCACCACATCGCAGGGCCGTACTTGCTCCGATATGCGCAGGGAGTCGTCATGGCGGGAAGACAACCGCCGTGTCTCGAATGGCGATCAGGCCGAGCGGGTTGCGGAGCTGGCCTTGAAGCGGGCAAGTCGGTGGACTTCACTGGCTACTGGCAGAGGCACAATTCGTAGGATTTTCCCTTTTCAAGGACTGGGCACGCTGGCAGTATGCGGTCACAATTTCAGGTAGTTAGTACATTGCCATGCGACGATTCCAAAGCACGCTACTTTTTGTCATTTTCCCGCTGGTCGGCAATGTCGTTCTCGCGGTAGCAGCGTTTGTGTTCAATCCCGCTGACTTCCACGACAACCTAAGTATCTGCTATCTGACGATCTCTGCTGTATTAATGGCAACAGTAGTGTCGTTCATAGGCTTCAGAATTCATGATCTGGGCCCAAAGAGAACAGTACTTGCGCTTCTAATCCAGAGCGCCACCCTGATCTTTGTTTTTGCAGGGATCTATCGAGGATTTGGATTGCTGTATGGAGGCAATCCCACGTCTCTGATCGATGACGGACAGAGCGCGCTTTATTTCTCTGTCATTACGTGGACAACGCTGGGGTATGGTGATTTCACGCCACCGCCTGAATTGCGATTGATTGCCGCAATTCAGGCGTTATTGGGGTACGTATTCTTCGGAATTTCGGTTGGATTGGGAACGGCTATTCTTTGTGAAAAGCGCTCTACTTCTTCAGGATCACAAAGGCCATCACCAACGGCAACAATGAAAGCACAATAGCTGCGATACGCGCCACCGTCTTAGACGGGCGCTCCTTATCGACAATCCAATGGGTTCGTTCATACAGCCATGCGGTCATTGGCGCTCTCCCACCTGAAATTCATCCGCACTGGAAGTTGCAATGGAGGCATACTCCTCCAACTGAATAGCGAACGCAATCAGTTTGTTCCCTCTGGAGGCTGATCGGTTCACCTTTAAATGGGGTGAATTCAAATATTTCCAACAGATTCAACCAAAAATTAACCATTGGAAAGCGCTTACCCTGTGACCTATGTACGGCCGAAAGTGGGCTCATTTTGAGGTGCATCAAAAAGCCTCCAGCGATATGGCCGAGACTCGCCAACCCGCTCAACCCCCTGCCATCGGGGTCGGCAAGGCTGTGCTGAATCCCCAGCGCGACGTTCTGCGCGTCCTCCTTGGAGGCATCCTGCACGCCATGGGCGGCAAGGATGGCGGCGGCTAGCTCTTGCGCTGTCATGGGCTCCGGTGCCGTCCTGAGCACGTCCACAGCCCTTCTATAAAGAGTGACCCGCTTGAACCGCTTGTTCGGCTTCCGCCGCTTCACGGCGATGCCAGCCAAGTTGTAGTTCGGGTCCAGCATTTTGATGACGGCTTCAACCTGCCGCATCTGCTCACTTAGCTCCTCGTACTTCTGTCGGTTCTCCAAGATCGCGCCACCCAGCTCGGCGTGAAGCCGCTCAAGCGTAAAGATGGCGGGGCGAGTGTACGGGTTCTGTGTCGGGCGATGTCGCGCCATGGTGATCTCCTTTGCGGTGGAGGTGGCGGCGACCGTTCAAATTGCTTGTGGCGTTTGCGCCCTAATGCCGGGGTTTCGCTGATTTCGCTCTTCAATCGCAGACCAATGCGCAGCAGACCATCAATGTGACGTCCGCCGATCGACCATGCGATGCTGCGAGGCTTGGTCTTTGGCACGAGCGCGGTGAATGCGACTAACTCGATCGAGATGGGCAATAACAACATGAATGGCGGATCGATCAGTTCGCCTTCGTCCGGCGGGGGAACTCACACGGTCGGATTCTAAGCACGGATCGCCGCATTTGGCACTGCACGCCCAGCGCGTCGCCGTGTCAGCAACGCGATGCCGGCGAATCCGATCAGCAGCATGGCCCATGTGGAAGGCTCTGGAGCACTCGGCGGAATTGGACCCGAAGTAAAAAAACCGAATGCATCACCGTATTGAAAGAAGCCCGTGAGAAGGGGATTGTCACCAGTTGGCCCAGCATACGGCGTGTAAATTGATCCAGGGATGAGCCCAGTATCGCTTATGAGGTTGGCAAAAATGCCGCTCTGACCATCGTTTGCGTCGAAATAAGAATGAGCAAATACCGCGCCATCTCGCGAGACAACCTGGTGCGCCTCGGCGATTCCGAGATAGGAGCCCTGGAACTGCTTGGTTTTTCCGTTAATCGAAAACGAAGCACTCACCGGAGATACAAGATAGGCCGCGTCCACACCCTTGCCCTGATAGTATGTTCCTCCTTCAATTTCGTCGCCGAAAACTTTGCCACTCGGGAAAGCAAGAACCGCATAATTTCCTTTGGAGGTATCCACGCCAAACGTCATTTGAATCGTGTGACCATCGAGAGCTGAGTTCGACGGTCCGAATATTCCTGCTGGATCGAAACTTTCGCCGTACAGCCTTGCGTCGTATGTAACCGAATAGGTCATTGCCAACGCGGTGACCGGTACCTCGGCGACCAGCAGAGCAAGAAGAGAGGCAAAGAAGCAGCGCATAAAATTCATTCCCACACCCTAATAGAGCGCCGAAACGGCGAGGCAGTGTTCCGCCGGCGCGCTGTGAGCCCTATGCCGGCAAGGCCGAAGAGCATCATGGCCCACGTGGATAGTTCTGGGACACCAGTGACGACAACGGTGAACGAGCCTTCGTCGGAAACGATATTTTGACTTCCCCAGAGACCACCTGAAACGGGCATGCCCTGATCGTCGAAAGTCACGTAACCAAGGAGATCGGCAAGAGTTTTTGTCAGGTTAAAGTCGATCGAATACGTGCCAGCGGTGTCATAGCGGAATGTCACAAATGGCCTTGTCGTCCCGATGTCCGGGTTACATGACACGAATGCGCTTGCACTGCAGGCGTAGGCCAAGAAATACGGAATGTCAGATCCAGCAGCTGTTATCGATTGCAGTGTCTGCAGCTGCCAATCAACGAAATTGATCGAGAGCGTGGTGCCTGGGGATGCTGTTGGCATCGGTAAATCGGGATCGGCAAGATCCGCAAATGTGAGGGTGACGCTATCACCCACATGAATGTTCGTTTGGGAAATGACGGCCGCGCTCACCGGCTCTGAAGCGATCAGCGTGAGCAAGATGAAAATAAATTTCCGCATGCCAAAGAACTCCAAAAACGCGATGTGGCCAATTTCAGCGTACTCGCCTGGTTGAGTCGCGCGAAGCGAAGCGAAGATGAGGGATTAAGCGAGGTCTTAGCGCGTTGGTCTTGCGCTGGTAAGCCATGAAGCCAAGCCCGGCGAAGCCGACGATTATCATCGCCCAGGTGGATGGCTCTGGGACATCCACTGTAATCGCAAATCTGCCAGAGCCCGACACGCTCTCAGGTACCGTATTCAGATAAACCGTTGGCCAGGTTATATTTGGGTCGTCGTAAACGACGATGCCCCAAATACTCGCCGATCCATTGAACCCATAGCTGTAGTCGATCCGATAGTGTCCGGGCTTGTCGTAAGTGAACTGTGCGACGGGAAAATACCCGCCTCCAAAGTTTTCCCACCAATACATAGCGGAAAAGTGCTGCTGCTCAGAACCCGGCGCATCGAAAGATCCGAAACCGAAAACACCAAAGTCGTCTACGATGCCGTAGTAGGTACCAGGACCAGAATAGGGGATGACTTCGGGGAAGTAATCCGCTTGCAAAGCCACGTTGACAGTACCGCCTAAGTGGACGTTGATCGGATATGCATAGATGGACGCGTTAATCTCAGCGTGAGCTGGGATTCCGCCGAGGAAAATGAACGAGGTTGCCGCAATCGATTGCCAAAATCGACGCATGATTACACCTCACTCTAAAAGCCCCATTCCAGCTTCCCGCAGCGGTTGAGTCAATCCGGCTTTTTCCTAAACATCCCGACCGATCCGGCAATGACCATGATGCAGCCCGCGACGATGAACCAATGCCCAGCTTCCAATTCTGCCAAATAGCTCATTTGCAATGACGTCCCGAAAAATTGCATTCGAGCTTCCCGTCGCGGCTGAGTCAATCATTAACCATCGCGCGGGACAAAGTCGCAATTGGCGGAACGCATCTAAATCATCTCCGGTTGATGCATTGCGTCCGCAGTTTGCGGGCTGGAGGAGTGGGCGCCCGACGCAATGTCGCATTGCCCCGTTGCGTCGGGACCGGCCAGATGGAGGCGCTGGTGGATAGCCGAAAAGAAGCCCGCGTTGTTGGCCTCACCCTCGCTGCCGTCTACTTCCTGTGCATGGCTCTCTCAGCGATCGCGATGAGCTAGGCGCGCGAGTTACTCTCATCGTGTCGGCGATCGGCGCTGCGATGACGGTGCAGTAGGAAGGTCGACGGGCGGGCTGATGGTCCGTCGGAGGCCAAGCTCTTGCTCCAGGCGCTCCACTTCCGCCTTTAACCGACGACACTCTTCGTAAAGACTGCGGAGATCGGCTTCAGAAGCGCGGGGATATGGTTGCGCTCGTGCCATGCCGCAGCCTAGCAAGGCGCGGCAACTCCACACCTTAACTCCCTGGTTAATCTTGATGCCTGCACTGCGGGTTAAATCTGGAACGGCGCAAAGTTGCCGAATTCCGATAATCCCCCGTAAGCTCACGGGCGCCGCTACGCTGGTGTGAGGCAGCGAAAGTGATAGGCTTCTGACCGGGAACTTTTGGTAATTTCAGAGAAGATTAAAGCCGCGTCAGTGTCGTGAACGAGGTGCGTGGTGACCTAAGTTAATATTTGACTCGCAACCTCCCGGGAAAAGGCGCATTGTATTCGGCATCACCGCTCGGATCGTGGCTACTTTCGGTGACCGAGAGACCTATTGCGCTCCCGCCCTACTCATACAGGGAGCGCGGCTATGCCGATCTCGCGATTGCTCGCAGACATTCAACTTACGCCCGAACAGCAGCACGTTTTAGAAATAGCGTTCAAGCACGCTATCCGAAAAATCGGCTTGGTAGACCGGGACGACCCGATTTGCGCTTTGGTTGCAAAGAAAATGGTCGATCTCCAGCGACAAGGCGTCACTGACGCCATTGCTCTGACTGAGCTTACGATACGCGAAATCAGCCCACCGCAAGTGTAAGGCCGCCTCATTTGGCGGCCTGTTTCGAGCTTTTAATCGCTAACCGCTGGTCGCCTCGCTCAAAGTCGGGTCGAACGTCGGCGCCTCTATAACCGCACGCCTGACAGACGAAGCGTGACTCGAGGTCGGATAACCGCATACTGTCTAGCCAGCGATCGGAGTCCAGCGCGACGTGATGCCCGCAATGGCAATAGACCAGCACACCGCTTATCCCCATCGCGCGCATCTCGCCGAAGGTGATCTTCATCGGTCGACCGTCGGCGTGTGTAGGCGTTTGGCGTTGGGCGCGGCGAGGCATACCGCCATCGAAGCGCGGCACCCGCTAGAGTCAAATTATCGATTAGTGGTAGCTCGGAGCGCGCGGGGGCTACTGTGTCGTGGGTGTGGACGGCCATGGGCCGCTAGCCCTCGCTGGCGCGCTTCTTTACTCTCCTCGGCCCTCTCCCGACCCTCGCGAATCGGCGACGACCCGATCCAGTTCCTTCGCGACCCTTTCAAGCTTCTGACCGATATCGCGAAGGGCCCTTTGGGTCTCGCCCTGTCGAATTCGCTCCGCGATCGCGATGTTCATCATCTCGACCACACTGGGTGGAAGGGGTCTGAACTCAGCCCGAAGCATATGTGCAGCCAGTGCACTGACGATCTCCGCGTTCATTGATCGTCCGTTTTTTTCCGCCATTTCCGCAATGAAGTCTCTCATCCCATCCGGGAGTCGGACCATGAATTGATCAGATCCACGCCCTGCCCTTTTGCTGGTGCTCGGTTTTTGCTTGGCCATCAGCCCCTCATAGCACCGTGCTAGTCGTCTCTTGCTTTCATAGTCGCACGGTGGTACTACCCTATATCGCTTACAGGGCAGTGTCATGCAGAAACGTACCGAAAGAGCCGAAATGGTCGTTCGTCTTCCAAGGGACGCCAAGGAATGGCTCGTGCGCGAAGCGGAGCGCACCGGGGCATCGCAGAACAGCGAAATCGTGCGTTGCATCCGAGAACGGATGGAAGCCGCGCAGCAGGTACGGGCAGAAGCCTGATGTCCCGCGGCGCGCGATCCTCACGCGAGTTTTCGCTACCTCGTTTTGCCTTGCGGCGGGACGAGGCGGCGGCAGCCGTTGCGGTATCGGCGACGAAGTTTGACGAATGGGTCTCCGACGGCCGGATGCCAAAGGGGCGCAAGATCGACGGCGTTGTTCTTTGGGACACGCAAGAGGTTCGCGAGGCGTGGGAGCGTCTCCGCGACGGACAGCTGGCCAACAATCCGTTTGATGGTGTCGTGGCATGATCAAAGCCCGGCTGAAATACTGCATTGAGGATCGCGGTCGCTGGTACCTGCGCAAGCCGGGGCACAGGAAGATCCGCATCAGGGAAGAGCTTGAGGATGCCAATGGGGGCATCAGGCCAGAGTTCATGACCGCGTATTTCGAGGCTTTGGCGAAGCTCGACGGCGAGATCACTGCACCGCCTGCGATGCCGCGAGAGAAGACGTTCTATTGGCTGGTGGACCAGTACTATCGATCGGCCAAGTTCAAGAATTTCGACCCTCTGACGCAGGCAGACAAGCGCAGCGTGCTTGACCGCTTCTGCAAGACGGCTGGCGACCTACCATATGCGGCATATCGGCGCGAGGATGTCGAGCGCAGCCAGGATAAGCGACGGGATACACCGGCCGCTGCCGACAAGCTGGTGAAGTACCTTCGGGCGCTGTTCGCATGGGCCATCAAGAACAAGCACGCGACATCCAATCCCGCTGCCGGTGTGGAGAAGATCCACGACACCGAGGGCTGGCATACGTGGACGGACCAGGAAATAGCCAAATACAGGGAGTGTCACGCCATCGGCACCAAGGCGCGGCTTGCGCTGGAGCTCGCCCTTAACGTTGGTGCCCGCATCTCCGACGTCTGCCAGATCGGCAGGCAGCATCAGATCGAGGGGCGACTCAGGTTCATAGCTCACAAGGGCCGGCAGAAAGAGAAGACGCGCCGAACCATTGACGTTCCGATCTCGCGCGATCTGGCTGCGGCGCTGATTGCAGCCGGGCCCGCTACCTACCTTCTCAACGAGGCCGGCGCCACGTTCACCATTAACGGCTTGGGAAACAAGTTCAGGGACTGGTGCGACACTGCGCAGCTGCCCCAGTGCACCGCCCATGGCCTCCGCAAGGCCGCTGCCGTGGCATTGGCTGAGAGTGGCGCGACCGCGTCCGAGATGTGCGCCATCTTCGGGTGGTCGAAACTCGAGACGGCAGAGATTTACATTCGGAAGGCTAACAAGCGAACGATGTCGGCCAACGCTTTTCAACGTCTGGACGACTACAGGAACCGGAAAAGTGTCTCACTTTCGGGGACTGAGAACGCCAATGAGACGAAACGAAAGAATAATCGTGATAAATCAAGGCCCGAATAGCTGCGTGGTGGGCCTTTTTGGATACGTATCGAACGTTATGTATCGCACCGAGTCGGGAAGTACGGGAAACTTTTGAACAGATTCGGAATAGAGTCGGGTTCTCAGAGATCGCATTAGTCGCAAAGGTATAGAAGTAAGGGCCGGACTGCACGCGCAAAGTATGGTTTTGCCCGAAATATCTACTGATGGTTGTGAAAACGGGCGGGCTGGCTAGAATCTAGGCTCAAGCCAGATTCGTCCCGGGGCATGTCTTGCACATCAAGTTTATTGAAGTCGCTAATTTCAGAAAACTACTAGCCACTCGCGTTGATTTCTCAGAAACAACGACGCTCTTCGTTGGCGCAAACAACAGCGGCAAGTCTTCCGCAATGCTCGCTCTAAGGCGGTTTCTCGTTCCCCAACGCTGTCCTTTCGAGCTTCATGACTTTACGCTCTGCCATTGGCCATCGATTGATGCCATCGGACAAAGCTGGATCAACGCCAGTCAAGCAAATGAAGTTATCAGTCTGGATATTGCTCTGTGGGAGTCTGTACTTCCCACTTTGGATCTGTGGCTCAATGTAGGTTCCGGCGAGATGCATCGGGTTCGCGACTTGATTCCGACGCTGGATTGGGAAGGCGGGGCACTCGGCGTCCGCTTGCGTTACGAGCCTGACGATCTTTCGGCTCTTTATAAGGATTTCACTGTAGCCATAGCCGAAGCCGCCAATTTGAAGGCAACCGCGTCAGCGCAACAAGTTGCAGCGCAGGCTGAGGGCAATAGCGACCCCGTCGAACAGGCAAAGCTCACTCTCTGGCCGTCAACTCTGGTTGACTATCTCAGCCGTCGCTTGTCTCGGCATTTCAAGCTTCGCGCATACACTTTGGATCCGTCACAGCTCAAAGCACCGGTTAAATCTCAAGCGCAACTCCAGCCCCTAACAGCCTCATCCCTACCCATAGATGGCGATCCGCTAAAAGGTCTAGTCCGCGTTCATGACATTCCTGCACAGCGCGGCTTCGGTGAAGAGACAGTGAAGGATGACGACGACGGGGCGTCGTCGGGCCCCGCAGGAACTCGACTATCGGACCAACTCCGCAGCTACTATTCAAAACACCTTGACCCGACCAAAGGCCCAGATGCGAAAGACCTTGGTGCCCTCCAAGCAATTGAAGCTGCGCAAGACGCATTCGATCAACGTCTGACCGAGAGCTTTGCCGAAGCGTTCCGGGAGGTTGAGGGTATGGGCTATCCTGGTGTCAGTGATCCACGTCCAAAGGTTTCGACCCGCTTGAAAGCGATTGACGGACTAAATCATGCGGCCGCCGTCACGTTTACTGTCGACGTTACCAGCATTGAAGGTGAGGTCACGCCTTTGCTGCGCCTTCCGGAAAACAATAACGGATTAGGCTACCAGAACCTGATCTCAATGATTTTTCGGCTGATGAGCTTTCGTGATTCCTGGATGCGCGTGGGCAAGGCATCTAAAGCAATTCAGAGCCTAGAAATTGAGCCCCTCCACCTTGTACTCATTGAGGAGCCTGAAGCTCATCTTCATGCTCAAGTGCAGCAGGTATTTGTCAAGAAGGCCTATGATGTTCTTCGCCAACACGACGACCTCAAGAGCAGCCAAACATTTCGAACTCAATTGATTGTCAGCACACACTCAAGTCACGTCGCTCACGAAATCCCATTCGCGAACCTCCGTTATTTCAGACGGCTTCCGGCTGGTATGGCAGCGCGAATCCCGGTCTCGACGGTCATTAACCTTCAAGAAGTCTTCGGAACAAAGGACGAGACACAACGGTTTGTCACGCGCTACCTGCGAGCACACCACGCCGATCTTTTCTTCGCCGACGCTGCCATTCTGGTCGAAGGGCCGGCGGAACGTATGTTATTACCTAATTTAATCCGAAATAATTATGAGCGCTTGAATCAGAGCTATGTAACGTTATTGGAGATCGGCGGCAGTCACGCGCATCGCCTCAAACCGCTCATCGATTGTCTCGGCCTTTTGACGCTTATCATTACCGATCTGGATTCGGTTGACGCCACGGGCAGGTCCGCACAGCCGCAAAAAAGCGCCGGCCAAAAGACGAACAATGACACGTTAAAGACGTGGGTGCCGAAGCTCTCAGATGTCGACGCTCTAATGAATGCCGATGAGAAGGCCAAAATATCAGAGAACTCTGACGATCAGCTCTTTGCGGTCCGTGCCGCTTATCAAGTCCCCCTAAAAGTTCAGCTATTGACTTCAGCAAAGAGCGAGATTGCACAACCATATACTTTTGAAGACGCGCTTGCCTTCGAAAATCTTGAGTTCTTCTCAAAGCTGGAGGGCGGCGGGCTCATCCGAAAGTTTCGCGAAGCGATTCAAATGGGCGGTGATGCCGCAACTGTCGGCAAAGGCCTGTATGATGCTCTAGAAAACAGCAAAAAAGCAGAATTCGCACTTGGAGTGATCGACGCCAAAAACTTCGATACGATTAAAGTACCGTCCTACATTGCAGAGGGCCTCGTGTGGCTGCAGGCCCGACTTAAGAAGAAGCAGGTAGATATCCTTCCGAAGGACGGAGAAGCGAAGGTATGACTGCCACGAGCGACAATGACAAGACAGATGCCGAGGCAGATTCCACCATACAAGCTTGCCTAAATCTATCCGCACCACGAAGCTTTTTTCTTTATGCAGGTGCTGGATCAGGAAAGACGCGCTCTCTCGTAGAAGCAATTCGTCATGTCTGCCGCAATCAAGGCAGCATTCTTTCAAAGACGGGCCAGAAAGTCGGCGTCATTACTTATACGAACGCAGCCTGCGACGAGATTAAGCAAAGGCTTGAGTTTGATCCGAGAGTGGAAGTGTCTACGATACATGCCTTCGCCTGGTTCCTGATCCATGGCTACGATAATGACATCCGCAGGTGGGTGGCTAATAATCTAAGGGAAGACATTTCCGACCTTGAGCAGCAACAATTAAAGGGCCGCGCGGGGTCGAAGGCCGCATCGGATAGAGCTCGTTCGATCGACAACAAGCAGAGACGCCTATTAAACCTCGATAACATCAAGCGCTTCATTTACAGCCCGACGGGCGACAATCGAACGCGAGACGCTCTTAATCATGCCGAAGTAATCGCCATGACATCAGAGTTTTTGACAACCAAGCCTGGCTTACGTCAGCTTGTCACAACGCGGTTTCCGATCCTACTCATTGACGAAAGTCAGGACACTGCCCGGCCATTTATGGATGCTGTTCTCAATCTGCAATCTGGTTTTCCGGATAGCTTCTGCTTAGGACTTTTTGGCGACACCATGCAGCGGATTTATGCGGACGGCAAGGAGCGGCTCGCTGAAGCCATTCCAGTCAGCTGGGCGCGCCCGCGAAAGATCATGAACCATCGTTGTCCAATCAGAGTCGTAACTTTGATAAATAAGGTCCGCGAAGATGATGATCAGCAGGTGCAGCGCTGGAGGAGCGATGCAAAGACAGGTGTCGTTCGGATATTTCTTGCCCCTGAGACCGTTGCTAATCCTTCGAAGCTGGAGACAGACATTGCAAAACGAATGGCGATTATCACTGGTGATGAGGATTGGGCTGCTGGAAACGACAAAATAAAGTCGCTTGCGCTCGAGCATTTGATGTCGGCCCGGCGCTGCGGTTTTGAAGGGTTTTTTGCTCCTCTCTACGGTTTCGAGCGCATGCGGACGAGTCTGCTTGAAGGAACTGGGGCTGGCATCGGCTTTTTCACTCGCGAACTGTTGCCCTTAGCAAAGGCACTGGCCGCAAATGACCGCTTTGCCATTGCTGCTTCAGTTCGAAGGACCTCTCCGATCCTCGATCGCGATGCGCTTCAGGCCGCACAAACCGACCAGCGCAAACTGCTCGACCAGGCTAAAGCTGCCTGCGATGGTCTACGAACGCTACTATTCGATGAGCCTTCGCCATCGTTACGTTCAGTTCTAAAATATGTTGCCAAAACCAATCTCTTCACAATTCCTGATGTTTTGGTCCCTTTCTCGACCTCTGACGATGAGATGCAAGACATCGCATCTGTCGATGATGAGGCTGTCGAGGACGCGAAGTCCGAAACTGGAGCATGGCGGCTCGCTCTTGAAGCACCTTTTGATCAAATCGAAAAATTTGATCGATATGTGCGAGGGATCTCGCAATTCGATACACACCAAGGTGTTAAAGGTCTTGAATTTCCACGTGTGATGGTGGTCATCAATGATGAGGAAGCTCGTGGATTTATGTTTAGCTACGGTAAGCTTATGGGAATTAAAGGAAAGACCAAGACGGATCTAGAGAATGAGGCATCAGGAAAAGATAGCTCTGTTGATCGCACCCGTCGTCTGTTTTACGTCACATGTAGCCGCGCCAAGGAAAGTCTTGCCGTCGTATATTATTCCGACGACGCCGAGAGCGCCCGCGAGCAGTTGATAAAACGGGGATGGTTCTCTAACGAGGAAATTGAAGTTGTCGGGTGATTTCGTCCGTCAACATCAGCAGAAGCATTAGGTGAGCTTTCTCAACACGTTTAAAACGTGTAGGGCCTGCGGCCCCCAGGCCGTCAAGGCCGAGGCGAGCGCCGCTCCGCGGCGGCCTTGACGGCCAACCCCCGCTCATTGGCGCGGGCCTAGTCCGGGTTCTGACGAACCCGTAAATCAAAAGCCGACACGTAATTGTCCTGAGTAAAGTTCAATCGCTTTGCTTGTTAACTGCTGATGAGCCAATACGCATTCTGATCTCAATCCAATTCTTTCTACCCCTCTCAACTGTCTATGAAAAAATAATCCCGATGTGATTATCAATGACGGTTGGGAATGTTTGAGAATACAAATCGTTTCGATGGAGGTGACGAGGACTGAATCTTAAATTGGCTGAGAGAGTAGCGAGATGTGTGTTTGCCTAGTGCAAACACTCTCGTTGGGGGCCGGTGAATATGGCCCCCAAACCCCAGGACGCATTCGCTCAGCCAAGGAAGTAGACATGGTTCGGCCTCGTAAATCAGAACCGCGCGACAAACAGCTTAATCTGAGCCTGACGGCTGCGGAATACGAAAGCATCGTATTGCGCGCGAGGTCGCTGGGCATGCGACCAGTTCATTACGGCCGCGCGGTTCTGCTCACCACGCAGACAGCACCATCGGCGCCGCCTGAGCAGAGCAGCATCAAGCGGCTCGTTCATAACCAGCTCGTTCGCCTCGGGAACAATCTCAACCAGCTTGTCCGGCATCTGCATCAA
>NZ_JADFUE010000036.1:0-69199 GCF_054967145.1 Bradyrhizobium sp. UFLA06-24
AATGCGTCCGGCGGCTCTTCTTCGTCATCTTCGCTCCTGATTCGCAGCAAGAATCCTCGCCGCTGTCAGGCAGAAAACCCACTCAAGCTACTGTCCGAATTTGCGGGGCCAGCTCTGTCATCGTTGCGCCTGAAAGATTGGAAATAAATGATCTCTATGTCGCAATGACTAGGGCATCGAAAACGATAACCATCGTGTCGCCTGTTCCCATCCTAAGGGCGAAAGCGAAGAGGAAGGCATCGGGAGTTACGAGTGGGGCTTCGGTTTGAGCGAGTGGGTAAAGTCCGGCCTTTCGTCCCAAGTGCGTGCGCAGATTGAGGGGTATCTCTGTTGGCCGCTGCGGAGCTTTAGCGTAGGGTTCCCTAAAAGGGAGGCTGAATAGATGCTTACGTCGCCGACGGTTGGATTCGTTAGGACTTGGCAGGAGGAGTCTAAGCGCTGGACATACACCCTCACAACTTTACTGGGGGATTGGTTGAATCAGGCAGAGAGGCAATTCGGCACGCGTGATCGGAGCTGGACGATCCTTGGAATTGAGGTGGGAGGCCCTCGCCCTGGTGTTTGGTTTCCGCAGTACTCGCAGGAAAGCAGATGCGTGGTGATTCATCTGAGCGACACTTGTCAGTCGAATGAAGAGCAAGCGCGTTTCGAACTGTCTCAGGAAATAGTGCACCTCCTTACCCCGAACGGGGGTGGCGCCGCCCTTAACATTGAGGAGGGAATTGCCACCCTGTTTGCAAACCTGGTTGGGCCAAGGCACGTGAACGCCCCTTCTTATGTGAAGGTGTTGGGCTATGTGGAGGAACTTCTGAAGATTGACCCTGAGGCGATCATTAAGCTGCGAGCGAATAGCGATAGGTTTCAGGATTTCACTCCGGAGTTTATCCAGAAGCGGGTTACAGGCGTGTCTGATCAGCTAGCCTCCGACCTTTGCACGCCCTATCGGGACTAGACTGGTGAGTATGCTGTTCGAGCAAACCTTGGCCCAGATGGAGGCGTGATCGTGGTCTGGGTCTTTGGCTTCGGGTCTCTCACCTTTGATGGATGGCAGTCCGAGTTCGGCTGCGTGGGGTCTCAGCGCGCAACGCTTCGTGGCTATCGTCGAACCTTCAATAAGAAGTCAGTGGTTAACTGGGGGACCAAAGAGAACCCTGGCATCACGCTGAATCTGGAGCCGTTTGATGGGGCCAGCTGTGAGGGAGCCGCTTTTGAGTTTCCGGACAATGACAAAATACCGGTCCTCTTACGTGCTCTGCGAAAAAGAGAAGCGTGTGATCCGACAGATCTGCAGGTGCTGTTGGCCGACGGGCGCTCGGTAGACGCCAAGGTATACATCTATGAGGGAGTAAACCCGCTCGGTTCGACGATAAGCACTGCCAAGAAGGCAGAGATGATCCTCAAGGCCCGAGGCACTAGTGGCAGTGCACTGGATTATGTGAGGAGGAATTTTGAAGGCCTGCACGATGTGGGTTTAGAAGATCCGGCCGTTACCGAGCTATGGCAAGCAGTGCAGGCTCTCCGGGGCTAGGATTTGCCTTTGAGGGTATGGGAGAGGGTATAGCTCCGGCAGATGAGCTCGGTAGCGAGGCGATAGCAGACCATCCGTCCCGGCTGGGGCCTCGTCAAGAATGCTGCCTCAAAGTGTGACATCTATCACATTCAGGCAGGTCTAAGTCGCTGATTTAGCACAAATGCTAGCACAGAAATATTTCTACGTTGATTTAGTGACGATATCTCAATTGCTTGCGTCGATTACCATCCGTCTCGAATCGTGGTGGCTTGGTCCTTAGAGAACCATGTCTCCCCTCGTCGCGAAAGAAGGCTATCCTATACGCAGATTGTCTGCGGACACTTTGCCGGAGCTGCCGGTCTTGCGCTCGAAGCTGATCCGGGCCCCCTCAGCAAGGGAGGTGTATCCGGCCTTCTCGACTGACCTGATGTGCACGAATACGTCGGCTTCGCCATCATCGGGCTTGATAAATCCATAACCCTTTGTCGCGCTGAACCACTTCACAATACCGGTTGCCACTACAATGTCTCCATCTCAAACAACAGCGATCTAAGTATGGTTTGCGAAGGGCATCAAGCCGGTGCGCGGGGTATGCAATGTTGCTCCGGCACGATATGGAGCAACATCGTCGCCGGGCGTGAGCTTAGGGAGGGGCTAGCTGGAACGCCCATCGCGCGCCCTCAGCGGCTTCCGGCGGAGGTGCCGGCGACTGGCACTGTGGTCTTGTCGGCCCGGCGCAAGCGCGGGAAGCCTACTTGCAAGGGGTTTCTCAACCATGCCTTCGAGCGTTCGCTCCTGAGAGTCAGGTACGCTCTTCTGTTCCAGAAGAGCAAGAAAGGCCCGCCCTTTGTCCGTTATGATCCATTGTCCGGGTTCCCGCGTAACCAGCCCTTGTCCGAAAATATTGAGATCCGGCGTCTGCGCCGCCAATCGCTTCGTACGATCCGTCCACTCCGGACCGCTGGTGTAGAACACCGCCAGGTAATCCTTGAGGACGGCAAGGCTCGCCCGGCCCTCCGGTTGGCCGGCGAGAATCCTAAGTATCGAGACCTGAAAACTCACTTTCTCCAACCAAACGCGGTAGCACCAAAGCCGCAAATCTTAGCGGCACCTGCCGGACCCCGCGCTCCACTTTAAAACAAGAACCTCAAAACAAATGCTGATGCGGATCCGGCAGATTGGGACGCAAATGTAGACCGTCCTTGTCGAGCTGGGGAGGCCCTTTGATTCTATTCCTCGCTCGTTCCTGCAAGGCTGTCGGGCTGTCAAGCGTCGAACCGGCCTGATCATGGACAGCCCAAAGCTTGGCAAAACGGAGTTTGCGCCTCTCAAAGAGACAGGTTTCGAGGACGAGTGTTCGATCTAGTGTCGCCGCGTCCATACGAACGCGAATGGATGCCCCAAAGGTGTTCGCCAAAATCGTAATTCGGATGTCGAGCCTGGTACAATCTGAGGTGACGTTGCCTGCTCTTATCCCCCGTTTAGCAAAGGATTGCGGCGCATATGGGCGAGTTCATGCTGGATCTCGACGCCGCTTCAGCTTCACGGCCCTGCATCCGCTAGCCTGTCGGCCTAAGCAGCCGGACCCGAGCCATGATCGGTCGGTAAGCTGCTCGGTCGAAAGTCCGATCTAAAAACGCGAAAGGCGATTGCCGACAGCGATAGCGGGACTTCCGGCGAGCTTGCGCTCAGTATCGTACCTCGCCCGCAGCTCTTGACTGATGCCCATTATTGCGTGAACGAGAGGCGTCAAAATTTGGGAATGGCAGCTGAGAATGATGGATGTGGTTGCTGAGGCGAACGCCTCGGAGTTACCGCGCATTTTGCACAAATCCTCCCGGCGCTCGTCTTGGATTCTCGTCCTCTTGGTCTTCTTTGGTTTGTGTGCCGCGGCAGCCTGTGTTTGGACTAACATGGAGACAATTTTGGCGAGGTCGCAAGTGCTTGGGCCCGCGCCGATGCATGGCTTGTCACCTGAGGTTAGGGAAGCTCTGCTGGAGGTTCGATCCGAGCAACAACGGGCGAGCGATGTAATCGCAGAACTCAATCGCAATATCGGTGCGCAGCAAGCCGATTTGAAGCGGATGACGGACCAAATCGAAGCGTTGACCGCGAAGATCGAATCCTTGCAGAGTTCACTCGCTGCTGCGTCTGCGCCGCCAGTCTCTTCTCCGCCTGCAGCCCAATCAGCTTCGAAGCTGGCGAAAAGAGCGGTCCAGCCCTCTAAGCCAGAAGGGCCAATTTCCGTTGGCGGCGCGCCGCTGATCCCTGAGCCAGGATCTGGCCAGCATTGACGGAAGCGCTTGGGGGATCTCCGCCTCAACCAATTCCGCCTGAAGCTTGTCGGCTGTGCGTCTGATCCCGGTCTGCCCGCGTCCACGCACTGCCAGCAACCCATACTGGGGGTCCAAAGGTTGGTTTTGGTGCCAGTATACAGGAGGGTGGAGTATCTCGACCGCAAGCCGTCAGGCATGACTCTCAATTTCAGCTTCAATCATTGGAGCAAAGGCTCCGAGATCGGCGCGAGTTCTGCATTCGCGTTGTCGCTGTCCACGAATTCGGACATGCCCTCGGTTTTACGCATGAACAGAACCGCGACGATGCGCCGGAGGCGTGCCGTAACGAAAAAGCTTCCGGCTCGGTCGGCGATTATAAGGTCACCCAATACGATCTCGATTCAATAATGAACTATTGTAATCCAGCATGGAACGGAAAGGACAACTCAGCCCACTCGATATCGCCGCCGTCAGGAAATTCTATCCCTCCCGACACTCGGTCTCTTACTATCCATGGGCGCGCCCGCGCTGGCCGATCGCGCGGCGGTGCAGATTGCTGCGCGCTACAATGTCAGGACGGTTCACGTCCAGTACGTTGGCGTGATGTACAACGACAAGCAGGAAGTCGGCGGCGGCTCCGGGCTGCTCATCGGCGACAGCCTCGTGCTGACCAACAGCCATGTGATCGGACGCGAGGAGAACTACAAGAGCTTCGACGTCAATGCCCGCCTCGGGTCGCGCAATGCGAATCCCATCAAGGTCACTGCGGTTCATCGCGACGATGCCAGGGACCTGGCTCTTCTGGAGCTGTCGCAGTCCGCCGGCAATAGCCGTGGCGCCTCTCGTTGCCCGATGCCTGTGATCAACGACAACCAGCAGGCCCCGATCTATTTGCTAGGTTATCCTCTCGATCTGGATCTGAGCATTTCGAGCGGTCTGATCAGCAGCCAGACGAGCCCGAACGGCCGACGGCAGACCGACACAATCATGAATGTCGGCAACAGCGGCGGACCTGCATTCAACGAGTTCGGCGTGGCGGCATCGTCAAGTGGAACGAGGCGCAGGTTTCCGGTGTCAACTTCATCATTCCAGCGACCGTGATCACCGCAAGCCCGCTCTACAGCATGATCGCAGCCCTACCACAACCCTCTGTCTGCTGGACGAAATGGGTTGACACGACGATCTTCTTTGAGAACTGGAGCAAGCTGAACTCCACGCATGTGCAGACCCAAGCCAACGCTGGGGTGAAGATCCCCGAAATTCTTGCCGGAGCGATCCACACGATACTGCCCGAAGACCGCCGCCTTATCGTGAACGTGCCGGTATCACAGCTTGACGAACCGAAGCAGATCGAGCGCTCCTATACGGTGGATAAAACCAAGGACGACCACCCCGTCGTCTTTGCAGAGCATACTGCAGACTATGCCGAGACGTTCCCTGCAGAGCCCGGCTATCGCATTGCAGGGTGCACGTGGCACGTCGAGACCGGAAACGGCGCCAGCAATATCGCTTGTGCGGTCAACGATACCGGCGCGCAGGCTCGCTTCACCTACAAGCTCACGAGCGGACCTGCCGTCGACAGATACCGCGGATGGCTCGGCGCCACTGTCAACGTTTCCCAGATCCTTGCGACGCAGGTGCCGATCGATGGTCATGCTTTCCTTACCGGCCTGCGCTTCCAACGGGCTGCATCGGCTCGGCCCCGCTTTCCGGCAGGTTCAGGCGATACTCGTTGTCCTCTTCTGCGCGCTTGCGGCCGGTTGCGCCCACCAGGGTCCTGCTTCGCAGCCGGCGAAGCCGCATATCCACAAAGCACCACAGAAACATGTGAGCGCGTTCAGGGGATATGGCTATCGCTACGACCCCGGCTATTACCATGATTTTCGGCGCTATCATGGTTATCGGACGTGGCGGCCCACCGCCGGCGAGGCGAGCGAGGAGGCACCTCCCGACAAGAGCACTACCGGGTCCGACGTTGTGGTCAACAAGTCAGTCTTATTGATCGAGGAACCGCAATTCACGCTTAACACTGCACGCCATTTGCGGACCGCCATAAGACGCGAGGCGGCCACTGTGGTGCTTGTAGAGGTGGATGACCTCATCTTCGATAAATTGAGCCGCCTCTCTCAGATACGGTCGTAACGGGCAATAACCAGCTAGACGTTCCTCCGACCGAGCCGAGGGAAGCAGGCGCGTCTGCGCCAGAACTCTTCCGAGACGATGGGTGGTCACTGGGCGCTGAGACCTTGGGCTGCGGCTTTGAGGATGCGCGGGAAAGTGCGCCAGCCGCGTTCATGAGGAGGAACCGATCGGTGTAAGAGTAAACTGTTGCGGATGGCGAGACGGTAGATCCCTCACGCATGCTGGTGCAGGCAGATCCATATTGCATCCCAACTTCCTTAGCGTTGTAAGGCACGATAAAGCGCGGTGCTAACCAGCTATAATGTCGCGGCCATTACCCCAAGAAAGGACAGATCGTATGGGATTGCTCAAAAACGTACGAGCGGAGCATTCCTGGAAAGGCCCCCGGCCATGTGGCCGATCGAGACTCAGCATCTGCCGACGAGAACACTCCCCGGCCGCTCTAATGATTATTGTACCGCTACGAGCAGCTGCTGAACCTCTTGCGGCCTGTGAAGAACAGTTGTTGCTTTTCAAGTTGAGAGGCGCCGCATCGGGTTCATATTTTGACTGCGACGGGAACCTAGCTGCCGAATATTGCAGAGAGCGATTGAGCGCACAACCGCAGAGTTTCCATTGTGCGTGTCGTAGTCAATGTTGTCGCTTATCTAGACAGCTTGGTGGTCGCCCGTTATGCGCGTTACGCTACTCCGACCATCGATGCTGACTGGCACCTCACCGGCGACGGTTGCGCGATGAACGAGGCGATGTTGGTCGCCGTAGTCATTCACTGCATAATGTTGTGTAGCGCGATTGTCCCAGATCGCTACATCACCATCCCTCCAACTCCAACGCACAGTGTTTTCGAGCGCAGTGATATGAGACTGAAACAAATCGAACAGCTTCTGGCCATCGTATTTCGGCAGGCCAACGAAGTTTTGCACCAGAGCGCCGAGCACGAGCGTGCGTTCGCCAGTCTCCGGGTGCACGCGCACAACGGGATGCTCAGTCCGATAGATTGTTTTAGTGAAGACTTCGTCCAAGTGCTTCTTGTCGAGCTCGCTGACGCGGGCAAGTATTGCGTAGTCAAAGGCATTACTGTGAACGGCCCATAGCCTGTCTGCAAGCCCTTGGAGCGGCGGCGCTAGGTCGAGGTAGGCCGAGGCGGTGTTTGACCAGACCGTATCGCCACCGAAAGGTGGCATCACAATGCCTCGCAGCACGGCGATCTTAGGGTAGGCATCGACGAAGGTTCCATCAGTGTGCCAGAGATCCGCCCGGCTACCTGCACGGGTGGAATCAAGCTCGATGATCGACGCTGTTCCCTTGATCGCACCGAGCGTTGGATGAGGTGTCAACTCTCCGAAACGAATGGCAAAGCTCTCCTGCTCCGCATCATCGAGGTGGAGCTGGCCGCGAAAGAAGATGACCTTGTGCTCCAAAAGCAGCCCATTGATCGAGGCAATCGTCTGCTCCGGTAAATCGCCTGACAGTTTGACATTTCGGATTTCTGCGCCGATGCGCACTGCGCGTTTAATGACATCGGCGCGAGGAATGACATTGTCCGACAAGATCATTGCAGTCATGGTCCCATCTTGCGTAGCCCCTAGGCCACACTATCCGCTCGACCAGGCAGACCAGCGCGAGCGGCGACCGCTAGCTGGATCCGTCATCATCTATGGGTAGCGAGTGGCTCCCGTTGAACTCACGCGACTTCGAAAAGGTTACCGCAGCATCCGCTTCATCGAATATTGAACAAATCCCTAGTTCGATCAATTGCTAGCAGTGGTAGTTGACCGCGGCGAAAGCGTTGTATTTCGCTGAGCGTTTGCTCTTGCGTCCGCTGCCCGATGAATAGGAATCTGTTCGAATGCACGGTCACTGACACCGAAGCGATAAGAGGTCCCCTAAGAGCTGCCCGTTCCTCGCCGCAAAACGTCGATAGAACGGCAGCGTCCGGAGAACGCCGGCCGAGGTTCGGGCCATTGACGGGGGCGGTCTTCGCAGCCGCGGCGTTCGATGCCTTCGCCGGTATGAGGGAACATCTGCGCGCCACAGCACGCCTCCTTCGCTTCGACCGGGTTGTTTGTACGCTTGAAGACGAGGCCTGTGTAGCAGACGCCATCCCGGATGTCGGCAAGAGACCACGGCTTCTCGCCCGCTTTGTAATAGACACCAGTCGTGAGATTCCACGCGACGGTGCGTCATCCTGCATCTTGCGGGAAAGCTCGCCCTTGCTGTTGAGGTATTCGCGCGGGGCAATGGCGGTCTGCGCACGAGCTGGGTGATCGCCTCGCAGCCAAGTAGCCTGGCCCTGAGCTGGTTGTGGAAATGGTTTTCGAGCAAGTGCTTCTCCGCGGCCACATTGGCGTCGTCGAAGAAGACGCCTTGGCGCTGTACCGCTATTTGGAGAAGAAGCCTATATCGCCCTGCGGTGCCAGGATCTGATGTTCGGTAATCCATCCGAGTATCTGGCGAAGACGGCGGAAGTGCTTTCGATCCAGCTCAAGCCCGATCTTGTCGCGACCGACGTTGAAATGAAGGCTTCGCGTGAGTTTCTGATCCACAACGGCGGCCTGATCAATCAGCTCTACCTCGACGAGGCCGGCCGCAAGCTCGGGGCAAAATCAATGAAGAACTCGATATCTACGAAGATTTTTCGCAGACGTAGTCAGGAACGCCAAAATGTTATCCGGCGCTATCCAAGAGAGACCGAGCAGAAATATCGATGAAGACCCAACTCACAGAGTGTCGCCGGATCGGTAGTGTTCTTTCCGTACGCGGACAATGTGACCTAGCTTACTCGCGATATTGATTGTGAGCGTCCAAACCCCTCGGACAGTAGGGCGTAAGCCGTCCTTCAGTCCGCTGCTGCCGCATCGACGGCGACCAGTCATGTGCCGAGGGAACCGATCTAACTGTCGAGTTTCCCAAGATAGCGCGCCGCGCCGAGGCGCATCATCGTCATCAGCGTTGGCTGATCGCATGGCGATCGTGAGGCATCGTTGGAAGGGGAGAGCGGCTCCCAGCGCGCCAACGGGCCGCGCCGGATCGACAATTCGCTTCCCGCATGCGAGCGAAGGCGGTCTCCCGCGTCATGGTGGCGATCTCCGCGGGGGTCAGGCCGAACATCTCCTCGGGCGGCGTCGCCCAGGTCTGCGCACGGATCGGCGAGGGCATGCCCATCCGGGCAAGGAAGCCGTCGAACTTGCGAAGGTCCATGTCTGTCTGCCTTTGAAGTTCGCGCGCCGACATGCGCGAGGCGCCGTCATTCGCAAAGGTTAACATGTGCACGCCGATGACATCGCCATCCCGCGTGAAGCCGCTCGCCCAGATGAAGAAACTGGCGCAGAGGCAGGTAAAGCCGTCGGGGTCCGCGAGGCCGTCGCCTTCCGGGCGCACCTTGTCCTGCGTGGCTTGCTTAAAGATGCAATGGGGCTGGCTCGCGTTGCTTGTCGCGGAAGGGGGCACGCACTTCGCTCCGCAAGATCCGGATCTGCTCGCCGATATCATCACCGGCGTCGCCGATGCCGCCCGACGAAGAGCTCGTCACGACCTGGAGGAGATATCCCGATCGAACATAGGGCGTTACCGGCGCGCGGAAGCGCTGCCCATCATGCTGCCCTACTTCATCGCAGAAATTTGACGTAGAAAAGCTCGCGCTGGGGATCCGCAATCGCGTGCATCGTTAGATATCTTCGCCATGATGGGCGGGAGTATGTCCTGTTCTTCGTTCCCACGAGATCGGGCAAGGGTGTCGGCCTCGTTATCCCTTCGCTCCCGACCTGGCCGGGCTCGGCGATCGTTCGTCAAGGACGAGAACTGACAGCTCACCGCTGGCTTCCGTAGCCAGCGCGGTCGCGTCCTTCTCTTCGATCCGACCAATGCAAAATCGTCGGCCTATAACCCGTTGCTCGAGGTCCGCCGCGGCGAGTGGGAGGTGCGCGACGTCCAGAACATCGCCGACATCCTGGTCGACCAGGAGGGTAGCCTGGAGGAGCCGAACTACTGGGAGAAGACCAGCCACGCCCTCCTGGTTGGTGCCATCCTCCACGTCCTCTATCCCGAGGAAACAAAACCCACGCCGGCGTCGCAGCCTTCCTGTCCGATCCGAAGCGGCCGATCGAGACGACGTTCGCCGCGATGATGCGAACGGCGCATCTCAGCGAAGGCGGCGTCCATCCCGTCGTCGCTTCCGCTGCCCGCCAGCTGCTGAACAAATGCGGTAACGAACGCTGGGCGTCCTGAGTATCGCGATGTCGTTCCTGGGCCTCCACCGAGACCCCGTCGTGACGGAGGTGACACGGCGCCGCGACTGGCGGATTATCGACATCGTCGGCGGGGATCGGCCAACCACGCTTTACCTTGTCGTGCCGCCCTCGGACATCAACCGCACCAAGCCACTCATCCGTCTGATTCTCAATCAGCTCGGCCGCCGCTTGACGGAAGATCTGCAGGCCAAGGCCGGCCGACGCCGCTTTCTCCTGATGCTTGACGAATTCCCGGCGCTCGGCGGCTCGATTTCTTCCAGTCCGCGCTGGCGTTCATGGCCGGCTACGGCATCAAGAGTTTCCTGATCGCTCAGTCGCTGGACCAGATCGAGAAGGCATATGGGCCCAACACTCGATCCTCGACAACTGTCACGTCCGAATCGGGATACCGCGCTTGACATGCCGGTAGCGCATAATTTCGAAACGGCGGAACAACCCGACATCATGCTCGGAGGTAATGGTCTCAAAAATGCGAAGCATCTCTTGCGGGGCGGCCGCCGGCGTCTCGCCTTTTTGGAGCAACGCAGGTGCATACTGAAGGTTCATCAAGACGACGTCGGCGTAGACGAGCACTCACGGTGTTGGTTTTCAGCCATGGATCCGCGCGCTCCGAATTCCGCATGTGTATGTCCGATTGCCGCCGCAATGTCGTAAATCCGACAAGAGCTGCCGGGGCGATTCCGCACGAAATGCCGTAGGTGGGCATGTTCTTCTCGTCCAACAAGGCGCAGTCGAGATTTTGTGGGTGGCACGGCGGTTGCTATTGAGCAGACGGACCACTGCCGCGGCTACAGGCCAAGCCGCTGCCCCATCCCAAGTCACACAAACGTGCTTCAGTAATCAATCGACGTACCCAGACCCGGACAGAATTTACGCGAGCGCCAACGACAAGAACTTACACGAGTTCAAGGAGGCTTCTGTGGAAATGCTGGATGTCATCGGAATTGGGATCGGCCCATTTAACCTCAGTCTTGCAGCGCTTATTGAACCTACTCCGCTCCGCGCACTTTTCCTGGAGAAGCGAGACGCACTTGTCTGGCATCCGGGCCTTGCGCTGCCGAACAGCCGCCTACAGGTGTCGCCGCTTAAGGATTGCGTGACCCTGGTCGATCCTACTAGTCCATATTCATTCCTCAACTATTTGGCGCTGCATGGTCGGCTCTACAGCTTTGTCAACAAGCGCAATGCTTCAACATCGCGGCAGGAGTTTATTGAGTACTACCGGTGGGTCGCAGGGCGACTCAAGACGCTGCGCTTTTCCGAGGTCGTCAATGATGTTATTCCCTTTAGGGACGGCTACCGCATCAGCACGAATACAACCACATACTTAGCGCGCGCTGTTGTTGTTGGTGTTGGCGTAGAGCCCAAAATCCCCGCCTGTGCCAGATCTTTGCTATGTGGCACTCTCTACCATGCAGCTGACTATCTCGAGCGGCCGCTACCGCAAGCAGCCGAGCATGTGCTCGTTGTGGGAGGCGGTCAGAGTGGCGCTGAGATTACCGAGGACATTCTTACTCGTTCTGTATCCACCCAGATCACGTGGTCAACGTCGCGTTCGAACTTTTTTGCCATCGACGACAACAGCTTCGTGAATGAAGCTTATACGCCCGCGTATAGCCGTCGCTTTCACGCTCTACCGCTTCAGCAACGCCGCGATATAGTCGAGGGCGAGATGCTTACGAGCGATGGCATTTCCGTCGACTTGTGCAACCGCTTATATGAAATGCTGTACGAACGCAGCGTGGATGGCACGCTGTCCGACCGTTTTCGTGTGTTGCCCAGCGTAGTCGTGAAAGGCATCACCTCCCACAAAATGGGTTGGCGAGTAGATCTAGATGAGATCGCAACGCAGCGAAATAGCTGCATTCTAGTCGATCGTATAGTGCTTGCTACTGGTTTCCAGCCGCGTACGCCGCCCTTCTTGGAGGCCCTGCTCGAGGGAGCATGTATGGAAGATGGCCTGCCAGTACTTGGCCCGGACTATGCAGTCCGCTTCGGTCGGCCCGTGCCAGGACCAATATATCTACAAAATCAAAGCCGCGTGCAGCACGGATTGCAGAGCGCCAATCTATCTTTGGTCGCGTACCGTAACAGCCAAATTATCAATAGCCTCCTCGGCCGACCGTTCTATTTGAATACATCCGGTAGGCAGATGATTCAGGTTTACGCAACTTCGGACGCGTCTGAACGAGACGCCGGTGTGGTGGCGATGCGATCGACCCGACAGGTATCGGGTGGCACATGAACGGCGGCTCGACCTCACCGCTGCGGGGCCGGATTGCGGATGGAACGGCCAACCCCGCCGATCAGCTTTCAGGCACGCTCGACTACCGCGCCTTTGTACCATTTTTGATTGCCTCCATTGTCATTGCAGCAGCTTACGGCACTAGCTTTCTATTGCCGGACTACATGCATGCGCTCGAAACGGATGGTCAAGCCGCTGGTCTTATCATTTCCAGCGGCATGGCTACCACTCTCGTTTCCTGTTGCTTGGCAGGGTGGCTGGCAAAGCGGATAGGCCTATTGCCCACGTTGACTGTCGCATCCTTGTTTATGGCGTTAGCCATGCTTGCCTTTGCCGGCGCTGCCCTCGATACGCGAGCTGCGTACGGTGGAGGCTTGCTGGTGGGCGCTGCCTGGTCAGTGTTCTTCATTTTGGCACCGCTGCAGATCATCCGCCATCTACGGCCCTCAGCACGTATTCAGTATTTGACGGTCTTATCCGGATCACAAATGGCTGGGCTCGGCCTGGCAGCTCCACTTGGTCACTTGCTCGCAAAATACACTGGTTCGCTGGCCACGATTTATGCGGTGCTTGCGATTGCGTGCGTGATCGCCGCCGCCTGCGTAGACCTTACAAGACACGCGACGTCGAGGCTATCGGCACTGGCTATGCCAGATATCGCAATTACTCTGGCCGCGACTACGACACTCCTTCAGAAGTGCACAGCACTCCCCATCGCCATGATTGCGATTTCAGGCTGCGTGTTCGCGGGGCTGTCCACATATCAGAGCGCGTATTCCGCCTCACGTCACCTGAATTCCGATCTGTTCTTTCTCTTTTTCACTGCTACGAGCGTGATACTACGCTTCTCTGTCGCTCACCTCATGGGCAGCCTGCCGTTACGCCGACTGGCACTCACGCTCATCCTACTGACCGCTGCGTCTCTGGTGCTGTTCCTTTTCAACGATGGCAGCACATCACTCTATATTGCGGCCTCTGTCCTCTTTGCCGCCGGCTATGGGTTAAGTTATTCAACCTTGAATACGATAGCCGTCAATCTCGCCGGTGAGCACGGCGTCTCCGTGCCCACTACATCGCAGATATTTACCCTCGCATACTTTCTCGGGCTCTTCGGCTTTCCTATGGTCGGAGGGCAGTTGGTCCGTGGATTCGGCCCTGACGTGATGTTGCTTAGCCTATTGAGCGCGACCGCTCTTAATGCGGTGCTAGCAACCCGCCTCGGCCAAAGCACATCTGATCCGTCTCATTTTAGGAAGGAGCTCACACATGCTGACCGAGGCGCAACAATCGAAATGGAATAAGGATGGATACCTTCGATTGGAGAAGTTCTTCGATCCAGCCAAGCGCGACAAGATTTCTCGTTACGTTGAGGAAGTTGCACGTTGGGATGTAAGCTCCGACAAGTGGATGTTGTGGTTCGAGAAGACGAGTGACAGCAGAAAAATTATTTCCAAGGCCGAGAACTTCTTAGACTACCATGCCCCTCTACGGGACGCGCTCCTGGCCGATGGCCGCATTCGTATAGCGGTCGAGACACTCTTGAATGAGAAGACACGGATGTTGAAGGAACTTCTGATCTTCAAGTATCCGGACAGCGGCGGGTACCGCCCTCATCAGGACATCTATCATGTCCCGCACAAGATACCCGAACGCATGGTGCACGCAATTGCATCCATCGCCGTGGACGACTCCGGCCCGGGCAACGGTGGGCTCTTCTTCACGCCAGCTCGCCATAAGGAAGGAATGTTTCCGATGGATGCGGGTGGCGTGATTCACCCGGAGATCGCCGAGGCCTTCGCATGGGAGCCGGTGCGATTGCAAGCTGGGGATGTTTTCATTTTTGACGATTATGCGCCCCATTACTCCTTGCCAAACAAGAGCGATCGGTCGCGTCGTGCGATTCACTTGGTGTTCCAGCGCGCATCCACTGAGGGGCCAACACGCACCGAATACAACCGCATGAAGCGTGCGTACAACCCACCAGAAGAAGCTGTGGCAGATCTTGAGAACCTAAAGCGTCCCAATGGCATATTCTATCGCAACTGATAGCCACGTCTGAGGAAGACCAACATGTACACGACGCGGCCCGATCATTCTCTGATGCGAACCGAATACGGCGCTCTGGTCTGGCGCCTCTTGGAGCATCTCCCGGAGGGTCTCAGCCCAGCATTTGGCGCATCAGTCGCGGAGCTCGCTCCAGGCGATGCGGTCGACCCGCACGATCATCAGGAGCACGAACTGTGGCTGCTGATCTCTGGTCGTGGAGAATTCGAAGTCGACGGTCAGGTCCGTAATGTTAGCGAAACGAGCTTGTGTTACATGGCGCCACATCAGAGGCATACTATCCGCAATATCAGCCAAGATAGCGCTCTCAAGTTTATCTCGATCTGGTGGGATTGACGTGCGCACTTATTTTATCTGTCCCGCGCCGCCTTGCCCTAACGGCAAGCTACATCTGGGTCACATCGGCGGCGTGTATTTGCCCGCTGATATTTTCGTCCGCTTTCAACGCATGGCCGGCCATCGGGCCTACTACATCACGGGCTCAGACGAGCACGGCACATATACGCTCGAAACGGCACGAAAGCTCGGCCGATCCTTTAGCGAGGTCGCAGAAGGATACGTTCACAAGATCTTAGAGTGTTTGCGCGCGGTGCAAATTACGCCCGATGTGTTCGTGCGCACGTCCAGCGCGATTCACAAGGGAAATGCTCTAGCGATATTCCGCGAGCTGCAGGCGGCCGGCTACGTCGACGTACGGCAGGGCGTCCAACTGTATTGCGAACATTGCGATGAGTTCGCTGCGGACTCGCTCGCAACTGGCCGTTGCCCGGCTTGCTCATCGCCTTGCGACAGCAACCTGTGTGAGAACTGCGGGCTGGCTCTTCAGCACGACACAATCCGTGACGCCCGGCACGTCACCTGCGGCTGCAATCTTGTGCTAAGACCCATCACGCAGGCCGTGTTCGACATGCCACGTCTCGCTCACTCACTGCACGAAGCCATTGGAGAAAGCGTATGGCCCGAGCCGATACGGGCCAAGGCGCGCGCTTGGCTACTCCGGGAGGTGCGCGGCTTGCCGATGACCCGCCATTTCAGGCACGGCGTGGAAGTAAAACAGCCTGACTCTCTGATCGGCCAAACGCTGCTTACATGGTTTGAGGGCCTCTGGTGCTTCGACACCGGAATTCGCGAGCAATGCGCCCGCGCCGGTCTGGACGCAAACGCGGCGTTGCACGACCAGAACACCGAGATTCTTTTCTTCATGGGGCAGGATAATCGTTTCTATTACACGCTAGGTGTGGCCGGCGCTCTGCTCGCGCGCGGCTACCCAATTCCCAAAAATCACTCAGTCCAGGATTTCTACAAGCTGAAAGGCGAAAAGTTTTCCACCAGTCGTGATCATGCTCTTTGGGGCGATGAAGTGGCGGGTGACGTGGGACCAAACGTACTCCGTTATGCGCTGGCGCGAGTGGCCAAGCCCTTTGGAACCGACGCAAACGATTTTAGTCTCGACGGACTCGTCTCGGCAGCGTCACGCATTCGGGTCTGGGAAGATGCGTTACGGCGGTGTGCAGAAAGCGCACGTACAGTAGAGAGCACCGAACTCTCCCCGAATTTCCGCCGCTTCGCTGAAGATTACGCCGATGCGGTCACCGCACTGCGTTTCTGGGATGCGCTTGATATCATCGACAGGTGCTTCGAGCTAGCTGGCTTTGCACATGCAGACGATTGGACATGGAATGCTGCGCAGATCTCGCTGTTCCTGAGCCTCCTCTATCCCGTAGTACCTGAGCTAGCGATGGGCTACGGCCAGCATTACTTTGGCGGTGCGTGGCGGCCGTCCCTCGAGACTTCGGCCGTAGCAGCCCAGCCAAAGACGTCGGTCGACTTTCCCTGTTTCAGCACGCCGATACCTGCGAACTTTGCCGCGGAGTACAATAAGCGCTTTGGCAAAGAACAGATTTCGCAATCATGACGATCCGAATGACGAAGCCATGAATTCCCGCATCTCAAAACGCAGCGCTATCGCTCAAGGTTTCGCGCCGTTCAACTCCTCAAGTGCGAAGCATGGTATCAATTTCGGCTACGCCCTGGCTGACCCGGTCATGTTTGCAGAACTGCCGTGGCCAGTCGCGTTTGACGGAGGTACAGGTGTGGCTCTCGCCGATCTGCCGCAGTATACGGATGCGGCGGGTTTGCCCGAACTCCGTACAAAGCTCGCACTGAGGTACGGTGTGCGGCATGACCAAGTTATGCTTACGGGTGGAGCTTCACAGGCCTTACAACTGCTTGCCGATGGCTGGATTGACCCCGGTGACGTGGTCCTGATGGAGGACCCCTCCTACTTGGGTGCACTGCGTACGTTTTCGATCGCGGGTGCAACCGTGGTCCAGCTAGGTCTAGCCGCAGAGGGAGTCGATCTAAACGAAGTCGAGGCAATACTGCAGACCAATGCCCGGGTGAAGCTTTTCTACACGATGCCAGCATTTCATAATCCAACCGGTCGCCAGATGTCGCGCGACTATGTGGCCAAATTGGCGGCACTGCTAGCCCGCAGTGGCGCTCTCTTGGTGCAGGACCTTGTCTATGCTGAGTTACCCTACAACGGTCCAGCGCATTGGGTGGCGCCAGGCAATAACGTGATCAATGTCCATAGCATCTCAAAAGTTGCCGGACCGGGGCTACGGTTAGGTTGGGTGCTTGCGGAGTCGGACATCATCAACAGGCTTGCGCACCTCAAACGCGACGGCGGCGTAAGTCCGGTCCTAAGTAACATCGTTTTGGGGTTGTTGCAATCGAGCGCTCTTGACTCGCACATAACACGCTTGCGCGAGCACTACCGAGCGAAGCGAGACAGCGTACATAGCTTATTGCAGCGTAGCCGGATTTGCGACCTGGGATATAGCGTGCCAAGCGGGGGCTTCTCGTTCTGGGTGCGGCTTACCCCGGGTACGGATCCGGAGAGGTTTATTGAAGCTGCAAGCCGCTTGCACGGCGTGCACCTTGTAAATGGTCGCAACTATGGCCCAGGAAGTGGCCGTCACATGCGCCTGTGTTTCAGCTATCTTCCAATATCTCTCATTGAGCAGGGGCTGGAGCGCTTAAGTCACTTGCATGCTAACCTCTAGACGCGCGTGGTGTGTTTCAGCAGAGTTTTCCGATCTGGGACGGCGTCGCACGTCCAGCTCCTAGCGACGACACTTCTGAAGGGGGCGAGCTCGCGAGGACACAACAAGTCGCTGTCCTGCTTTGTTGCCGGCCGGCAAGGTCGCCTTGGTGCGCCCCTAACCGACCTGCCCGTCACTCGCCCGAAGCTGCGAAGAAATGTATGCGGGCATGGCCAAATACATCGCGAAGATGTGCGGATAGTCATAAGCCCGCCAGATATGCAGGCGGCCCTTTGGGCTGGGATCGCTGCTTTCCCTGTTCTGCTTCCAATCGGGTGTGCCGTAGAGGCCATAGGCGTAGCCTCCTATGTGGTACGTTTCAGCCCGCCCCAGACGAACGTATCTATATACCGATCCAGCGCCGCCTATGCTCGCGACACGCTGTGCAATTGCGCAGGCGATTTGCATCAACGAGAATGGCGACGACGCCGAGCAAGCACTTGCCTGTCTGATGCAAGCTGAAGACAAATTCGGCTTCGACATTCGCTTTCGCGCGCGCGTGCCAAGATCCACTGGCGCAGACGCGATCATGTAGCGGCGCTCCCGCTGCTGACTGCCGCTGCGGAAGCCGGCGGACAAGACGCAACCGAAGCCATATCGCCCGCGAGGCAGGCATAAACGCTGCGACGCTCGGCGACTGGGCGTCGGCGAAGCAGTGGTTCGAACGTGCTCAGGTCGAGGCGGCAAAGCTTGACAAGTTACCATCGCCGCGAGCCATGCCGATCGGGTTGCTCGCCGATACCGCGCATGCCGCCTATTGCGCAAGGCCGGCCCGACATCTCAATCGTCAAGATGCGCGACGCCCTCTCCGCCTTGATAGGCGTCGAAGCGGAGGGAAGCCGGCGGAAGCCTATTGCCGCCGTGTCGTGCCCCATGGCTTGCTTTGGCTCTATCGAGAAATCGCTGGGACCAAAGCGGGGGGCAGGAAGAAGTAGTCTAGCGACCGCCGGGTGACCAGATATCTGTCGAGCGCCAGCCGAGCTGTTGCGTGAAGTGGCAACAGCCGGCTCTTCTGGAACTTGGTCTGTCGGACGACGAGCCCATCGGCAGTTACATCGTCGATCTGCAGCGCCAATGCTTCTGCGATCCGCATGCCAGTAGCGGTGAGCAGGCCGAAGAGCGTTGCATACATGGTCGGTCTGATCGAGCCCGCTGGCCGGAGTGCCGCCGCAGCACGAAGCAATCGTGCGATCTCGTCCGCACTATAGATATACGGCGGTCGCCTCTTGACGACAGCGTGGCCGAGTGCATCCGCCGCCGGAACCTGATGGCGCGGATTCTCGGCGTGCATCGCCAGCGCGAACCGCCGCACGGTAAGCAACCGGTTGCGGCGCTGCTCCGGTGACGGCGCACGTGCGGCCCATGCCAGGACCCGGGCACTTCTGATGTGCCGGTCGCCGCACTCCTCGGCGAAGCTGACGTAGCCCCTCAGCAGGATTTGCTGGACACGGAACTTGAACCCCAGCGACTGCTGCTGGTCCACATATTTGGCAAGATATCGACTCAGCATCACGCATCTCCCGGCCAGGGCTGCGCGATCTGCAGCAGCATCGTCACGTCGACTTTGGCGTAGTGTGCGGTCATGTCCGGTGAGCGGTGGCGCAGTACGGCGCCAACCGTGTCGAGCGTCGCGCCGCCCCGGAGCATGGCCGTCGCGGCCGAATGCCGAAGCAGGTTGGCCCCATTCGACGGAACGGGGATACCGGCCTTTCGTATTGCACTACGCACAACATCAGAGACTGCGCTCGAACCTGTCAGCGGCCGGATTGGTGCATTCGACATGAAGAAGATTCGAACATCGGCGACGTGCGGCCGGGCCTGATCCAGATAAGCGAGCAAGGCATCCCCGGCGTCTTGCGGCAATGGTAATCTCGTCTCCCGCCGCCCCTTGCCACGAACCGACAGTGTCGCCTGTTGCCAATCAACATCGGTGAGACGAAGAGAGAGAATGTCGCCGGCCCGCAAGCCCAGTCGTGCCAACAGCAGCAGGATCGCCCGATCACGCACGCCAGTCGCCGTGGTCTGATCGCACGTTGCAATCAACGTCTCGACATCCGACGAGCGGATGTATCGCGGCAGCGACGACAGTCGCCACTGCGGAATGATTGGCACAGCCTGATCGAGTCCAGCTCGGCACAACCCCCGTGCGCTGAGGAACCGCAAATATCCTCTCAGCGCCATCGTCATCGTCTTCACATAGGCCAGCGAGACCCGCTTCGTCTCTGCAATGATCACGTCGCGAATGAGCTGAGCATTCCAACTTCGCGGCCTGATGCCAAGCGCCGGGAGCAGCCGCATGACCATGCGACCGTGCCGATCTATTGTCAGCTCTGTGACGCAGTCCTGGAACTCGACCACCCGGCGGTGGGGCGTCGGTAATGCGGGCTTCGGCTTGCGCTGGACGATTCCGCGCTCGCCGAGAAACTCGATGAACCGGCGTACCCGCCTCACGTACTTCGCGGACACGCTCCTCTCGCGACGGATGCCGGGGCATCGACAGCGATGCCGAGCGAACCGATCGGCGACGCCATCATCGATATCAGCGACTGCGATCTTGGCCAGCGTCAGCCATTGCGCGAGGTGACGGGCTGCAGCGTCATAGCCGCTCACCGTCAAGCTCTTATGCCCCAACACCGTCAGGTGTCGTGTGAACTCCGTCACCAGCGGGTCGAGATCGCCTGCGTCCATGCAGCGCAGCCCGTGGCAGTGATCCTCACTCGACTTGGCCATTCCTTGTCTCCCTTTCGTTGCCATCAAGGCAGGAAGAAAGGCCTCAGATTATGCTGAGTGAGAAAGAGGGCAGCAGGAACTAAACTGTTGATAACGAAGCGGGTCTCGGATTGAACGGCCGCACACTCCGCATAATCGTGGGCTCCGCATAATTACGAAAGTCGACCGGCCGCGTCGCGACAATGATCTTCACGCCCGCCGAAGCCGCGATCATGTCGTCGCCCTCACGGCCCGCAGCACATCGCGCAGCCAGGCCGGATCGACCCCCGCCGCTGCGCGAACTACCGCATCGCCAATCTCGATGCTGATCGTTATCCCGTTCCGCGTTGCCGCTTCCACGCACATCCCAGCGGGGCGAAGCTCCGACACCACCGGAACGAAGAGCGGTGCATCCTCCGCCGGCAAGCTCAGCAGACCGGCACGCGCGGCCTTGCGCCAAGCAAACAGGTGTTGCGGTGAGAGGTCGTGCCGGCGCGCCACCTCGGACACAACTGTGCCCGGCGCATATGACTCCGCCACGATCCGCCCCTTGACCACGGCGCTCCACCGCCGCCGACGCCCCGCTCCGACCTGGATATCCACCCGGCCCCGTGGCTCTGCAGCGTCAACTATATGGTCAACCATATATGCGAACCTTACTGTATATGACGGCTCGCATGTTGCCGATCAGCTCACGCCAAACAAGGTGTGGGAGACACACCGCTTACGCAGCAACACCGAACCGCTCGAGACAATCCGCGAGCATCCTGTCATTGCTCTCGATTTCGGGTTCGTGGGCGCTCGATGCCGCGCGAGCATCGCAGCGATAGCCTGTCGGTGGCGTTCCGGAATCTGAGGATCTGACACAGCACTACGCCGAGGCGTATCCGACGTTGTCAGAAGTCCGACAAAGGAACGCTTTCTTAGCTGTACAACTGCTGTCCGTCAGCTCGCCATCAGCTTGTCCGGGTATCCTCGCCGCAGGGCCTGAGCAGCCCGAATTGATGCGAAGAGACTAGCGTAGCACAGAGAGGTGAATCGTCATGTATGATCGAATCGGTGGCTCATCTACACGCACTAGCCAAACTGACGAACCGAGCCAGTCGGTGGATAGCGGCAGCTTTACAGAAACACTTGCAGATCTCGCGCCCCAGTGGAGCTCACGATCGGGGGAGTTGCCTGACAAGATGGGGGCCTGCTGCAGCAAGCCAGATACCTTGGATGCAAACGTTCAAACCTCTAGCGCCTCCGAACCCAGTACATCCTCTCCAGAGAGTCCGGCCACCTCCTTGTTCGAATACAGAACGGCCGACCTGCGTGATGCGAATGTGGACGGCATCTGCGTCGGGCTGACTGCGGAGTGGTTCCGCAATCTTAGCAACAGCCCATCAACCCGAATGAGTGCGCTCACACCCGGATCGCAAACGCACGCCTCAGCGGCTGAACGGCAGCAGCAATATCAACGTCTTAAGGATCAGTTGCGAAGCAGGGGAGCAGGATCTTCTCAGGCCGACCTTCAGGCACAAAATACCATTTTGGAGGAAGCAGGCTTGGAACCGGCTGGAGAAGAGAAGAGATTCGCATTCGGCAAGTCTTCGAACGTCAAGTCCATGGTGAACGAAATCAACGAAGACGGATCGAACCATTTACTCAGCTTGTATTTCGCTGAAGGCGGCGCCCACACAGTGGCGACGTCGGCCTCGAATGGAACGACCACGCTTTTCGACCCTAACTATGGAGAATTTACTGTTCGATCAGATCCTGACCAGATGGCTTCATTGTTACAAAGCCTCGCCAATCGTTACAGGAATCCCAACGGGCAGCATTTGTCGACAATCACGACGCAAAGGATGCAGTGAGTTGGGCCTTCAGGCCGCGGTGATTGACGCCTTCTGTGAAGGCGCGGATGCGTCGGCCGGCGCTTGCGTTCGGTCGCGGCGGGGGCAAATCTGCAGCGGATAGCCGGCTGCGTGCCGGCTTGCGAGTGTGCCGACATCGAAAGCGGGGGTGTCGGCACCCCGCTATCCATGACGGCCGGCACAAATTGCAATTCTGTTTCACAATGGCCGCCTGCGGTTTGCTCAACTGACGTCGCCAAGAAACAATTGCTGCGGCGACAATCCATGCCGTCCGCTATCGAATCACGCGCTTGATCCAGACCGACTGTGCGCAGAATATGAATTTCCACGACATCAGCTTTCGTTTGAAGCACGCTAAGCCGACGCATTGATATTGGTCCAGCTGTGACTCTTACAAGCAGCTTCATCCTGAAAAGCCAAAGTCTTGATTGACAAGGCACCTTATCTTCGAACGGTGAAAGCGTCGGAGTTTTCCACATTGCCAGGGTGCCCCTGCAGGACCTGAGGGGCGCGACTCCAGCGATTGCGCCGCTGCGGGCGGCGCCACAGAATGCACCCCGGCGCTGGTCGCTAATCTAATGCGCCCTACGCTAAAGGCCAGAACCGAGAGGCATCTCCGTAGCTACTTTTGGAAGCGTTTGTTCAGGAAGTGCGTCGCTCCCATGCGAGCCTTCACGTGCCGAACGGATGCTCGACTGTCTCGCGAGCTGGCGCATCGCCTCTGGGTTTGCATCAAGGCGCTGCTGCACGGCCTCGAGCAGATGCTCATGCTTGCGTGCTTCCAGAGTGCCTATCTTGTCCTTCAACTTCGCTGCCGGCACCCCCTCAAGCATAGCTTGAATCGCCTTATCTAGCTCGCGCTCAGTCCACTCCCGGCATCGTGACGCTGCGACCGCGCCCCGTCCCCGAGCTTCCGCATCTTCGGTAGCCAGAGCCACGAAGGCGGCGAGGTCTTGCCCTCCGGACAGGCTGACGCGATCGCGTTCGATGACGCCGGCGTCATCGGAGTGGTTTCCGGCGAACCACACCTGCTGCAGCCAATCCGCTTGAAATTTCGCGCAAGGGCTGCCCCGCACATTCAGCGCGAGAGCAGGCCTTTGTCGGGCACTTACTGCGCCCGTTGTCGGCATTGAGACTGAATGCCAGAAACCTGACACTACGCGCAGCTATGTAGTGCCTGCTGAGCCTGCGAATTCACTTCGGCACGCGATTTGCTCTGTTCACGGTGTGGGACCGGTCCGGAGGCTATAATGGCGGACACATCGGGGGCACGGTCGAACCTCCTTCACCAATCCGTACGGTCGATCTATGGCGATGCCGACAGGTTCGATGTCACCCGGCGGCACAACCCGCACCTGTCGTTCGGCCAGGGGCCGCATTTCTGCCTGGGCGCAGCGCTGGCGCGTCTGGAATTGGGCTGCGCCTTCCCCGCGCTGTTCGTGCGGCTGGAGCATCTGGCGCTGACCATCGCCGCGGAGGACGTCGTCTACATGCCGTCTTACGTCATTCGCTGCCCGCAGCGCCTGCCGGTCACCTTCCGCCCTTCCATCGCTTAGAGAGTGAAGTGCCACCATGTCCGAACAACAACCCTTGCCGACGCTGCCGATGTGGCGCGTCGATCACATCGAGCCCTCGCCCGAGATGTTGGCGCTACGCGCCAACGGTCCGATCCACCGCGTGCGCTTCCCCTCCGGGCACGAAGGCTGGTGGGTGACAGGCTATGACGAGGCCAAGGCGGTGCTGTCCGACGCGGCGTTCCGGCCCGCGGGAATGCCGCCGGCGGCATTCACCCCGGATTCGGTGATTCTCGGTTCGCCGGGGTGGCTGGTCTCGCACGAGGGGCGCGAGCATGCCCGGCTACGCGCGATCGTGGCGCCGGCCTTCAGTGACCGCAGGGTGAAGCTGCTCGTGCAGCAGGTCGAAGCGATCGCCGCGCACTTGTTCGAGACGCTGGCGGCCCAGCCCCAGCCCGCCGACCTGCGGCGCCACCTCTCCTTTCCGCTTCCGGCCATGGTCATCAGCGCGCTGATGGGCGTGCTCTACGAGGATCACGCCTTTTTCGCCGGGCTGTCCGATGAGGTGATGACGCACCAGCATGAAAGCGGCCCGCGCAGCGCGTCCCGCCTGGCCTGGGAAGAACTGCGCGCCTACATTCGCGGCAAGATGCGCGACAAGCGCCAGGATCCGGACGACAACCTGCTGACGGATCTGCTCGCTGCGGTCGACCAGGGCAAGGCGAGCGAGGAAGAGGCGGTTGGCCTGGCGGCGGGCATGCTGGTGGCGGGGCACGAGAGCACCGTCGCGCAGATCGAATTCGGCCTGCTAGCCATGTTCCGCCATCCGCAACAGCGCGAACGCCTGGTCGGCGATCCGTCCCTGGTCGACAAGGCGGTAGAGGAAATCCTGCGCATGTACCCGCCGGGCGCGGGCTGGGATGGCATCATGCGCTATCCGAGGACCGACGTGACCATCGCGGGCGAGCATATTCCCGCGGAGAGCAAGGTGCTGGTCGGCCTCCCGGCAACGTCGTTCGATCCGCACCATTTCGACGATCCGGAAATCTTCGATATCGAACGCCAGGAAAAGCCGCACCTGGCTTTTTCCTACGGGCCGCACGCGTGCATCGGCGTGGCGCTGGCCAGGCTGGAGCTCAAGGTGGTGTTCGGTTCGATCTTCCAGCGCCTTCCCGCGCTGCGCCTGGCCGTGGCGCCGGAACAACTGAAGTTGCGCAAGGAGATCATCACGGGCGGGTTCGAGCAGTTCCCGGTGCTCTGGTGATGTCGCGGACGCCACGGGCGATCTCGATCTTCTCCGGAATCTGCCGCGCGCCTGTCGCGCGCCGGTCAGATCAGCCCGCCAACAGGTAACCAGGATGGACGTGCAAGAAACCACGGCAGCATGCCGGGACGCCTTCGCCGAACTGGCGTCGCCAGCGTGCATCCACGACCCGTATCCGTTCATGCGATGGTTGCGCGAGCACGATCCGGTGCATCGCGCGGCGTCGGGCCTCTTTTTGTTGAGCCGCCACGCCGACATCTACTGGGCGTTCAAGGCCACGGGCGATGCGTTTCGGGGTCCGGCGCCCGGCGAACTGGCGCGCTATTTCTCGCGTGCGGCGACCAGCCCGTCGCTCAATCTGTTGGCGTCCACGCTAGCGATGAAGGACCCACCGACGCATACGCGTCTGCGCCGGCTGATCTCGCGCGATTTCACCATGGGCCAGATCGACAACCTGCGGCCGAGCATCGCGCGCATCGTCGCAGCGCGCCTGGACGGCATAACGCCCGCGCTGGAGCGCGGGGAGGCGGTGGACCTGCATCGGGAATTCGCGCTGGCCTTGCCCATGCTGGTTTTCGCCGAACTGTTCGGCATGCCCCAAGACGACATGTTCGAGCTCGCTGCCGGCATCGGCACCATTCTGGAAGGCCTGGGCCCGCACGCCAGCGATTCCCAGCTCGCCGCGGCGGACGCGGCCAGCGCCAGGGTGCAGGCCTACTTCGGCGACCTCATACAGCGCAAGCGCACCGATCCCCGCCGCGACATCGTGTCGATGCTGGTCGGCGCACATGACGACGATGCCGACACACTGTCGGATGCGGAGTTGATCAGCATGCTGTGGGGCATGCTGCTGGGCGGCTTCGTCACCACTGCTGCGAGCATCGACCATGCCGTCCTGGCGATGCTGGCGTATCCCGAACAGCGGCACTGGCTGCAGGCAGACGCCGCGCGGGTGAGGGCATTCGTCGAAGAAGTCCTGCGCTGCGACGCGCCCGCCATGTTCAGCTCCATCCCGCGTATCGCCCAGCGCGACATCGAACTGGGCGGCGTGGTGATTCCGAAGAACGCGGACGTGCGCGTGCTGATCGCGTCCGGCAATCGCGACCCGGAGGCCTTCGCCGATCCCGATCGCTTCGATCCCGCGCGGTTCTACGGCACCAGTCCAGGCATGTCGACCGACGGGAAGATCATGCTGAGCTTCGGCCACGGCATTCACTTCTGCCTCGGTGCGCAACTGGCCCGGGTGCAGTTGGCCGAGAGCCTGCCGCGGATCCAGGCCCGCTTCCCCACGCTGGCATTTGCCGGGCAGCCGACCCGGGAGCCCTCGGCATTCCTTCGGACGTTCCGCACGCTGCCGGTGCGGCTGCATGCGCAGGGGAGCTGAGATGCGCGTCATGGTCGACCAGGATCTGTGCGGAACCAGCGGGCAGTGCGTGCTGACGCTGCCGGGCACCTTTCGCCAGCGCGAACCGGACGGCGTGGCCGAAGTGTGCGTGGCGACGGTCCCGCATGCGCTGCACGCCGCCGTGCGGCTCGCGGCCAGCCAGTGCCCGGTCGCCGCCATTCGGGTCATCGAAAGCGACGCTGGCGATGGCGAGCGCGCCAGCGCCGACCCTGCGCCTTCTCCAGCGGAGGCCGAGCGGCATGCCGCGAAAGACCAGCACAATCTAGGATGACACGATGGGACGGTTTGAAGGCAAAGTGGCCGTGGTGACCGGCGCCGGCGCCGGCATCGGCAAGGCATGCGCCCTCGCCATCGCGCGCGAGGGCGGCAGAGTGGTGGTGGCCGACATTGATGGCTCGGCGGCTATCGCCTGCACCGCGCAGATCGCGGCCGAAGCGGGCCACGCGCTCGCCCTGGCGATCGACATCGCCGATGCGCAGGCGGTGGCAGCGCTGTTCGAGACGGCGGAGCGGCACTTCGGCGGGGTCGACCTGCTGGTGAACAACGCGAGCGCGATGCATCTGACCCCGCGCGACCGCGCGATCCTCGAGCTGGAGCTAGCGGTCTGGGATCAGACCATGGCGACCAATCTGCGTGGCACGCTGCTCTGCTGCCGGCAGGCCATCCCCCGGATGATCGCCCGCGGCGGTGGCGCGATCGTCAACATGTCGTCGTGCCAGGGGCTCAGTGGTGACACCGCACTGACATCCTACGCCGCGTCGAAGGCGGCGATGAACATGCTGTCGTCCTCACTTGCCACCCAGTACGGTCATGCGCAGATCCGCTGCAATGCGGTTGCGCCGGGTCTCATCATGACCGAGCGACTCCTCGCCAAGCTGGACGCGTGCATGCAAACCCATCTGCGCCGTCACCAGCTCCTGCCGCGCGTCGGCCGCCCCGAGGACGTGGCCGCGCTGGTGGCGTTCCTGCTCTCCGACGATGCTGCGTTCATCACTGGCCAGGTCGTGTGCATCGACGGCGGCATGCTGGCGCATGTGCCGACATACGCCGACGGTGGCAACAGCCGCGCCGCGCGGCCTGCCGGCGAGACCGCAGAAGCGGACGCGGCGCCGCGCTGCTGATGGACATGCTGCTCAACCCGCTGAACCGTCGGCATCGGCTGCGGCACGACATCCCGGTCGTGCCCGGCGCTTTTCCCTTGGTCGGGCATCTTCCCGCCGTCGTCTGCGACCTGCCGCGCCTGCTGCGGCGTGCGGAACGGACGCTGGGCAGCCACTTCTGGCTAGATTTCGGCCCTGCCGGACACCTGATGACCAGTCTGGATCCGGATGCTCTCGCACTGCTCCGGCACAAGGACGTGTCCTCGGGGCTGATCGAAGACATCGCGCCCGAATTGTTTGGCGGAACGTTGGTCGCCCAGGACGGCATCGCGCACCGGCAGGCGCGCGATGCGATCCAGGCGGCGCTTCTGCCCAAGGGGCTGACCCTGGCCGGCATCGGCGAGCTGTTCGCGCCCGTCATCCGGGCGCGCGTGCAGAGGTGGCGGGAACGGGGCGACGTCACCATCCTGCGCGAAACCGGCGATCTAATGCTCAAGCTCATCTTCAGTCTCATGGGAATCCCCGCGCAGGACCTGCCGGGATGGCATCGCAAGTACCGGCAACTGCTGCAGTTGATCGTCGCGCCCCCGGTCGACCTGCCTGGACTGCCCTTGCGGCGGGGCCGCGCGGCCCGCGACTGGATCGATGCGCGGTTGCGCGAGTTCGTCCGCGCCGCGCGCGAACATGCCTCGCGCACCGGGTTGATCAACGACATGGTGAGCGCCTTCGATCGCAGCGACGATGCGCTTTCCGATGACGTCCTGGTCGCCAATATTCGCTTGCTGCTGCTTGGTGGTCACGACACCACCGCCTCGACGATGGCCTGGATGGTGATCGAGCTAGCGCGGCAGCCTGGGCTGTGGGACGCCCTGGTCGAGGAGGCGCAACGCGTAGGCGCGGTGCCGACTCGGCACGCGGACCTGGCGCAGTGTCCGGTCGCTGAGGCGCTGTTCCGCGAGACGCTGCGCGTGCATCCGGCGACGCCGCTCCTAGTGCGTCGCGCACTGCGTGAATTGCGAATCGGCCAACAGCGCATTCCTACGGGCACCGATCTGTGCATCCCGCTGCTGCATTTCTCGACCTCGGCGCTGCTGCACGAGGCGCCTGATCAGTTTCGGCTGGCGCGGTGGCTTCAACGCACCGAGCCGATCCGGCCGGTGGACATGCTGCAGTTCGGTACCGGCCCACACTTCTGCATGGGCTACCACCTGGTATGGCTGGAACTGGTGCAGTTCTGTATCGCCTTGGCGCTGACCATGCACGAGGCCGGGGTGCGGCCGCGGTTGCTGAGCGGCGTCGAAAAAGGCCGGCGATATTACCCGACCGCACATCCGTCCATGACTATCCGCATCGGATTCTCATGAGCTGGCATCGCATGCCCCGTGTGGTGAGGCAGCGGCGCCGGCGACGCGCGGCATTGCTGCACTCGGCGCGCGCGCTCGGTGCGAGGCCGGCAACACCGCGGCGGCTCGCCGCTCGCCGTGGCCGTCTCCTGGCAGGTACAAGGACATGAACAACATGCAGACTGGTTCCACGCCACACGACGACCGAGCTGGCGTTTCCGCGAACGGCATATTGGGCGCGCAGGCGCGCGGCGCATCCGGCAGGCTGCTGCCCGAGATCTGGATGCAGGACGGCGCAAAGCGGGTCGAAGAGGCGCTGGCGCGTCTTCTCTGCGCCGAAGACGACGGTGAGACCGAGCTGATGGCGGCGATGCGCTACGCCACCTTGCATGGCGGCAAGCGCACCCGCGCCTTGCTCTGTTTGGCTGCCGGCGCACTGGCCGACACGCCGGCGCACATGCTCGATGACGTCGGTGCCGCCATCGAGATGATGCACGCCTGTACGTTGGTCCACGACGATCTGCCCGCGATGGACGACGACGTGCTTCGCCGCGGCCTTCCGACCGTGCACGTCAAGTTCGGCGAAGCCACCGCGATCCTGGTCGGCGATGCGCTGCAGGCGCACGCCTTCCTGACCCTGGCGAGCCTGAATGCGCCGGGCGACAGCCCTATCGCGCTCGTGCGCGAACTGGCGCAGGCGGTGTCCGCCGAGGGGGCCGCAGGCGGGCAGGCCATAGATCTGTCGCTGGTTGGAAAGCACGTCGAGCTGGACAGGATCGTGGCGATGCACCGGATGAAGAGCGGAGCGCTAGTGCGCGCGTCCGTTCGCATGGGCGCGCTATGCGCTGTCGGCGTGAATGCCGCGCACGCTGCACTTTACTGTGCGCTGGATCACTACAGCGCCTGTTTCGGCCTGGCGTTACAGGTGATCGACGACATTCTCGACGTGACAGCGGATACCGCGGCGCTGGGCAAGACCCCCGGCAAGGACGCGGCGGCGCAGAAGCCGACCTGCGCGTCGATCATGGGACTGCAGGAAGCACGCCAGTTCGCGCTGGATCTGTTGCGCGATGCCGGCGAGGCCATCGCGCCGCTGGGGCCGCGTGCGGAACGGTTGGCGCAACTCATACAGCGGGCCAACGCGTATCTGTTCAAACACGCGCCACGCGCATGAGCGCGCCCGTCCGCATCGAGTCGCCCCTGTGCCGCTGCGATCGGCCGGCGGCAGAGTGCATCCTGCACTGTGTCCGAGTCCGCGGCGCCGATCGCAGCGGTTGCCCGCCGCGGCGCACGTTTCTGCAAACGGAACATCCCGCGTGAACGCGCTGTCCGAACATATCCTTTCCGAATTGCGCCGCCTGCTGAGCGAAATGAGCGATGGCGGCAGCGTCGGTCCGTCCGTCTACGACACGGCGCAGGCGCTGCGCTTCCACGGCAACGTCACCGGTCGGCAGGACGCATACGCGTGGCTCATCGCGCAGCAACAGGCCGACGGCGGATGGGGAAGCGCGGACTTCCCGCTGTTCCGCCATGCGCCCACGTGGGCGGCGTTACTGGCATTGCAGCGTGCCGATCCTCTTCCCGGAGCTGCGGACGCAGTCCAGACTGCAACGAGGTTCCTCCAGCGCCAGCCCGATCCCTACGCACATGCGGTGCCAGAAGACGCGCCGATCGGCGCGGAGCTGATCCTGCCGCAGTTTTGCGGTGAGGCCGCATCCTTGCTGGGTGGCGTAGCGTTTCCGCGCCATCCTGCGCTGTTGCCATTGCGGCAAGCGTGCCTGGTCAAGCTGGGGGCGGTGGCGATGTTGCCGAGCGGCCATCCGTTGCTACACTCCTGGGAAGCCTGGGGGACGTCGCCGACCACCGCATGCCCGGATGACGACGGCAGCATCGGCATCAGTCCGGCGGCCACCGCCGCGTGGCGTGCCCAGGCCGTGACACGGGGGAGCACGCCGCAGGTCGGGCGCGCCGATGCGTATCTGCAGATGGCATCGCGGGCGACGCGCAGCGGCATCGAAGGTGTCTTTCCCAACGTCTGGCCGATCAATGTGTTCGAGCCATGCTGGTCGCTGTACACCCTGCATCTGGCCGGGCTTTTCGCGCATCCCGCGCTCGCGGAGGCGGTTCGCGTGATCGTCGCGCAGCTCGACGCCCGTCTGGGCGTGCACGGTCTGGGCCCGGCCTTGCACTTCGCGGCTGATGCGGACGACACCGCCGTTGCGTTGTGCGTCCTGCACCTTGCAGGCCGTGACCCGGCGGTCGATGCGTTGCGCCATTTCGAAATCGGCGAGCTGTTCGTCACCTTCCCCGGCGAACGCAATGCCTCGGTGTCGACCAACATTCATGCCCTGCATGCGTTGCGACTGTTGGGAAAGCCCGCCGCGGGCGCCAGCGCGTACGTCGAGGCCAATCGCAACCCGCACGGTCTATGGGACAACGAAAAATGGCACGTTTCGTGGCTGTATCCCACCGCGCATGCGGTCGCTGCGCTGGCGCAAGGCAAGCCCCAGTGGCGAGATGAGCGCGCGCTGGCGGCGCTGCTGCAGGCGCAGCGCGACGACGGTGGCTGGGGCGCGGGTCGCGGGTCCACGTTCGAGGAAACCGCCTATGCGCTGTTTGCGTTGCACGTGATGGATGGGAGCGAAGAGGCGACAGGGCGCCGGCGCATCGCGCAGGTGGTGGCGCGTGCGCTGGAGTGGATGCTCGCCCGCCATGCGGCGCATGGATTGCCGCAGACGCCGCTGTGGATCGGCAAGGAACTGTATTGCCCCACTCGGGTCGTGCGCGTGGCCGAACTCGCCGGGTTGTGGCTGGCGCTTCGTTGGGGGCGGCGCGTCCTGGCCGAGGGGGCAGGAGCGGCGCCATGATCCAGACTGAACGCGCGGTGCAGCAGGTGCTGGAGTGGGGACGTTCCCTGACCGGATTCGCCGACGAGCATGCCGTGGAAGCGGTCAGGGGCGGCCAGTACATCCTGCAGCGCATCCACCCGAGCCTGCGCGGCACCAGCGCCCGCACCGGTCGCGATCCGCAGGACGAAACGCTGATAGTGACGTTCTATCGCGAACTGGCGCTGCTGTTCTGGCTCGACGATTGCAACGACCTTGGCCTGATCTCGCCGGAACAGCTCGCCGCGGTGGAGCAAGCGCTGGGGCAGGGCGTGCCGTGCGCGCTCCCCGGATTCGAGGGTTGCGCTGTGCTGCGCGCTTCGCTGGCCACGCTCGCCTACGATCGTCGCGATTATGCTCAGCTTCTCGACGATACCCGGTGCTACTCCGCGGCGCTGCGCGCCGGACACGCGCAGGCGGTAGCGGCGGAACGCTGGTCCTACGCTGAGTACCTGCACAACGGCATCGATTCGATCGCCTACGCGAACGTGTTCTGTTGCCTGTCCTTGCTGTGGGGGCTGGATATGGCGACCTTGCGCGCGCGTCCGGCGTTTCGCCAGGTCCTGCGGCTCATCTCCGCGATAGGGCGTCTGCAGAACGATCTGCATGGATGCGACAAGGACAGGTCGGCCGGCGAGGCCGACAACGCGGTGTTCTTGCTGCTGCAGCGCTATCCAGCTATGCCTGTGGTGGAGTTCCTCAACGACGAGCTGGCCGGCCATACGCGCATGCTGCACCGGGTGATGGCGGAAGAACGCTTTCCCGCGCCGTGGGGACCATTGATCGAGGCCATGGCGGCCATCCGCGTGCAGTACTACCGGACCTCGACCAGCCGCTACCGCAGCGACGCTGTGAGGGGAGGCCAGCGCGCGCCGGCCTGAACGCGCAGGAGGCGGCGGCGTGCGCGCGCTGCCGTCGGCCCGATCCGACGCAACGCCGCCGCCCGATGGAGCGAGCATGAGCGACACCGCCCTGAGACTGCACGTCCACGACCAGTTCGCCAACGGCCGGCGCTTCCGCATTCTCAACATCGTCGACGACGTCACTAAGGAATACCTGGGCGCCATTCCGGAGACGTCAATCCGGGGCGGCGGGTGGCCCGCGAACTGAAGGAAATCGTTGAGCGACGCGGCAAGCCAGGAATGATCGCGTCCGACCATGGCACCGAGTTCACCTGCAACGCCATGCTGGCCTGGAGCAAGGACACGGTCATCGACTGGCACTTCATCGCGCCGGGAAAGCCGATGCAGAACGGCTTCATCGAGAGATTCATGTATAGACGGCCGCGCGGATGCAAGGGATTTCAGCAGCAATTTGGATATCGGTCGGGTGCGTTCATGTATACGGCCTATCATTGCGACCGATAGCATGGCCGCTCGCCCTGATGGAGATCGCGGATCGAGGCCTCATCAACGGGTCGCGCTTGTTGCGCTTAAAACTCTTCTGTCAATCGGCCCTTTAATTGCGGATTATTGTCAACTCTCTTTTTTTGAAGCCATTCGGCAAGACGGTAGCGCTCGACCTCCCCGTCGGCCCGATTCGGCGCGCGCCAATTGTGCACACAATCGGCGAGAAATGGGGGAGCGTGCTACGACCTGTTCACAGCCCTTTCTGTCGCGGGCCATGTCGCGCCGAGCAGCCGGGAGTTGTTGGCAATCGCTGGAATTATCGGGTAATTTTGCGCAACAGGCGCAACACGATGTCGACGAACAAATGCGGACTAAGTTATTGAAATAATTGGTGATCCCAGCAGAACAAGCACATCAGCCGGTATCAATGGCTTAGATTGGCAAACCGCCCGTTCGGGCAAGATTGATCCGCAAGCGCTTTTTCGCGCACTGGCAATCAAAAGCCGCCGGATGGTGGGCCAAAAATGCGAAGGGCCGCCTCGGCTAAGGCAGCCCCAGATCGCAATCAAAAGTCCAGTAGCCTGGAATTTAGCACCCAGTCTCCCGAGCCGCAATCCGGAACCGCCATGCAAGCTGCCTTCGCCGCTGCCCTGGCGCGGAAGATGGTGCGGCCGTGAGTGCAATTCTCGACAAGGACCGGACCCGGCGAAAGCTCCATCTGTTAACGCGCGCAAATGGCGATCTACGCCTTACCGATCAAGACTTCCGGGTGCTTTGGTATATCGCCGATGCGATCGATCACGAGACCGATCTAGCCCGCCGCAAGCAGGCCACCATCGCTAAAGATCTTGGGAAGAAGGGCGTCCGCGGCGTGCAGTTGAGCCTCGGACGGTTAGCCGAGTTCGGCTACCTCAAGTTCGAGGTCAAGGAAGGCGGGACCTACGTCAATGCCTATCGCCTTCTTCTCGAAGAGGCGAATGTGGGTTCGCCTTCTTCTGACCAGAAGGCGAACAATGGTGAGCCTTTGGATGACCAGAAGGCGAACGTCGGTGCGCTTTCTGCCGGTGCAGTCCCCAAAAAGGCGAACGAGCGTGACGAAAAAGGCGAACCGTCATTCGTACATGATCCCTTATCTGTCCCTGAAGTAGCTGCAGCCGCGCGCAATGACTACGAATTCTATGCGGCGGGGGCGATGCATTGCACTAACTAACCCCCATGCGGCTCGTAGTACGCCCGCATCGCCTTCAGATGCTCTGCCTGCTGGCGGGAGTAGTGCCGGATCGAACGAAGCTCGCCCACCAGTAGGCCTACTATCAACCAGAAGGCAGTAGCCACTAGTGCCCCGAGCGCGACTTCAGAGACGCCTTTATGCTTCATCGTCGTGCTCAAGATAGCCCTCGATAAGGCGATCCAGGTCAATCTTTCTAATCGACGCCGCGATCAATCGGTCCACCTTCATATCTATTGGGGCTTTCCACAGAACTCAATCAGATAATTGATTAGAGCTCCCCCAACTCCTGCGGTCTGAAGGTTAGGACGGGTCGAAGCAAATGCGCGAACATTGTCTGCGAGCTGGACGTTTGTCATTTTGCTCTTCGAAATGCAATTGATAATGCGTGCCTGCCTTGGCATCTTGCTCGTCAGAGGCAACGCTAATCAGCGCGTCGTAGAAACCGGCCATGTAGGCAGCGCGGATCTGCGCAGGTAACGACTCCCATCGGAAGTAAGTGAAGTAAACGGCATTCGCAGGCGCGGTGATCACAAGCGGAGCCGCTACCAATATGATTCTAATCAAATCTGCCTCGTGATGCCGTGGATTAACAACTGATCGCCGTTGCGTCGCCCCGACTCGGGCGAAGATCATCCGCCCAGCAGACGTGCGCCTCAGTTTTCGCGGGGGTGGATCGGATAGTTGGGTCAAGCTCCGGTGCAGCACTCGTTCACAAACTCTGAGGCTAGCCCACCGTTACGGCATCCGCAGCAAGCAGGTCATCGATCAGCTCGGCAAAGCCCTCTCGTACAAGAAAGCGCCGGCTAAATGCCAGGCGCTGATGGTAGGGAATTAGATATCGATCGAAGCGGTCAGATTGAAGTTGGCGTGCCTCGCGCGCCAGCTCGTCCGTTTCAGGTAGGCCTTGTTCCTTGATTGCGACCAGGAGGTCCTTAAGGTCGGCCGCAGATGTTTTTTCGACAAAGACGGCAAAGTTTTCGATCGAAGCCTTTGCGCCCTCTCGACGTAAAGCCAGCACCATTGTCTGAGCGAGGCGTGCACCTGACCAAGGAAATACAATGACGTCCTGACCGTATTGCAGAAAGCGGTGCCTATCGAGATGGTATCCGCCTCGTCGACCCGCTCGTTGGAGAAGAATCGATAGGCGGCCTTCGTGTTGGCCCAATCCTGACAAACCAACGGGATGCTTTGACCCATGTCGCTCCCGATTTGTGCGAGCAATTTGCAGAACCGGCGACCAAGCCGCTCATCCTTAAACTCGCATCCCGCAACTTCCCGATCAACCCACGTCTCGATACCGGTCGTCAATCGCTGAGCACGCGCCACCGCGCGTTCCTTCACCAAGCCCATCGAGCACCCCGCACTTCCGAATCAGGTGCTCAACAACGAATCACAACAGATTCTACTGATTCAAGATTTCGGCCGCGGCCCCCCGCTCAAATCCGACGTCAAATGTGGGTAATTGAAAGATCTCTTTGCCGCTTACAATGCGCGCGCGGCCAAGCCGAGAATCTGATCAAGCTGCATATGACGCAGCTCGCCTCCGACCGCACCAGCTGCCGTTCGGCGCTCGCCAACCAGGTCCGTCTCGCGCTCCATACGGCCGCTTATTGGCTGATGCTGACCGTGCGCGAGGCGATTCCCAAAGTCCGGGAATTGGCCGCTGCCGAGTTCGCGACGCTGCGTCTTCGTCTCTTGAAAATCGCTGCCCGTGTGGTCGAGACCACGAGCCGCATTCGCCTTGCGTTTGCCGCGGCATGTCCCGAGCCGACCTGATCCGCCGTTTGCCAGGCGCGCTGCTGCCGCTCGGTCCTTGACCGGCGGGGCGTCCGCCCCCCGTTCACCCACCCCATCCCTCAAGCGCGTTGCAAAGTACGGGTCGTCAGGCGGTGAAAAGCCGAAGGCAATCCTGTGCGCCTCGCCAGACAAGATGTGCGGCCGCATCAATCGGGCCCAAAAGCCGCCCTCTGACGAATAGGCCGGGCTAGCAGTTGACGGTGCTCAGACCGTGTAGCGGCACACGGTATATGCATGTATATGCATGTATATGCATGTATATGTAAAGAAATGCGACAGATGCGTTAATAGAATTGCAGAATCCTACATGTCGAACGCGATGCTCAAATCCAGCTGCGCCACCCCGAATTTACCGCCCCCCAACGCCTTTCCCGAAGACCCCGGGTCGCTGGCTGCCAAAGAGGTCGCGCGACTGAGCATTCTTGACGGCATGCGGGGAATTGCTGCCATCTGTGTCGCCGTTTTACATTTTTATGAACCCTTTCAGTTCGGTCCTCAGAACCGGATTCCTCACGGTTATCTCGCTGTAGATTTTTTCTTTTGCTTGTCAGGGTATGTAATGGCATTTGCCTACGACCCTTCTCGCGTAGAATTGTCACCCACAGAACTTATTAAAAGGCGTCTGATACGACTGCATCCGCTCGTCGTAATTGGCTCCTTGTTGGGCTTCGTTGTGGTTGTAATCGGACGATTCTATGCGCCTATGGCTGCTGCGTTATTCAATTTTAGTGTCACGGAGTTTTTTATTCTCCTCACCTGCAGCGTACTTCTGTTGCCGCACTTATTTGTCCACGATCCCAGCTTTCCTATTTTTCCTTTTGTCGCTCCCGCCTGGTCATTGCTTTGCGAGTATGTGGCGAGCCTAACGTTTGCTCTTTGTCTGCGCCAACTATCGCTTCGATGGTTGCTAGCGATGCTCGCCTTCGCCGCGGTTGCAACGGCATACACGTGCTACGATTTCGGAAGCCTAAACGGCGGTTTCGACCGCAGAACCTTCTGGATTGGCTTTGTACGGGTAGGTTTTTCATTTATCGCGGGCGTTGTTGCTTGCCGTATTGGCAGGCAACCGCTGTTGCCAGGGGCAGCATATTACCTTCCGCTTATCATGCTTGCGACCTTTTTTTGGCCCTTCCTTTGGAAGCCCTACGATTTCCTGATCGTCACAATCGTATATCCGCTCCTTGTTTGGCTGGGCGCTAATGCAATCGGGAGTCCGTCGATCAACCGTTTTAGCGAGTTTATCGGAGATCTTTCATATCCGCTTTATATGACCCACTACGTTCCACTCATGCTATTGTTCGGCGGAACTTCGGCAGGTTGGGTTGCGCAGATCCATGCAGCGCTAGCGGTACCAAGCATGACTCTAGTTGCAATCGCTTTTAGCTTTCTTGTTAAGCGATATATCGACGAACCGATCCGTGCCACTTTGCGTCACAGATCATTTGAGCACCTCAAAGGCTAATGCAGGCACTGCCGCAGGTATGCACGGATGTGCTTATCCTGTTCTGCTCTCAGAAGCGCTTTCGCCCCCTCTGGCCTTCCAGCTTCAGGGTAATTAGCTAGGTATGAGATGTGGGTAATTGAAAGAGCTAACTCAGGCAGACCACATGTTTCCCATTCACAATATCTTCCCGAAAGAGATGGCGATAATCGGCCGCACCCTGCTGAATTACGGCGAGCTTGAACTCGACCTGATGAATTGCATCCAGGTCGTCCGCCAATACGACATGAACTCCATCTTGAAGGCGTTTCAGGATTCGGGGAGAGAAGAGCCGCATTCAGATCGCGGACGCTCTGGGCCGCGTACCCGAGCAGACACACATGCGACCTAGACGGGACGTCAGCGTCTCAGTCGCATTCCCGCGAGCGCTCCGGCAAAAAGTACATTCAACTGGTGCCCGTGCAAATGCAGCCTACGCAGCGATCTTGTCTTCCTTGTCTGCGCCGCGCATGACGATCCTCAGGGCGTCGTTGGGCAGCGGGCGCTGCAGCGCCTTTGCCTCATCCCAGGGAGTGTGCATCCAGATGTCGCGCTCCTCCTCGGTGGTCAGGATCACGGGCATTGCTTTCGGATGGATCGGCTCGACGACCGCATTGGGTGACGTCGTCAGGAAGCCGTAGACAAGGTGGGGCCGGGGATCGGCTTCGACTTGGTGCCGCGGTCGCCTCTGAACTCGGTCCAGATGCCGCCGAAGCAGAACAGCGGCCGGCTCTCCTCGAGCGCGAACCAAACCACATCTTTCTTCTTCGTCTCGGGATTTGGCGGTACTGTCCAGAATCTTTCGCACTTTTGATCAGGCGACGGCTCCGGTTTCAGAGAGTTGTGGCTGATAGAGCGGTCGCATGTTCATGTAGCATTTGGTCGACCACGCCGTTCCGGCAATGTGCCGCAGCCGGGCCGCCGCCAAATTGAGACAGGATTGACCGTCGGGGAAGGCGCCGACGACACGGGTTCGTCGCCGGATCTCCTTCATGATGCGCTCGAGCGGATTGTTCGTTCGAATCTTCCGCCAATGGATGTCAGGAAAGGCATAGTAGGCGAGCGTCTCGTGAACCGCCTGCTCGACGAGATCAGCAGCTTTGGCCATACGGCTTGCCCGCAGATCCGCGATGACGGTCCTGGCTTTCTCGTCGGCCGCGGCGCGGCTCTCCTGGGCATGAATGGCCTTGAGCATGTGGCTCACCTCGTGGACCCGGGTCGACGGCACGTGGCTGAAGACATTGCGATAAAAATGCACCATGCAGCGTTGATAGCGGGCCTCCGGCAGATAATCCGCAACGCTTTCGACAAGACCTCGGCACGCATCGGAAACCACCAACTGCACGCCCCTGAGACCGCGATCGACGAGATGCCGCAGAAACGAGGACCAGCCGGATTTGTCCTCCTTGGCGCCCTCACAGATGCCGAGGATCTCCCGGAACCCCTCGGCATTGACCGCCGAGGCCACCAGCAGCGAGACGTTGCGAACCTCACCAGCCCAGCTGCGCTTCATCACGATGCCGTCGAGGTAGAGATACGGATGCTCGCCTTCGATCCTGCGATTCCGCCACGCCTCGATCTTGGTATAGATCTTCTTGTTCAGGTTCGACACTGTGCTCGGGCTGACCCGGGGGCCCCACAGCGCCTCCGTAATGTCTTCGACCCGCCGAACCGAAATCCCGGCCAGATACATCTCGATCAGCGCCTCCTCGACCGAGCTCTCCCGCCTCCGGTAGCGCTCGATAATCGCCGTCTCGAAGGTTTGCCGCCGTAGCTTCGGAACCTTCAGATTGACGTCGCCCGCCTTGGTCTGCAGCGTTCGCTCGTAGCTGCCCGCCCGCGTGTCCTGCCGGGCCGGGCTGCGCTCATAACGCCCAGCACCGCACAGCTGGTCCGCTTCGGCCTCCAGCATGGCGTTCAGTGTCTCTTCCACCGTCCCGCGGACCATCTCGCCCAGGTGATCTCGAATCCGGGCCTCATCAATTTGGATCACCTGACCCATGGCATTCCCATCGTTCATTCAAAGCTCCTTCATTCTAGAGGAAGCCGTCAATCCTGAAAGTGCGAAAGACTCTGTACGTTACCGAATGCAAAGCAGTTTTGAGATGGCGTGCAATCTTTTGACAAACATTTACGGGGCAATGCAATGAGTTCGAAAAACATCAGAATTTCATCGACATCGGTGACCAGACAGGAATGGCGTGCTGTCGACGCAGTCGTTAACACCAAGGGCAGAGATGCAACATCGTTTCATGCCGAACCGAGTGCCGCAGTAGTTACCGAACGCAGATTAGCAAGTCTGGGGCCTTCACAAAAATTACCGTCTCAATCGAGCCGGCCAATGTGTCGACGCGACAAGCGATCCGCCGGCTGAATGATGAACTGGAGGGGCGAGTCTCACCTTCGGATACGTTCGCATCCAAAACTGCATCCTGATCCGCGCTCATGCTTGGCCCATGCACTTTGCATATGAGACAACGGCGTTCTCGAGCACGGAGTTGATGCAAGGGGACGTTCTGCGAAGGACGCTAGAGCTGGATGCTCTACTGGAGGCAGTTCATCCTCATTTTTTCCACCATCCGAAGAACTTATTCTTCATCGTGCTAACGCAAAGTTGCGACCTAGTACCTCGCGGGCCAGCGGGCGGATGCAAGGCACCGTACATTGCCATTGCACCGGTGCGCAGTCTCGAATTGGTCGTAGAACGACAGGTCGGTCAATTCCAGGCTCCTGCTGTGAAATCCGATCTCCCTATCGTTGGACTTCGGGCGAGAAATAAGATCTCGGAGTTTATGGGCCGGCTTTTGAATTACAACGAGCCTGGCTATTTCTTTCTGGATTCCGAGGGCACAGATCTCAGGTAGACTGCATAGCGTTTCTCAAACTTTCCATCGCTGTGAAGGCCGATCTCCACCTAGCAACCTGCGTTGCGGCGAAGATCTTGCAATTGACAGACACGTTTCAGGCAAAACTTGGTTGGCTAGTTGGCCAAATGTATTCGCCCGTCGGAACGCAGGATATGGATGCTGACAAAGCGACAAAAAATTGCGGACTCTCAGAAGAGCGTTGCTCTGTGGTTCGATGACTCAAAAATCAAAGCGGTTGAATCAAGGTTCGCCGAACTCCGTCAGTTGGATCCCAATAAGAGTATGTCAGAGGCTGAAATTGCGGCGATGATCCGCGCCGTCCCATCCGTCCGAAAAGAGGTGATGACCCGAGCGACGGAAATCATCAAAGATACGCTTGGCGAGAACCAACAGGGAGCGGCTCGACGCTTAAGTTCAAGATTAGCGAGCGACGCTGCGCTAAAGAAGCTTTTGCGGTAGATGTCACATGTCGCGGTGACGTGACAGTCGAGCGAGCAACCAGTAGCTGGATTTCGCCGCGCAGGGCATGATCACGATCACGGATTGGTCACCTCACGCTTCGTTCGGCTCCTAGGACGCAAAGCGTCTGTGGACCCATCACGACTACTGACTTCGTAAAGTCACATAGGCGACCGACCTAGAATACTGAACCTTGTGCGCTGGTGCTGATGGCGATGACATCGCCACGGCGGCAGATCTTCGCGACGGCGGCGATGTCGCCGTCCGAAGCTCCACCCTGAAAGAGTATTTGCGCAGAAGATCGACAATAGGCCGACGGCTCAGGAGCGGCTTTGGGCGCGGCCGGAGCAGGCGCCTGACCATAAGCCGAATCCACGAGGGCCATGCAAAGCGCCGCAGGCCAATGTCTCAGCATGATCTCCGTACCTACTTCTTCGTGCCGTAGGGGCTTTGGTTCGTCGGAGCCAGTGAGATTCCTTCCTCAGATGCTTTGTTGTAGATCGCGTTTTCGGTTCGGCCCAACTTCAGGCCGATCACTCGCGTCGGTGTGTTGCCCTTCACAAGTTGTTTGAGTTGGCTCACTTCGCCTGACGTCGACTGCTTGCCGCTATTCCGGGTCGACTTCGCCATTGCGCGCTTCCTCTTATTGGTGGGTGCCGTAACGGTTCCCGGTGTTTGAATTCACATAGGTCCCGCCGCGGTGCAACGATCCCGAGCCGCCTGAAAAGCTGCCGCCGTGGCTTGAGGTGTGGTGTCCGCCGCCATAGCTGACACGGCCCCCGTGACCTCCTCCGCGAGCATCGGCCGGTCCAATTATTCCGATTGCCAAAAAAAGCCCGGCAACGAGCGTTGCTGCCCTCATATTGTTCCCCCTCAAAAACGTCTCTTGTAAATTCGCTCCTCTATCCAACTGCAACCGATGCGGGAGCGCAAGCCGTAGTGCACCGATGACACTTTCTCCACTGGTGTGTGGATGTGAGACTTTGGACCTAGGGAAAAATACGGGTAAGGGGCGACCTTAAAGGTGCAGACCGATGATAAACCGGATGGCAAAGAAGGCGCCCCCGGCGACCACGGCAGTGGCGCTAATCGCGAACACTACTCTCCAACCCTCGTCCATTGTGCCTCGCGATAAAACGACCCCCGCGGGGGCAACGCGGAGGCCGCTGTTGGGGCGCTCCAAGGCAGGGGGTCCTGAAGCGATACGGCAACGTGCACGCGGTCGGAGGGGTTCCTATGAAGGGCAGATCCTCAAAACGCGGTGGATTTCCGCATCAGCTTCAGGAATATCTCGATGAGGTCTCACTGCGAGGAGCGAACATCTCCGCCGCCGAGTTGGGCCACCACCCAATCCGCAAAAGCTCGTACCGACGATCTTTGTCGGCTTGCGCGCGGGTAGATCAAGCGGTGACCGACGTAGCGGATATCGTTGGCGCGTCCGGCCAATGGAGCGACCAAGCGCCCGCACGCCAGTTCGCGTTCGGCCAGAAGCGTTGATTCCAAGGCCACGCCCAATCCCTCTGCAGCCGTCGCGATCGCAAGAAAGCTTCGGTCGAATCTCATGCCGTGAAGCGCAGGTGCTTCTAACCCATTCGCGGTGAACCATTGATGCCACTGCACCCGCTTCACGTCGGAGCGGATGAGCGTCTGATCGAGGAGATCGGCAGGCTTCCTGATCGATTTTGCGAGCGAGGGCGAGCAGAGCGGCGTGACCGTCTCCTCCGGCAGAGGGACAATTTCGACGCCCTCCGCGCGTGGCGGACCGTAGACGATGTCGATATCGAAATCATCGTTGCTGAAGCGCGCATAGTCCGTGCTTGCAGCCAGCCGAACCTCGAGCTTCGGGTAAGCAGCGAGAAACTGTGCAAGCCGTGGTGCCAGCCATTGCGCAGCAAAGCTGGGCGCGGAATGGACGCGCACCAATTGTGGTCCGCGCGCGGCAACTTCCTCTAGGCCACGGCGGAGCTGATCGAATGCCGCTCCCGTGTGACGCATCAGGTTCTCGCCGGCCGGCGTAAGTCGCACGGATCGTGCGCTGCGCTCGAACAAAGCGGTCCGAAGGGTGCCCTCCAGCTTGCGGATGGCATGACTAACGGCACTCGGTGTCAGGTGAAGCTCATTCGCCGCATCGCGAAACGATCCGGTGCGGGCAGCCGCTTCAAAGGCACGAATTGCCGATATGGGGATATTCGACAGCATCCCATAAGTGAACCAGATTCATCGATCCGTGACAACTGCGCGTTTGTCCGTTGGCGGTCGGCGGGTCATTCCTAAGCGCCAAGGAAGAACAATTTGCGGGAGGAACTGATGCTGCTCAGCGGTAAGACGGCCATCATTTCGGGCGCGGCCTCGCCGCGCGGGATCGGGCTTGCCACCGCCCGGCGGTTCGCCGCCGAGGGCGCTCGGGTCGCCATTCTGGATATTGACGCCGGCGCTGCGACGGATGCTGCGGCATCGCTCGGAAATTCCCATATCGGACTAGGGTGCGACGTCGCCGACAAATCGTCCTGCGAACAGGCGGTCGCCCGCGTGATCGAATCCTTTGGCGGCACCGATGTTTTGATCAACAATGCCGGCATCACCCAGCCGGTGAAGTTCCTGGAGATCTCGGCAGCCGATTGGGATCGCATTCAGGACGTCAATCTCAAGGGCATCCTGTTTCTCTCCCAGGCGGTGATCCCGCATATGCGCGGACGGAAAGCCGGATCGATTGCATGCATGTCGTCGGTCTCGGCCCAGCGCGGTGGTGGAATTTTTGGCGGCCCGCACTATTCGGCCGCGAAGGCCGGCGTACTTGGTCTCGCCAAGGCGATGGCCCGAGAGTTCGGCCCGGACGGCATTCGCGTCAATTGCGTCACGCCCGGCCTGATCGGCACCGATATCACCGCGGGCAAGCTGACCGACGAGATGAGGGCGAAGATCCTGGAAGGCATTCCGCTCAATCGTCTCGGTACGGCCGAAGACGTCGCCGGTATCTACACCTTCCTGGCCTCGGATCTCTCCGCCTACGTAACCGGCGCCGTGATCGACGTGAACGGCGGCATGCTCATCCACTGAGCCAGCGAGACAAGGGTCAGATCGATGGAAACCTCGACCAACGCGCTTACGAACACGCCCAAGCTGACGGACCGCGCCCACAATATTCGCCGCAATGCCCTGCGCATGGGCGAAGTTCAGGGCCAAGGCTATATCGCACAGGCGCTCGACATCTCTGACGTTCTCGCCGTCGCCTATTTCCATGCGATGCGCTACAGACCCGAAGATCCGTCCTGGGAGGAGCGAGACCGCTTTCTGCTCTCCAACGGGCATTATGCCATCGCGCTCTACGCGGCCTTGATCGAGGCGGGGATCGTCCCCGAGGAAGAACTCGAAACCTATGGCAGCGACGAGAGCCGCCTGCCGATGTCGGGCATGGCCTCCTACACACCGGGAATGGAAATGTCGGGCGGCTCGCTCGGGCTCGGACTCAGCATCGCCGTCGGCATGGGCCTGGGACTCAAACGCAAGAAATCCGGAGCGCGGGTATACACCTTATTTTCCGATGGCGAGCTTGACGAAGGCTCGGTCTGGGAGGCGATCCAGTCGGCAGGCCACTACAAGCTCGACAATCTGATCGGCATCGTCGACGTCAACAATCAGCAGGCGGACGGTCCTTCCACGCAGGTCATGGCGTTCGAGCCGCTGGTCGAGAAGCTTCAGGCCTTCGGCTGGTTCGTGCAGCGCGTCAACGGCAACGATCTCAATGCCGTGGTCGCCGCCTTCGACGCGGCCAAGTCCCATCCCGAACTCAAGCCGCGGATCATCGTCGCCGACACGCTGATGGGGAAGGGTGTTCCCTTCCTCGAGCAGCGCGAGAAGAGCCATTTCATCCGCGTCGAGCCGCACGAATGGCAGCTCGCGCTTGCCGCGCTGGAAGCCGGGAGGCAGGCATGAAGACCGTCAGATCAGCACCGCAGCCGGGCAAGCCGCGCCTGACCACCTCAGCGATGATCGCATCGATCGCAGCCGAGGGGCAGAAGACCAGACCGGGGCCGTTCGGACACGCGCTCGTCGAACTCGCGCGCCACCGCCCTGAGGTGGTCGGCATGACGGCCGATCTCGGCAAATACACCGACATGTACATCTTCGCAAAGGAGTTCCCGGACCGCTATTACCAGATGGGCATGGCCGAGCAGCTTCTGTTCGGCGCCGCCTCCGGCCTCGCTGCCGAAGGCTTCATGCCTTTCGCGACCACTTACGCGGTGTTCGCGTCTCGGCGGGCTTACGATTTCATTCACCAGACGATTGCGGAGGAAGACCGCAACGTGAAGATCGTTTGTGCTTTGCCCGGCCTGACCTCGGGCTACGGCCCGAGTCACCAGGCCGCAGAGGATCTCGCGCTATTTCGTGCCATGCCAAATATGACGGTCATCGATCCCTGCGATGCCCACGAGATCGAGCAGTTGGTGCCTGCCATCGCGGCGCATCAGGGGCCAGTCTACACCCGCCTGCTGCGCGGCCAGGTGCCGGTCGTTCTGGACGAGTACGACTACAAATTCGAGCTCGGCAAGGCCAAGCTGATCCGCGACGGGAAGGACGCCCTGGTCATCTCATCCGGCATCATGACCATGCGCGCGCTCGAAGCCGTACAGACCTTGAAAGACGACAGCATCGATATTGCGGTGCTGCATGTTCCAACCATCAAGCCGCTCGATACCGAGACGATCTTGCGTGAAGCCGGCAAGTCGGGCCGCCTGGTCGTCGTTGCCGAAAACCACACAACGATTGGCGGTCTCGGCGAGGCGGCTGCCGCGCTTCTGATGCGTTCCGGCGTCCATCCGCCCTTCCGCCAGATCGCATTGCCGGACGAGTTTCTTGACGCCGGCGCACTTCCGACCCTGCACGACCGCTACGGGATTTCCACCGCAGAGGTCGCACGGCAGATCAAGCGGTGGCTTTAGTGTACCGGCGCTAAGCGCCAACTTAGCCAAGCCCAGGTGAGGAGCTACGCCCGTCGCATGTTGCGGCGGCGAGTGATTGCTCCTGCCCAAATGCCGGTGGTCGAGAGCCGGCAAGCGAAGAACCCGGAAAGCTGCACGTCAGCCTGCGCTGATGCAACGGGCAGCAACGTCAATGAAGGACCAGGAGGAAAACATGACTGCATCGAAGCCCGGAAGCATCAGTCGCCGTTCGCTGTTGATGGCCGCCACCACCGTTCCTCTCTGCGGGATTCTCACCCGCCCGGCGTCTGCCGCCGAGTTCGTCTACAAGTTCGCGACCGGACAGGACCCAACGCATCCGGTGAATATCCGGGCGCAAGAGGCGATCGACCGTATCCGCGAAGCGACGAGCGGTCGGCTGGAGATCAGGCTATTTCCGGCCAACCAGCTCGGCTCCGACACCGAGCTTTTGACCCAAGTTCGCAGCGGCGGCGTCGAGTTCTTCAACCAATCGTCCTCGATTCTTGCCACCCTCGTACCTAGCGCAGGCATTGTGAACACCGGCTTCGCATTCGCCGACTACGACAGCGTATGGAAGGCGATGGACGGCGACCTCGGCACTTACATCCGGGCGCAAATCGCCAAGACGCCAATCATGGCGGTTTCGAAGGCCTGGGACAACGGCTTTCGTCAGGTGACCTCGTCGGGCCGCGAGGTCCGGACGCCGGATGATCTGAAGAATTTCCAGATCCGCGTTCCGCCCGCGCCGCTGCTCACCTCGCTCTTCAAGGCGCTCGGCGCCGGGCCGACGCCGATCAACTTCAACGAGGTCTATTCCGCGTTGCAGACCAAGGTCGTCGACGGCCAGGAGAATCCGTTGCCGATCATCGCGACCGCGCGTCTTTACGAAGTGCAGAGCACGTGTAGCCTCACCGGGCACGTCTGGGATGGCTACTGGATTCTGGGCAACAAGCGCGCCTTCGAGCGCCTGCCCAAGGATGTGCAGGAGATCGTGACGCGCGAGCTCGATCGCTCCGCGGTCGATCAGCGGGCAGACATCGCAAAGCTCAGCCAGTCCCTGCGCGCCGATCTGTCGACCAAAGGTCTCAAGTTCATCGACGTCGATCGTGCCGCTTTCCGCCAGGCGCTGTCTAAGACCAGCTTTTACGCCGACTGGAAGGGCAAGTTTGGCGAGGAGGCATGGTCTCACCTTGAAAAAGCCGCGGGCCAGCTATCATGACCAGCGTGAGCCATACGCCGCATGTGGATACCGGGCTCGCGGCCGGCAGATCTCAAGCGAATTCGCGCCGATGGGTGGTGACAGCGAACATGGTGCTTGGCCACGCTGTCGCAGTCCCGGCGGCCTTGCTCGTGCTGGCGGAGATCGTGGTGCTGTCCGCGGGCATCGTGGGCAGATACGTATTCCGCTCGCCGATCGTCTGGTCCGACGAGCTTGCCGGCATTCTCTTCCTCTGGCTCGCCATGCTCGGGTCTGTGATTGCGTTCCAGCGCGGCGAGCACATGCGGATGACCGCCATCGTCGGCGTGCTCAGTGCGGAGCTCCGCGCGTTCCTGGATGTCATAGCGGCCGCGGCGTCGCTGGCATTTCTCGTGCTCGTCGTTTGGCCGGCCTATGAATTCGCCGCCGACGAGGCCTTCGTCACCACTCCGGCGCTCGAGATCGTCAACACCTGGCGTGCGGCAGCGCTGCCGATCGGCATCGGGCTGATGCTGATCGCAGCCGTCCTCCGGCTCATCCGCATCGCGAGCCTGCGCAGCTTGCTGGCCTCCCTGGCGATCGTCGCAGGCATCATCGGAACGTTCATTCTGCTGGCGCCGGTCTTGAAGGCACTTGGCAATCTGAATCTTCTGATCTTCTTCGTTTTCGTGGTCGGCGCGATGGTCTTTGCGGCCGTGCCGATCGCGTTTGCATTTGGCCTCGCCACGGTCGGCTATCTCGCCCTGACAACCAGCACGCCCGACGTCGTGATGATCGGACGAATGGACGAGGGCATGAGCCACTTGATCCTGCTTGCCGTGCCTCTCTTCGTCTTTCTCGGCCTTCTGATCGAGATGACGGGCATGGCGCGCGCCATGGTCAGCTTCCTGGCAAGCCTTTTGGGCCACGTGCGTGGCGGACTGCACTACGTGCTGGTCGGGGCGATGTATCTGGTCTCAGGCATCTCCGGCTCCAAGGCGGCGGACATGGCTGCGGTGGCTCCAGTGCTGTTTCCCGAGATGCGGCAGCGTGGGGCCAAGCCCGGCGATCTCGTTGCGCTCCTGGCCGCGACGGGGGCGCAGACCGAGACGATTCCCCCGTCACTCGTTCTGATCACGATCGGCTCGGTGACCGGTGTGTCGATCTCGGCGCTGTTCACCGGCGGGTTGCTTCCGGGCGTGGTGCTCGCGATCATGCTCGCGGCCGTGGTGTGGTGGCGATACCGCCGCGAGGACCTGTCTCACGTCAAACGGGCGACGGGGCGGCAGATTGGCCGCGCCTTTGTGATCGCGATACCGGCCATCGCGCTGCCATTCGTGATCCGGACCGCCGTCGTCGAAGGCGTTGCGACGGCAACGGAGGTCTCGACCATCGGGATCCTGTACTCGGCCTGTGCGGGACTCTTCATCTATCGGCAGTTCGACTGGCGCCGCATCTATCCGATGCTGGTCGAGACGGCTTCGCTGTCGGGGGCGATCCTGCTCATCATCGGCGCGGCGACGGGCATGGCCTGGGCGCTGACCCAGTCGGGATTTTCTGCCTCTCTTGCAAAGTTCATGACCAGCCTTCCCGGCGGAGTACCTGTCTTCCTTGCCGTGACGATCGTGACCTTCGTGATCCTGGGCAGCGTTCTGGAAGGGATCCCGGCCATCGTCTTGTTCGGCCCGCTCCTGTTCCCGATCGCGCGGCAGGTCGGGGTGCACGATGTCCACTACGCGATGGTGGTCGTTCTCGCGATGGGCATCGGCCTGTTCGCGCCACCGTTCGGCGTCGGCTACTACGCGGCTTGCGCCATCAGCCGCATCAACCCGGACGAGGGCATGAAGCCGATCGTGGGCTACATGATCGCGCTTTTGATCGGCACGCTGATCGTCGCGGCCGTGCCCTGGCTATCGATCGGCTTCCTTTGACGCATCTGCGGGACGCCTTGCGGGACAAAACCGCGAGGCACCTCGTCAGGCGAACTTCGGCAGATGCAGCGGCAGGCCCTCGCAGGGCATATCGATCTCTTCGACTTGCCCCTTGCCGACTTCAGTCACGCGTAGCTTCTTGCCCTCGAGCGTGAAGGCACAATTCGTCGGCTGCGGCCCATCCAGGATCAGCCGGTCGACGACTTCACCCCGTCGGTCCAGCACCCTGACGTTCTTCTGGTTGTAGACCGTGCAATAGAGGCGGCCATCCGTGCCGAAGGCCATCCCGTCCGGACCTTTGAAATCGGGATTGGCATTCGGTTGCAGGACGTTGCCGAAGACCTCGCGTCTAGGCGAGGCTTCGCCGAGCACGTCATATCGGTAGATCTCGCCGGTGAAGGACGCGTTGGCATAGAGGTGATTGTCGGAGCCGAAAGCAATGCCGTTGGTGAAGCGGATCTTCCGATCGAGCACGCGTAGCACCTTCATGGCCGCCGGATCGATCTCATACACACGGCCGTCCCAATCAAGGTCCATATAGCCGTCGACGAAGGCCTGGCCGTTGATGAAATCTTCGGCCGCCATGCCGGAGTCGGTCAGGTAGAGCAGTCCGTTCGGGCCGAAGCAAAGATCGTTCGGAAATAGAAAGCGGTCCGTACCTTCGCCCTGCATGCGCCGGATCTCGTTTCCGCCGTCGTCGATGCAGATCAGCGCCCGGAGGCCTGCTTCCGCGATCCAGATCCGGCCGTGGCCATCAGTCGTCAACCCGTTCGGACGCCCGCCAGTCGTCCGGATCACCCTGCGATTGCCGCGAGAGTCAAGCCGTGTGATGCAAAGGGTCGACGCGGACATTTCGGTCACATACATCGATCCATCGGGCAGGCACACCGGCCCCTCCGGAGCTCCAATTCCGGTGGCAAACAGTCTCGACGCCATTTTTTCCTCCCGTTCTCCAGATTGCCGGCGCTCGTTACGAGATGACCAGGCCGCTGGCCGGATCGATCAGCACCACGCGATTGAGGTCGATGGCGAGGTTGATCCGCTCGCCATGGCTGCTGACGTCATGAGCCTGCAACTCCGCGACCGCATCGACGCCGCCGATCTTGATGGTGGTGAATGTACGGGTCCCCGTCGGCTGAATGAGGTCGACGACGGCCGAATAGGAGACCACCCCGTCGCGCGGAGGTCCGCCGCCAGCCCGGCTGAAGTGCTGGGGTCGAATGCCCACCAGAACTTCTTGGCCATCCGCACCTGTCCGCAATTTGGCTCTTGCATTCGGAAGCGTCAGCGCACCGCCGGACTGAAACACAACTGCGGCGCAGCCGCCGCTTGTCTTGAGGGTCGCCGGGACGAGGTTGATCGACGGAGACCCGAGGAAGCCGGCCACAAAGCCCGTACGAGGCTGCTCGAACAGTTCAAGCGGAGCCCCCTGCGGAAACACCTTCATCCTGAAGCCGTCGGAACGTGATCCATCCGCTTCGCTAATCATGGCGGAATGGCTGAAGGAAGCCGGCCTGCCGGATGGCGTCTTCAACGTGGTGCAGGGTGATAAGGAAGCCGTCGACGCGCTACTGCATCATCCGAACGTCTCGGCGGTCAGCTTCGTAGGGTCCACGCCCATTGCGCAGTACATCTATTCGACCGCCGCGAATACCGGAAAACGCTGTCAGGCTCTCGGCGGCGCCAAGAACCACATGATCGTGATGCCCGATGCCGACATGGATCAGGCGGTTGATGCACTGATGGGTGCCGCTTACGGCTCCGCCGGCGAACGCTGCATGGCGATTTCTGTTGCCGTACCGGTCGGCGAGGGGACCGCGGACAAGCTGATCTCAGCCTTGGAGCCGAAGGTTCGAGGCCTGAAGGTCGGGCCGGGTACCGATCCCGAGGCCGAGATGGGTCCTATCGTCACGAAGCAGCATCTGGACAAGGTCCCAAGCTACATCGATGCGGGCGTTGCGGACGGCGCGAAGTTGCTCGTCGACGGACGCAAATTCAAAATGCAGGGCTACGAAGACGGCTTCTTCCTGGGCGGGACTTTGTTCGATCACGTCAAGCCGAGCATGAAGATCTACAAGGAGGAGATCTTCGGGCCAGTGCTCTCGGTCGTGCGAGCACCGGATTATGCGACGGCCGCGCGGCTGATCAATGAGCACGAGTTCGGCAACGGGACATCGATCTTCACACGTGACGGCGATGCTGCTCGTGAATTTGCTCACCAGATCAAGGTCGGCATGGTCGGCATCAACGTTCCGATTCCGGTGCCGATGGCCTTCCACTCCTTCGGTGGATGGAAAGCGTCGATCTTCGGCGATCATCACATGCATGGACCGGAAGGCGTCCGCTTCAACACGCGAATGAAGACAGTGACAAGCCGCTGGCCAACCGGAATACGGGCCGGTGCCGAATTCGTCATGCCGACCATGTCATGACGGCTGCCGGATACTGCTTTTGTCTGTTCTCCCAGACTGCGAGGGCCATCGGCCCTCGTTCTTTTCATAGGTCATTCTAACGGCCTCTGTCTTAGAGAAATGCTCGAGCATGCCGCAGACAGTTGTGTTCGGCCGTAGCTCGAATGGCGGGTTTTGGCGCCCAAGAAACTTAAAAATGCTTTATCTTTCATTTGGGATTGACTGACACTCTCTCCGTCATTGGCGCGATTTTGTACGCCTCCGCATTTCGACTGAGGTCGACCGCGGGCGCCGAAAAAGTTGGGGTGCGGCCACGCATACTCGGGCCACAGCGACATACGCCTTGCGGCGGCCGATCTTGTCCGAAAGACTGACGAACACGACATACAGAGGCACGGTGATGATAGTGGCGCCGATAAGCATGTAGTTCGCCGTCAGATTCTCGACGCGGAGCACTTTGGCCAACAAGAAGAGCGAATAGAATTGACCTGTGTACCGGATCACGGCCTGCGCTGGCGCGAATTCAATTCAGTATTGGTCAAGCCGGTCTAACATTTCGCGCACACGAAAAGCGAGTTTTGCCTGAGAGATCGGCTTCTCTAATAGCTCGACGCCCTCATCAAGGCGCCCTTGGTGGACCACGGCATTTCGCGAGTAACCTGTCATGTACAGGATCTTGATGCCTGGGCGGATCTGCTGTGCGCGCCGGCCCATCTCCCGTCCATTGATTCCCGGCATGACGACATCCGTCAGCACAAGATCAACCTTCGGCTCTTCCTGCAGAAGGATGGTCAAGGCAGCCTGGGCGCTGGATGCCACAACCACGCGATAATTTAAATCTCGCAGAAGCTCAGAAACATATGCACGCAGGTCCGTATCATCTTCGACGACGAGTATCGTCTCCAGTTTCTCACCTTCCGGGCGAAACTCGTCTGCATTACCCTCGGCGGGTCGAGCATCTCCATGGTAGCGGGGGAAATACATTCTGATGCTGGTACCTTGGCCGACTTCGCTGTAGATCTTCACGTGCCCACCCGACTGCTTTACGAAACCATAGACTTGGCTAAGTCCGAGGCCTGTCCCTTGCCCGAGCTCTTTCGTGGTAAAAAAAGGCTCGAAAGCATGATTGAGGACGTCCGCGGTCATCCCGGTCCCAGTGTCTGTTACGCAAACGATGACATAATGGCCCGGGGAGAGCTCAGGATTCACTCGGCAATAGTCCTCGTCAGCTAATACGTTCATAGCCTCGACCGTGAGTTTGCCGCCATCCGGCATCGCGTCGCGTGCGTTGATACCGAGATTGATAATGGCAGACTCGAGGTGGTTGGTATCAGCCTCGATCGACCAGAGACCCGCACTTCCGACGGTTTGAACTTCGATGCGTTCACCGAGGGTACGTTGCAGAAACTCCTGCAATCCATTCAGAAAAATATTCAGATTGATAGGCTGCGGATCCAGCGCTTGCCGACGGGAGAATGCGAGCAGGCGGCTAGTCAGTGCTGCGGCACGCTGCGCGCCCCGCTTGGCATTGGCGAGTGCCCGCTGAAGATTCGTGCTGTTAGTCAGGCCGCGGCTGTTCCGCTCCGCGGTCTCAAGGTTGCCAAGCACGATCATCAGGAGATTATTGAAGTCGTGCGCGATCCCGCCGCTGAGCTGGCCTACCGCTTCGAGCTTCTGAGAGGCGGCTAACTGCTGCTGAGTGCGCTGGAGTTCGTCCTGGGCCTGCTTTCGCTCGGTTACGTCACGCGTTACTTTTGCAAACCCAACCAATTCGCCGGCCTCGTCGGTGATGCGATCGATGACAACTGACGCCCAAAAGCGACTGCTGTCCTTTCGCACTCGCCAACCTTCAGCCTCGAAGCGTCCCAATTTGGCCGCTTCGGCGAGCGCCCGTTTCGGTACGCCAGTTTGAATATCTTCAGGCGTGTAGAAGCGACTGAAGTGCTGACCGATAATTTCATCCGGATCGTAGCCTTTGATGCGCTGTGCACCCGGATTCCAGGTGGTTATATTGCCGGCAGGATCCAGCTGAAAAATCGCATAATCGACAACAGCCTCGATCAATCGACGGTATCGTCGCTCGCTCTCCAGCAGATCGTTGTGGGCCTGCTGACGTTCTGTGATGTCGCGCGTGACCTTTGCAAAGCCGATCACCTGACCTTGCTCGTCGCGGATCGCATCCACGACGACTAACGCCCAAAAGCGGGTCCCGTCTTTGCGGACGCGCCACCCTTCGGAACTGAACCGGCCGGTCTCTGCCGCAATTTTCAACGCTGTTTGGGGAAGCTCTTTCGCGCGATCCTCGGGCGGATAAAACAATGAGAAGGACTTGCCGATGATCTCGTCCGCTGAGTAGCCCTTCAATCGCTCGGCACCGGAGTTCCAACTGCGCACGGTGCCATCTACATCGATCATGTAGATGGCGTAGTCCACGATGGAGTCGATGAGCAGTTGAAGCGGCCGCGCGTCGGCGACCCCGTCGAGCTTTGTTTGCAGTGTTTTCAACGCGTGGAGCGCTCCCAAACAGGTTCAACGTATTTGGATGCGGGATTGTTCCGTACACCGTGGCATTGTGCCCCTGTCGCCGTGGCCGGCCGAGCAATGCTTAAGACCACAGGATCGCAAGTGGTGAGTATCGCCGTCGAGGCTCCGGCTTGGCCGGGGAACCCTGCCCGGGAGCAGAAGTTTCCATAAATCAAAGGCGGCTCCGCCTGCGGCGAAACGGGGGTTGATATGGATGAGGAAAAGCGGTTGCTCGACGGCTGTGAGCTCCCGAGGATTTCCACCGGAAATTTTGGTCTAGATGACATTCTCGGAGGCGGCTTTGATCCCGAGAGAATGTATCTGTTTGAAGGCCAACCCGGTTCAGGCAAGACAACCCTCGCTCTGGAATTTTTGCTGGAAGGAGTTCGCGTCGGCGAACCGACCCTCTACATCACGCTATCGGAGACTGAGCAAGAATTGCGTCTGGTCGCAAAGCGTCATGGGTGGTCGCTCAACGGCATTACAATCTTTGAATTGATCCCGCCTGAGACCACGCTGGATCCGAGCCAGGAACTCACGGTGCTGCATCCGGCCGAGATGGAGCTTAGCGAAACCACGCAGATGATCTTTGACCGGGTCGAGGCACTGGCGCCGGCGCGAATTGTACTCGATAGCCTGTCGGAGCTTCGCCTGCTGGCACAAAGCCCCCTTAGATACCGCCGTCAGATCCTCGCGTTGAAACACTTCTTTTCAGGTCGCAAGTCCACTGTGGTTTTGCTTGATGACCTTTCATCACAGCAGAACGATCTGCAATTGCATTCGATCGCCCATGGCGTTGTGCTTCTTGAACAGTTGGCAATCGATTACGGCGCGCAGCGGCGACGCCTTCGTGTCGTGAAGATGCGTGGTATCGAATTCAAGGGGGGATTTCACGACTTCACCATCCGGCATGGTGGTCTCATGGTTTACCCCCGACTTGTCGCAGCAGAACATCATAAGGAATTCGACAGCGACGTCGTCTTGAGCGGCAATCCGGAACTGGACACTCTTCTGGGCGGTGGCCTTGAGCGCGGAACGAATGTGCTCCTCATCGGTGCAGCGGGCGTTGGAAAATCATCGCTGGCGCTTACCTATGCGATCGCAGCCGCAGCCCGAAACGAACGCTCCGTGATTTTTGCCTTCGACGAAGGACGCGGCACTGTGAGTGCGCGAGCGAAGACGTTGGGACTTCCACTTCAAGACGGGCTCGATAAAGGCTTGATCGATTTTCAGCAAATCGACCCTGCTGAAATGGCGCCAGGCGAGTTTGCCGACGCGGTGCGGAGCAGCGTAGAACGTGCTGACGCGCGGGTAGTGATAATCGACAGCCTCAATGGCTATCTCAATGCGATGCCGGATGAGCGCTTTTTGATTCTTCAGATGCACGAGCTGCTGAGCTATCTCAGTCATCGCGGCGCCCTGACCATCCTCGTGCTGGCTCAGCATGGCCTCGTCGGACCGATGGATACGCCGCTGGACATTAGTTATCTCGCCGATGGCGTGCTGATGCTGCGTTATTTCGAGTTTGATGGCAGCGTGCGGCGCGCACTGTCCGTCGTGAAAAAGCGAAGCGGCAATCACGAACATACGATCCGAGAATTCAAACTGAGCCACCAAGGCATCACCGTCGGACCCCCGCTAAAGGGTTTCAGTGGCATTTTCGGCGGTACGCCGGTGTACAAGGGGGAGGAGGCACCTTTGATGCCTCGGGACACCGATGGTCCGGCCTGAAACGCCAAAAGGCGTGGTTTTGGTCCTGATGCCCATTGGACGGGACGCGGCAACTGTTGCCAAGTTGATCGAAAGGGCAGGCTTACGTCCCGTGGTCTGCAACACGCTTCAGGAAGTGATAGAGAATCTCGAGTGGGTCATCGAAGTCGTGGTTGTGGCGGAGGAGGCGCTCTACGGCAATAATGCCCGCGTTCTGGAGGACTGGGTGGGCCGTCAGCCACCGTGGTCCGATCAACCCTTTGTCGTACTGACCAACCGCAATGAAGGTGGCAAGTTTGCCGCGTTCAGGCGGGAGTTGGTCATTCGCCTGCGTAACGTGGGCTTTCTCGAGCGCCCCTTTAGGCCATCACGCTTCAGGCCACGGTACTTTCCGCAGAGCGCGCTCGAAGACGACAGTATCAAACTCGTGCGTACCTTGAGGCGCAGCGCGGCGCCTCTGCCGAACTGGAGCGTTTGGTTGCGGAGAGAACGGCTGACCTTGAGCGGGCGAACAGTCAACTCCGGGAAGAAATTGCGGGTCGCGAGCGGGCCCAGGCAGCGTTGCTGCAGGCACAGAAAATCGAGGCGTTGGGCCAACTTGTCGGCGGGGTCGCGCACGATTTCAATAACCTGCTTATGGCTGTCATCGGCAACCTCGACCTGCTTTCGAAAAAACTAGGTGAAGATGCTCGACTTCACAGGCTCCTGGATGGCGCCATGGAGGGCGCCCGCCGTGGCGCCACTCTAACACAAAGGCTACTCGCTTTTGCGCGCAAGCAGGAACTGAAGGCGCAAGCTACAGACGTCCGAAGTCTTGTGGAAGACATGATAGGCCTCATAGATCGTTCGGTGGGTCCGATGGTTCGGATCGAGCTTCACGCCGAAGACAATATGCCGGTCGTCGACGTCGACCCGAACCAGCTCGAAATGGCTCTGCTCAATCTCGCCGTGAATGCCCGGGACGCTATGATTACTGGCGGCGTCCTCACGATCGGGCTGTCCGAGCAAATTGTCGACATCGACGATCAGCTTGGTGTCCAACCAGGCCGATACGTGGTGCTCTCGGTGCGAGATACTGGAGAAGGAATGGACGCACAAACGCTGGCCCGGGCCGTAGAACCTTTCTTCTCAACGAAGGGAGTCGGCAAGGGCACGGGTTTGGGTTTGTCCATGGTGTTCGGCCTGGCGCAACAATCCGGAGGTGCCCTGCGGCTCGAAAGCACCCCCTCAAGCGGGACAACCGCCAGACTTTGGCTTCCCGTTGCCAGTGAAACGTCGCCGCCTTCCGGACGCGCGCCGAACATCGTTACCCAAGCCTCGGCGCCAGCGAAGATTCTTTTTGTAGACGACGATCTTCTGATCGCCGGCAGTACTGTCGATCTGCTGGAAGACCTGGGACATCAGGTGATTGAAGCGCATTCCGCCATTGAGGCGTTGCGGCTTCTTGAAAGTGGCTTAGCTGCTGATCTTTTAATAACCGACCACGCGATGCCAGGAATGACAGGAATCGAATTGGCCCGAGAAGTGCGCCGCCAATATCCTCGACTTCCGATCTTGCTTGCGACGGGGTTCGCTGAACTGGAAGGAAGCGAAGTGGTAGACGTCGCACGTCTCGCGAAACCTTACACGCAAGCTCAACTTGCGACGGAGATCGCGCACCTCCTGCCGAATGGAAGGGATGGCTTCTAATGCCGCTCAGCGGCAGCGTGCACCTGCCGGGTAGACGGATTTCGAGCCGTCCCTTCAGGTGGTTTGTGCGCGCGCCGTAGAAAAGCGGCGCTGCGGCCTTCCGCCGGGCGTCCCCCATTCGATGACGAGTGGGGGTAGTGCCTGAAACGCCGGGCCGTTATACGCGTTCGCTCAGGCCGCCTTGGACTCGATCTGGTGCACGTTGGCCTGCGCCGCGCCATTGATGGCGATGCGCAACGGCGGCGGCGTGAACTATGTTTTTTGGGGCCCGGCGCGCGGCGAAGTTCAGCTTGTGCTTCTGCTTCTCCCAACGGGCGTTGCTTACGAGCGCCCTCCAATGCGGCCCGCTCGGCCTCGATAGCCTAGTCGAACTAGCCCAGCGAGGCTTGATTGGTTCTTCAGCTTTCTCGCCCATGAGACCGGCTCGCTAGTCTGCGGGCGGGATCGGCGGGGCCGCGTTAAGAAGCTGCGATATCGCGGTTACGATCTGAGCAGGGGCAAAGGGCTTTGCAAGCAGTAGGCTGTTTGGGACGCCCTCGGACGCCCATTCCTCCCCGTGAGTGCCGGTCATGTAGATGATGGGCATCGTCGGATCGATCTCCCGGGCAGAGCGACCGACCTTCCATCCATCGAGCTTTCCCAGCAGGTTGATGTCGGTCACGACCGCCCGGAATTTGGATTCGTCGTCCTGCCTGCAAAAGAGTAATGGCTTCCTCGCCAGACGCCGTCAGGGTGGACGCAAAGCCGCCGTCTGAAAGAGCTTCTTCGACCATAGCCCGAATAAGCTGGTCGTCCTCGACGACCAGAATCTTAACCGCATCGGTCAAAGCCAATCTCCCCCTGGCTGCCTCGTCGCAGTCGCGCGGCAGGGTAAGACGTGGTGGAACAGTAAGTTCCATAATTGAGATCCTACTAGGGTATTTTCCAGCAAGGCCGCGCCAAGCACTAGACGCTAGGAAAGAGGTTAGGCGCGTAACTTATCATGCTACAAGCCGAAGGCGGGCCAGCCAGGGTTCGAAGGGACGAGTTCATGCCAACCCTCACGGGGACAGAATCCGTGACGTCTCCCGTCGCATCGACCGGGGCAACCAGACAGGAACTTCCGTACCGGTTGAGGCAACAGTCCTTGCTGGGCGAGTTCGGCCGAACCGCGCTGCAGACCCGCGACATCGGCCAGATACTCCAACGAGCGACGCAGCTCTGTGCCCAGGGTCTCGAAACACCTTTTGCCAAGGTCCTGGAGTACATGCCGGAGGAAAAACGGTTGCTGGTGAGCGCAGGCGTCGGATGGGCGCCGGAGACGATCGGCCAGATATCCCTGGGCGTCGATCTGGAGTCTCCCGCCGGCTACGCGTTCCATACCGGCCAAATCGTCATTTCCAACCACCTGCAGGAAGAAACCCGCTTTCGAACGCCGAAACTACTGTCGGAGCACGGCATCAAGCGCGCCATCAACGTTCTCATCGCGCGGGGCGGCGAAGGTCATCTACCGTTTGGTGTTCTGGAAGTCGACAGCGCTGACTCGGGTCAGTTCGATCTCGCGGATGCTGATTTCCTTGCCGGCTTTGCGGGCCTGCTCGGCATCGCCATTGAGCGGCAGCATGCCGACGCCGAGCTCCAAAAAGCCCTCGAGCACCAAGCCATGTTGACTCGAGAGATGAGCCACCGTGTCAAGAACAGCCTGGCGTCGGTGGTAGGCCTGCTCCGCGTCCAGTCCCGCAGCGCACAGTCCGAGGAAGTTCAAAACGCGCTCAAGGACGCCGCTTCCCGCATCACGACGATCGCCCAGGTTCACGACCACCTGTGGCGCAGCACCAGGATCGGGTTTGTCGATATTGCGGACTTCGCGGGCGAGCTTTGCAGGAAGCTGCAAGAAACGCTCGCCTACAAGATTGACTGTAAGTTCGACCACCTGATGATTCCGGCGGACAAGGCAATTCCGCTTGGCCTCCTGATCAATGAGCTTGTCACGAACGCGGCGAAGCACGCCTACTCCGACAAGTCCGGCGAAATCCAGGTGGCGGGCGCGGGGCGCGGAGCCGATTTGCATGTCGTGGTAGCGGATCAGGGCGTGGGACTGCCGGCGGATTTCGATATGGACCAGCCGCGAGCGAGCCTGGGCTTCAAGGTGATCAAGAGCCTGCTTGCCCAACTCAATGGACGCATCGCGGTCTCATCAAACGAGCCAAAGGGCACAACAATCCAACTTGATGTGCCGCTCGATTAGAGGAAGTTCCGTCCATCCTACATCCCGGACCTGTCATGGCTTCACGAACTGATAGGCGAAGCGATCGGTCTCGCCCTTGATCGAGGGATCGAACACCTTCATCGAGTGCGGATCGTCCTTGTTCGCGAGCATTGTGCTTTCCGCGTCCAGTACGAAGCCGGCCGCCTCCACCTCCTCGCAGTGAGATTCATGCACTCGTGGATGCCAACGGCCTGCCGGTCCGGCTGGCGCTGACGCCCGACGAGGCTCACGAGAATCGGCTTGCCAGAAAGCGACTATCTTGTCTGAAGCGCGGATCGATGCAGCTTTCTGACGTGGCTACGACGCCGACTGGATTAAGGAGCTCGCCACGAAGAACGGCGCATGGGCCAACGTCCCGCCAACCCGATCTGCTTCGCTCACCGTGCACCAAGATGGTGCACCATGTTTTGCCGGCGCCCCACTGACCCGACAGCAAGCCATGCCCCACCGCTGGCATCAGCCGTTTGATTAGCCATGCCTTGAGCGGCCGCGGATCTGCATCCCCGTGTGAATTGTGAATAAAGTGCGGCAACTTCGGATCCTGCCGCGACGCCTCATCGATTTCGTCGAGATCATCCTCAATATCGTCTTCGTCTGGATCTGGCGCCGGTGTCTCCGGTTTAGGCGAAATTGGCTTGAGTATCTCCCGCGGCGCGTTTCGACAATTTTCTCGGGCGCCTTCATGCCGTCGAGCAGCGGCAACGCCCTATCAGTGTACTTGCTGGCGCTCCTGGAGATCTCGCGGGAAGTCGACCCTCTGCGAAATAGCGGCCGGCAACCTACTCGTTGCGTTGCCACACGCACGCTCGATGTTTCAGCGAGCGCCGTTCTCGTTGCGAAAGGCAGCAATGAAATCGCAACGAATTGGGTGAAACGACCGTGAACAAAACGGGACGAGGACGATCACCACACCAAGAAAGATCAATAACTTAGAATTGCTTAGCTAGGTACCGTAGATACAGGCCCTATGAGAAAACTTTTCGGTCGTTCCGTCAGTACGGTTCAACCAGAAGCATTTCGTACCGAAGTCAGCAGTTCGGACGTTAAAGTGGGTAATTCCGCATCCCTTCTTGGCCTCGGCATCGGGATGGTGCTCCAGTGCCGCTCGTAGAATCACTGTGTCATTGGCGCCAACCCGATCGCCCACGTCGTACCGGTGAAGCATGTCATTCAAATAAGCAACGGCGTCACCTCTTTTGGCGAAGTGCAGTGGGCCGAGGTCGATCGGCTTCGCGGGCATGTGAAACCTCCATTCCAATCAAGCGGTAGAATTGCTGTCCACGTCGTCGAGCGGCAGAAGCCGCTCGCGTAGCTCGCGGACGATGATGACCGGGAAATCCATGGCTTCGAGCTGACCTTCGCGTTCGGTGACCCACGCCACGCATTCCTCCTTACTGAGATCGGTCTTCTCGTACAAGGCAACCGCGCTCATGCGGGAGAGACCGAGTTCCATGAGTGAGAGGAGGGTCCTCGACGAAATACCAAACTCAAGTTGTGTGCCGATGTCCAAGCCGTGATCAATCAGGTCCTCACGGTTGATCTGGCGGAGATTATGTGCAGGACATCCATGTAGGCGGACAGATACTTCGGCGCCTTGAATCGCGCGACTTGCTCGACCAGCTCCATCGTGTTGCGGATCTGCACCGGAAGGCTGTAGGTCCTACCGGTGGTACTCGATGTTCCCGCGGATCATCTCGGCCAACCTCAAGGACTCGGGCGCCTATCTGCTCACCACATTCATGCGGCTCGGGTCCATTTCGGCGGCCAGTCTCTCGAAGCGCCACGATGCCGCGTCGATGGCATATTGCCGAAGTGGAACGCGACCCCGCGTTCAACGAGCGGTGCAAGGCGGAAGTTGGGGCGTACGCCCTTCCGGGCGAGGTCGGCGAGCTGTGCAAGCTCCGGATCGATTGAGCCAGGCTGAGGCAGGAGCTGGCTAACCAGATCGGCGACATCCTCCGACTCTCCGGCGCCGTTCGTGTAGACGAGCGTTCCGCCTCTCTGGCCCGCCGCTGCGGCGATGAAGGCGAGGCGCTTCCTAAGTCCCGCTGGCGTGCTTGCGAGCTGGAGCGTTCCGACTGGAAGTGTCGAACCCTGCTGTCGGACGGTCAGGTTCCAGAGCTTCGGCTTGCGTGGGGTTTGGTTCGCGACGATCAGGTTCTGGAGAACGGTGGGAGCGTCGCTGTCGACGGCGACAGTCTGCACACCGTCGGGCGCGTCCGTTAGCAATGCCTCCGGGTTCTGTGTCGCGGGGCTGATGAATACGACCTTCAGCTTCGAGTTCGCACGGCTAGCCCGCTCTACGGCGTCCTGCAAGATCACGCCGCGTTGGCTGTCCTCGATTTTGTGCGCCTCGTCCACGATAAGCAGGTCAATTGAGAACGCGTCGCCGAGCACGTTGGCGAGAAGGTGCAGCCGCTCCTGCGTGGAGACTAGAATTACTTGCGCGCCTCCAGCGCGCGCCGCTTCGTACTTGTCACGGAGGGGAAGGGACGACACCTCGATGCGCTTGGTCTTGCCGAGAAGACCTTGGAGAGTGGTCTCGATCTCCGAAACTAACACGCGGGTAGGGGCGAGGTAGACTGCGACCCGGGTGTCACCCGCGCTTAGTTGGTCGATCAACCACTGAAGGACGAGAAACGTCTTCCCGGAGGCAGTGGGGGCGGACGCCGAGAGCCAACTTCCTCCGCCCGCATTGGCCAGAAGCGTTGCTGAAAATCGTTCACCTGCAGCCAAGCGCCGCTCGATTCCACCAGGATGGAACGGTCCATCTCGCGACGCTGGGATTCAAGGCGCAGCGCCACACCTAGCCGTCCGGTCGAGACCGGCCGTCAGTAGGTGGCGATCGTTGGCTAGCGTGATGGCCCGGTAATTGGAGAGCTTGCCCAACAGGACAGCGCCCGCGTCCTTGAGTGCTTGATCGTCCGTCAGAGAGATCGCCGCAGTTGCGATCCGGAGCGCGGCCTCCTGGTCGATCCGTTGATCGGACCGCGCCAATATGCTGCCGGCGAGCAGCAGCCTTGGCCAATCGATCGCCACGGCAGAGGGGGCGGCGGGTTCGGGCACTAGGTTGTCAAGTTCGGTGCGCACGGTGAGTCGAATGATCGCATCGAGATCGTCGCGAATTCCTTCCTGAAGAAGCCACGACTGGAGACCGACTAGGCTCATTCCGTCTTAATCCCCATCGCTCTGAGAAATGCGGCGCGGAAGCCGTCGGCCGACGGCAGCGGGATGCAAAACAGCTCGATTTCCATCTGGTCGAGCTTCTCCGACTTGAGCCGCTCGCCGATCCTTTTGCTCCAAACGGTCAGTTCCGCGCGTGAGGCCTCAACGATCTCCTCCGCGATCGCCTTTACGTCATCTTTCGGATAGAACGGCGCGTCGAAGCCCACCAGGGCCACGCCGCAGTATTGGACCCGCTTGGACATCACCGACGACTTGTCAAAATACTTCTTCAGCGCGTCGGTGAGCGTCGCATCACTGAGGTCGGCCTTGTCGCTCAGGAGCACCAGATCGCGTTCCCCGTCGGTTTCCTCGTGTTCTGGTTCAATGAGGAAGGGAGCGAGTGAGGCGAGGCAGTCGCGGATCGCGGCTCCCGCGTCCTTGTAGATTTTGGATTCACCCCAGTAGAGCTTCGGGATGCCTTCCGGCATCACGCCAGCGTACACCCCATCGGCTCCATGGTAGTGTAGGCGCGTGTCTGTCTTGAGATCCATCTTGCACAGAATCTGAGGCAGCTTGAGGAAGCGCTCGGCCAATAAGAACAGCAGCATCTCGCCGCCCTCTCCGGTCTTCGCCAAATCGGTGAACGACCGCTTGGCGCGCTCGACGAGTTCGGCGACCGCCTCGGTGCTATTGTACTTGGCGTCGCGCGCTTTCGCTGCAGCGAGCTTCGAGCGCGGTATCGCATAGTCGACTACGGCGTTCCGCATGAACTCCGCCAGCCGGTGCGGCTGGACGCGGCCGTTTCCATCCACTGTGAGGCAATGACAGTGGATCTTGACCGAATGACCCTCGATGAGGACGTCGCGCTCCACCAACATGAGGTGAACGTCGAGTGCTTCCGGATTCCCTGTCACGCGCGGACGTGAGATCAGTCGCGGTGATGGTCGACAGACGGCCTACCCCCTTGTTCGTACGCCCGTCTGCCCCCAGACGAGTCAACCCATAATTGTAACCACCTAGACCTCCGCAGTCCATGTTCGGCGGGAATTGCCATCGAATCCGCGATGATCGCGAGCGGCGCTTTCATGCGCTGCGGACTAGACCAAAGCCTTCACGCGCGTCGTCGCTGTTGCTCGCAAGTCTAGAGCAGCATCGCATGCTCTTTACGAAAACATGCTCGGCAATAACGCGCCTGCCGTCTGCTCTTGGATGGTTGGCTTCTCGGAAACGACTGACCAAGGTAGGAGCCGATGTGCCCCTATTGTGCCCCCGCTTTTTTGGGGCACATTACAGGGGAAGCCAGCGACTAAATCATTGAATTCAGGTTTGAAATGGTGGGCGCACAAGGGATCGAACCTTGGACCTCTCCCGTGTGAAGGGAACGCTCTCCCGCTGAGCTATGCGCCCGGGACCATCATGCAGACGGCCGGACTTTTCGGCCGGCCGGCGCATTTGGAGCCCGCGATTTAGAAGTGCGGGGTAGAAGTGTCAAGTTTTCAGGCGGCTTGACGCCGGAAAACCTCGTCTCGATCGCTCAAATCGCCGGGCGAGGCCGGGTTTCGGACGATTTACGCGCCCTGCTGGCGGGCGCGGGAGGCGTGGGCCTGGAGCGCGCGGATGCGCTCGGCCAGCGTTCCGCCGCCCTCGGGCAGGGGGCTTGCGGCCGCGCCGTTGCTCGCGACGCCCCCCGCCGGGCGCGGCGCCGGTTTCGGCGGCTGGCCGGCCTCGGCCGCGAGCAGCGCCTCGATCGGCGAGTTCGGACCCTCGAGCTGCATCGCGAGCTTGGCCACTTCGGCGGCGATGTCGTTGATCCGCTCGCGCAACAGCGCGTTCTCCATCCGCTCGGTGGCCCAGGAGCTTTCCGCCTGCTGCTGGATCGCATTGATGTCGCGCTGGACCTTGGCGCGCTCGTCGCGGGCGATGCGCAGCTGCTCTTCCAGCGCGGCCTTCTCGGCGCGGAGCTGCTCCATCGCGGCTGACGACTTGCCGCCGCTCAAGGCCGCCATCTCGACGCGCAGCTCCTTGATGGTGCGCTCGGCGGCCTCGTTCGCCTGGCGGAGCTGGTTGTTCTCGTAGTCGCGCTCGGCGAGCAGTTTGCCTTGCGTGGAGAGGCGGCCTTCGAGATCGGCGACGCGGCCCGAGAGCATCTCGGCCTCCTTCACCTGCACGATCAGCTCGCGATCGAGCTCGGTGACCCGCTGGCTCAGATTCTCGACGCGGCCGCGCGCCTCGGCGAGCTCGCGCGAGGCGGTCTCGGATTCGGTCCGCTCCTGCGCCAGGCGCGCCTGCGTCGCCGCAAACTCCTTCTCGGCGTCGCCGACGCGGTTCTTCAATTCGTCGATCTGCGCGCGCACCGCGACCAGCTCGACCTGACGGGTCTCCGCCATCATCGAGCGGTCGGATAGTTCGGCATTGATCTTTGCGAGCTCGGCCTGCTTGTCGGCCAGCGCGATCCCGGCCTCGCGCAAGGCTTCGGTCTTGGCGTTGAATTCCTCCTCGGTGGCGCGGAGCTGCTCCTTCACCGCCTTCTCGCGCGCCTCCAGCGCGAAGATCGTGGCGTTCTTCTCGCCGAGCTCGATCTTCATGCGGTTGATGGCATCGCTCTTCTTGCCGAGCTCGGCGAGCTGGCTCGTGGTCTTGTTCTTGAGCTGCTCGACGCTCATCTCCAGCCGCCGCGCCGACATCGCGAACTCGGCGCGCAGCTGGTCCTTGTCGGCCTGGATCTCCGCCATCGAGAGTGGCGTCGCCGCCTCGAGCCGGCGCGTGGTCAGGCGCACCGCGCGGTTATGCACCAGCGGCACGATCGCAAGCCCGCACAGCATCGACAGCAGGAAACCGATCGCCAGGTACATGATCGGTTCGATCATGGGCCAGAACTCCGAAAGCTAAGGAAAAATTTACCAACGACAATGCATGCGGGGCCGGCAAAAAGCCAGCCCCCGCCTGTCGTTAACCTTGATCCGTAGTGGTACGGACGCGTTTGCCTAGAACGGGTTCCAGGTCGCGCGCGGTGTGTATTTGAGATAGCCGATATTGGCGCCGAGGCGAAGCCCGAGGCCGGAGCGGATCGGCACCAGCACGATGTTGTTGGCGGTGAGCGCCGTCATGCCGAAGCCGCCGATGATATAGGCCGAGCCGTCGATGCCGGCGAAGCGCTGGTAGATCGCGTTCGTGGCGGGCAGGTTATAGACCAGCGTCATGGTGCGCGCGCCGTCGCCGCCCCAGTCGAAGCCGAGCGAGGGACCCTGCCAGTAGACACGGAGGTCGCCGGCGTTCTTGGTGTAGAGCGTGCCCTCCCCATAGCGGAGGCCGGCAACGAAGGCGCCGGAGCCTTCCTCGCCCAGGATGTAGCCGTTCGGCAGGCCCCATTGGCTGACCGCCTTCTCGATGATCGAGGCCAGCCCGCGTGAGACGTTGCCGAAGAAGCGGTGGCCGGCGGTGACGAGCTCGTCCGGCCCATAGGTGTTGGGCGTCGGGGTCCGCTGCGGCGGCGGCAGGTCGGGCGGGGGCGCGGCCGTCTGGGCCGAGGCCGGCACGGTCCAGCCAGCCAGCGCGATGAGCGCCACTGCGGCAAGGCGTGATGCGAAAGTCATAAAAGAACCCCTGATATCGATTCCGTCCGCTTCCCTTAACCTGACGCCAACAGGCACGGCTCTAGGTTGCGCCGGATGTCCCCTCGACTCGGATGTTATCCGCAGCAACTATGACGGCACAACGGCAGGAAGATAGCCCTTTGCGCCCCGGAATTGCCTTGATCGGCGCCCTGGTCTGCATGCTGGCGGGCATTTGGCTCGGCTGCTCCGGGTTGACGGCGCAGGCCGCGACCACCGAACGGATCGTGGTCAATCGCTTCTCGGGCGTCGCCATCGAAGGTTTCGACCCCGTGGCCTATTTCGTCGATGGCGGGGCGGAGCTGGGAACGGCGGAGTTCGAGGCCAACCTCTGGGGCGCGGTCTGGCGCTTCCGCAACGACGGCAACCGGGCGGAATTCCTCGCCCATCCCGAAATCTACGGGCCGCAGTTCGGTGGTTACGACCCCGTCGACATCGCGCGCGGCGTGACAATTGCCGGCAATCCCCGCTTCTTCGCGATCTCGGCGCAGCGCCTCTATCTGTTCAGCCGCGAGGACAACCGCGACGCCTTCGCCGCCAATCCGGAACGCTTCCTGTATGAGGTCGGCAAGCGATGGCCGGCGCTGCAGGACAAGCTCAGTCAGTAGGTCGCTACCGCTTCGGCATCGCCCCAGGCGATGAACGCGGGGATGATGAAGCCGGTGTCGCCGCGCTCGCCGAAGCGAAGCTCGCCGCCCTTGTCGTCGGTGACCTTGCCGCCGGCGGCGGTCACCACCGCGCAACCCGCCCCAACGTCCCATTCGCAAGTCGGCCCGAAGCGGGGATAGATATCGGCGCTGCCCTCCGCGATCCGGCCGAACTTCACGGCCGAGCCGCAGGTCTTTCTGACCGCGTTGGGCCTGTGATCGATGAATGCTTCGCTTTTGGGATCGCCATGCGAGCGGCTCACCGCCGCGACCCAGGGCTCGCCGTGCCCGGGCAGTTTGCGCGTCCGGATCGGTTCGGCGGCTTTGATGGTCGCGCCGTCAAACCTTACGCGCTCGGCGCCACGGCCGACAATCCCGCGCCAGAGCAGCCCGAGCGCGGGTGCGCTGACGATGCCGAGCCGCGGCACGCCCTCCGTCACGAGAGCGAGGTTGACGGTGAATTCGTCGCGGCCGGCGACGAACTCCTTGGTGCCGTCGAGCGGATCGATCAGGAAGAAACTGCCGCGAAACGGCGGCGAGGCGAGGTGGGTCCGCTCCTCCGAGAGTGTCGGCACGTCGCCAGCAAGCCTCGCCAGCCCCTCCGCAATGATCCGGTCGGCGGCAAGGTCCGCTTCGGTCACCGGCGAGCCGTCCTGCTTGCCGTCGACCCGCATTGCCGCGCGGTTGACGCCAAGGATCGCCTCGCCGGCCTGCACCACCAGTGCGGTCAGGGGCTCCATCAGCCGGTCAGCGGCCTCGCTGTCGATGATCCTCACCTGCATGCCTCATTCATCGGCAAGCCTCGCCCTTCCTCACGTGATTCGCCCCGATTGGTTCGAGCGGCTTTATGGCCGCTTCGCACCTATCGCAAGCTAGCTGCCACCGGCTGGCGAATGTTAGAACCCACAGCATCCGTCAAGCATGCGTGATTCGCCGCGTCCGCGCCGTGCAATTCCAGGAACCCTTTATGTCCGACGCTCCGTCTTCCGGTACCGCTTCCGCTCCCGATATGCTCGAACTCGCGGCGCTCCTGTGCTCGCGGGTCTGCCATGATCTCATCAGCCCGGTCGGCGCCATCGTCAATGGGCTTGAAGTCCTCGACGACGATCCCAAGCCCGAGGACCGCGAATTCGCGCTCGACCTGATTCGCAAAAGCGCGAAGACGGCCTCCGCCCGCCTGCAGTTCTGCCGCTTGGCCTTCGGCGCCGCCGGCTCCTCCGGTGCGCAGATCGACCTCGGCGATGCCCAGACGATGGCAAAGGGTCACATCGAGGACGGCAAGTGCACGATCACGTGGAATCTGCCGCGGCTGCTGCTGCCGAAAAATCGCGTCAAGCTGCTGCTCAACATGCTGGTCGTCTCCCAGCACACGATTCCGCGCGGCGGTATGCTCACGGTCGATCCGATCGGAGAGGGCGAGACGATGAGCTTCCGCATCACTGCGACCGGACATAACGCTCGCCTGCCGCAGAACATCTCCGAGCTTCTGAGCGGCGCGCGCGGGCCGGCCGCGGATGCGCATGCGATCCAGCCCTATTATACGCGGCTGTTGGCGCAGGCCTGCGGTCTCACCGTGACGCTCAAGCCTGAAGGCGAAGCGATCATCGTTACCGCTTCGTAAACGCGCGCGTCGCGCTCAGGGGTTAATGCAATCTTTACGAGGCGCTTCGGCTTGTCCGGAGCGCCTTATCTCTTTGTTGGTTCCGTTCTTTTGCACATACTCAACCAATATTAAACGCTTTGCGGTGAAGCTGGCCCAATTCTGAAGTGGCGCATCACATCTCGTGCGTGCCCCTCCCTGTATGAAGGCCTGTTTTCATGGATGATCTGTTGCGGGAGTTTCTGACGGAGACCAGCGAGAGCCTGGACACCGTTGACAATCAGCTGGTGAAGTTCGAGCAGGAGCCGAACAACGCCAAGATCCTGGATAACATCTTCCGCCTGGTCCACACCATCAAGGGGACGTGCGGCTTCCTCGGGTTGCCGCGGCTCGAAGCGCTGGCGCATGCCGGCGAGACGTTGATGGGCAAATTCCGCGACGGCATGCCGGTGACCGGCCAGGCCGTGACGGTGATCCTGTCCTCGATCGACCGCATCAAGGAGATCCTGGCTGGGCTCGAGGCGACCGAAGCCGAGCCGGAGGGCAACGACCGCGATCTCATCGACAAGCTGGAAGCGATGGTCGAGCAGGGCATGGCGGCCATGGCCGCAGGTAGTGCTGCTCCCATTGCCGAAGCGCCGCCGCTGGTGCCGGAAGCGCCTGTTGCCGCACCTGCAGCTCCCGCCAAGGA
>NZ_JADFUE010000037.1:0-68074 GCF_054967145.1 Bradyrhizobium sp. UFLA06-24
CCACCTTCAACGGTGATCGGGGCACGAAAACGAAGCCCGTGACGGGGCCCCATCAGGTCTATGGATTCCTCACCACCGCGCCGAATGCGGTCGTCGAGCCGATTCATCCGAAGGCTATGCCGGTGATCCTGACGAGGGCTGAAGAATGGGATGTATGGCTGCGGGCGCCCTGGGACGAGGCCAAAGGGCTGCAGCGACCGCTTGAGGATGCCGCACTCCAGATCGTAGCGCGAGGAAGCGAAAAGGAAGATGTGGCTTCGACACCATAGAAGGCAGGCAGCCCTTTGCGATGGTACCACTCCCAGGGCTTTGCCCGATACGCAATTTGCAATTTTGCCATCTAGATCGGCGCACTCCGCGGAATCAAGGATTCCCGGGCGGGCATCTGCGGCTTTGCAACCAACATTTATTGTGTTTCGTTCCCAAGCGCCATCTCAATCGCGGAACGACGGCGGCCTTGCCGAGTTTTCCCGATAGCTCGGGTTCGTGATCCCGGGCCAGAAGGTGACTTGTGCCCCAGCTCACTTATCCTTTGGTGACGCTGGGGTCTTTTTGTCTGCCGGGCCGCCGACGCGAACTCAGGCGCTTGAGCAAATGCGGCCGGACGAGAAATGCCTATTATGAGAGGCGGCATACCGACGTGACTTTGTTAGAGGCGGTCCGCGTTGCGTCAGAATGCAAACGACTCTAGTTGAGAACTTGCGTCCGCTCTGCCGCGATGAGCGGACCTCCGTCGGGCCACACGCAACTTCGGAAATGGGCCATTCATGCAAATCAGCTTGGCGACTCGTTCGATCACTTGATCTGCGCGGGCCACGACGTCGGGCAGACATTAACGCCCAGAGCCCTCGCTGTCTTTAGGTTGAGAACCATAAAATACTTCGAAGCTTGCTCCACTGGCAATTCAGCAGGCGTAGCTCCCTTGAAGATTTTGCCGATGTAGAAGGCGGCACGCCTATAGAGATCGTCTAGATCGGACCCGTAGCTGACCAGGCCGCCCGCCTTCACGTTGGCCCTATTAGCGAATATGGCAGGCAATCGATGCTTCGTCTGAAGTTCAGCCACCAGCTCAGCTTGCACGGTGTATAGAGGTGATGACACGACTAGAACCCCGTTGCATCGATTGTGCGCCATGGCTTGAACTCTGTCCTGTACTTCTGAGACAGTGCTGGCTGAAGCAGGGACGAGCTCCACTCCGATCGTTTGTGCTCCGCGACCGGCCGCCTTAAGAGCGGTCGGATGCGAAGGCGTGGTCGGATTCCAGAGCAAGCCGACTCGCGTGGTTCCGGGAAGTATTTCCTTCAAGATCTCCAGTTCCTTCTAGGACACTTCTGTCAGAAGCATGGACGTGCCCGTTAAGTTTCTGCCCGGCCGCGAGAGGCTCGTCACATCTCCAAGCCCCCCGGGTCTGCGTGCTGAGCGAATACGATGGGGACAGTGGCCGTTGCGCGCCGAGCTGGCCCTCCCTGGGTGGACGCAGGCGCGAAAATGGCGGCGGGAAAGCGAACGACTGCCGAGGTCGCTGAAGGGTCAAAAAGCTGACCGTCTGAGAGCCCAGCAACTTGGTCGGCAAACGGGGCGAAGCAGTCGTTTGCCCCCTTGCGGTTGTTGGGCAAGTCAGCCAGCATCGGCGTGGTCGTCGCCAACGCAGTGCTTTCTTTCCTATTTTTGATCAAAGGATTAGAGGAAGGTCATGTCGGCCCATGAACATTGGCAAATGGATGCCAGCGCACCGGAGCTTTATGAACGCTATCTTGTGCCAGCCATCACTTCCGTATGGGCCAATGATCTGCTCGACCGCATCTCGCCGAGCGGGGGAGAAAGCGTGCTCGACGTTGCCTGCGGTACCGGCGTTGTGGCGCGGTTAGCGAAGCAGCGCGGACATGATGGACGGTTGGTTGGCATTGACCTCAATACAGCTATGCTCGCGGTGGCACGGGAAAAGTCTTCCGATATCGAATGGATCGAAGGCAGCGCGCTAGACCTGCCTTTCGATGCAAACTCTTTTAACGTCGTGCTCTGCCAACTTGGATTGCAGTTTTTCCCGGATCGGCCACTGGCACTCAGGGAAATGGTCAGGGTACTCAAGCCCGGAGGTCGTGCGGGCTTAAGCGTCTACAGCGCGATTGAGAAAACGCCAGCGGCGCACGCTTTTGTCCAAGCACTAGACGAACATCTCGGAGAAGAGGCCTCAAAAACCAAACGTTCGGAGCATCTCGCTTACAATGAGCAAGAGGTTGACGCTTGGGCTAGACAGGCAGGCTTTGACGTTGTTGATGTGGCCGCCGTCACAAAACAGATCACGTTCCCCTCTATGCTGGACTATGTCCGCTTCCAACTTAGTGCCACTCCGATGGCTGCGCTCTTGAGAGAAAAAGGTTCAACTGAGCGTGAGCGGATGATCAAGTCGCTTGCCGATTACGCCGCATCCCGCCTGGATCAGTCCATGCTCGCGGGTGGCAAGCTGACATTCCCGCAGCAATCTTTCGTGGTGACGGCTTCACTCCACTGATGTCGGCTTGGAGTCAAAGGCGGGCCTCGCTTCGCTCAAATTGGACCCAAGTACGTCTCCAATCGTCTCAAACCGGACGCGGGCTTGGAAGGCGTGCGGGCTGAAAATGACCAGCCTCACTAGCTGAGGAGGTCAATTATGAATGCCCGCCTCCTATCCCGCTGGCTCTCCGACATCGAATTAGACCCGGGGCAGAGCAGACGTGCTCTGCGCTGCCCTCGCAGACGGCTTCGGGCCAGAAGGCGACATAAGCTGCGTGTTCGCAACCCGGAGCGACAGAGCTCGATCGAGCTTGCGTTAGCTGAAGCCGAACTCGTTCGTTTGCGGAGCAAGACGAATGTCTGGTTCGCTAATCGGGCGTTCGATTGGCAGGTACACTACTGTGGAACCGAAGCTCGATTGAGTCTTGGGTTGGCCTGTTTCAGAAACGTCACGCCGACTTCTGTACCGTTCACCCAGGCAACCTCACATCGCCGGTATGCCAGTCCGGTCGCGGAAAGCACAAGAAAGAACTCTTTGAGAGGCAAACCGTGATCTGAGGCGTCAACAATGAGCCTCGCCCCCGTATCAGATACGTCTTTGACAGTGCAGCCGCGCCGCCACGTGCCATCAATCGCCATGATGTTGGCGGTGAAGGGACGGGCGAATGGGACTCGCCGTGCTCCTCGCTTGTTCGGTATCACTCTGTCATCCTGTGCAGGCTGCCCAGAGACGGTGCAAGGTCCGGCGCGTCGGCAACGCGGTTGGTGGTTGTCGAACTAACCACCGTACAGTTCCTGCCTCGCTTCTTAGCATGATAAAGAGCGATGTCAGCGTCGCGGATCAAAGTGAATTCATCGAATGTGGCATGGTTCTTTTGTGCCACGCCGACACTAACAGCCACGCGAGAAGTTGGTGATCGAGGGTGACGGATCTTCAGACGCTGAACCAACAGCCGAATGGCGTCCGCGACCCTCGCTGCTTTCTCCTCAGGGACCCCGGGAAGGATGACGGCGAACTCCTCTCCACCATAGCGCGCCGAGAAGCCTCCCGTATTTGCCGTTGCGCGGCCAATCACTTCAGCAACCTGTTGCAGGCATGCATCACCTGCTGGATGGCCCAAACCGTCGTTAAATTCTTTGAAGTGGTCGATGTCGATAAGAAGAACCGAGAGTACATCATACTCAGCGTAGGCTTCTCGCAAGAATGCATCGAAGCTGCGCCGGTTTGCCAGTTTGGTTAGCCCGTCCGTCATTGCGAGCTGGGCCAACTTCAAGTTGGCCTTGGACAATTCGTCTTCCATCTCCTTCTGCTTCGTGACATCTCTAAGGACGCCCACAATCTCCGCATCGGCTGAAGAGAAACGCTCTGCGATCCTGAAGTGAGCCTCCAACCACACGATAGAACCTGACGCGCGCCGCATCCGGAAGCGCACGGAAGGAGACGCTGCGGCATCCTTCAACTGCCTACTCGCGCTAATCACTCTGTCGCGATCATCTTCGTGGACGACATCGAGGCACAATTTGCCCAGAAAGGCGTCTTCAGAGGTATCCAGCACGGTAACCACCGAAGGCGACACGTAACGGATACGTCCCTTTTTATCCATAACGATCACGATGTCCGCAATGTTGTCAGCGAGCAGCCGGAAACGAGCCTCTCGTTCTTGCAAGGTGCGTTCGACACGCGCCCCGAAACGGAATTGGGCGTTCAGCATGCATGCAACTCCAATGACCACTGCCAGGAGCAACCCGGCAATCAGGGCGTCAGAGGCGAGATCAGTGCACCAGCCCTGCAAAACTTCACCCTCGGACTGGGCCACGGTGACGACCAATGGGTAGTTTGGGGTCTGCTCATAAGCAACGTACTTGATCAGGCCATCGAAGGGCGATGTGATCCTGTAGAACCCGGAGGCGCTTTCGCCTATTCGTTGTTGGAAGAGGGACACATCGCCAATTGTCCGGATACTCTCAACCGCCGGCCAGCGCGCCAACAGAGTGCCATCGTTCTTCAAGATGCTGATTCCGCTTTGGGTACCCAAGTTGAATGAGCCGAAGAATGAACTGAAGAAGTCGCAGTCGATGGCCGCCACGATCACCCCGGCAAACTGCCCCGAGGGAGTGCTAATGCGCCTAGACAGAATTATGGTTGGGAGTCCTGTGAGCCTGGAGGTAACAGGGCCACTGACGAGCAACTTCGTGTTGGAGTTGTCGCGATGGTAGGCGAAGTACGGACGGTCAGCGTTACTGTACTCGGGTCGCTCCTCAACTGACGAATAGCGCCAGCTCCCAGCGCTGTCGAAAACGGCGATGAAGCGGAGTTGTGGCATGGCCTGCGTCATCTCCCGCAAGTAGGCGTCGAAACGCACTTTTTGAGGGTTTTGATACTTTAGTAGGTCGGCCATACTAGCAAGCGCCACGTCTGGTGCTTTGAATGTGGTGGCTGCATGCTGGGCGAGCGAGCGCGTTAGGTTCTTCTGGCTATCCGCTGACTGCCTAAGGGCCGCTTCCCGGGCATAAGAGGCTTTCCATGCCACCAGTCCGACCACGCAGGCAATCATAAGCACGAGGAAGGTCCCCACCACCATCCGCGGGTTCCTGTGCAATTGCCGCTGAAACGAAGACCCCGGCATTCCAACGCTCACTTATTGTAGGCATGATAGTCACCTAGGCATGATGGTCATCATGCTTTGCTTTCCATCAGCTTAATGGGTGGCCGACATACCCCCCAGCCCTCGCTTTTGCTCAAGGAATGATTGCGAACGCTGTCGGTATCCGGCAGCTCATTGGCTCTGGCGATTTCTGCAGGTACTAGCGTGCCGCCGATTTTGGCAGCAATGATAACCCCTAACCCTTCCCTACTGCTGCTCTTCCCTTACCACCGGTGTGGGACCGTGTCGGGAGAGAGTTGCAGATCTCGCTACGCTCAGTTTATGCCGTCATTTGCCTCGATCAGAAGGATGGTTAGCATCTCGATCCGGCTGCAGATCTCCTTCATCCGACTGGCTGCGCCGGCCGCGATCCCGAAACGTTCGCTCTCCAAGGTGCTGACGACTATTTGATCGCCAAGCTCTCTGCGAAGGTCCTGAAGCTCTTTGAGTGCTCTTTCGAGCTCTCCTTGAAGCGCTGTCAAAGCAGGCATTAGGACTGTCTGTGCTAGTCACGATTCGTCAGCATGATTCTAAGCTCTCGTAGCTCCTATGGCATCCGTGGCTTCTACGGAGGCGAACAGCAATATCAGCACAACATTAGAGCGACCTAAGCGGCAGCTGAGAGGCGCGGTCTTTAAACACGTGTACTCAGACCGAGAGAGGATTAGTCACCTCCCCCGCACCACGGCTCTGGTCCTCGGGCGTAGAGGAGCGATAATCTCCTTCTTCAGTCTGTGCACCGGTTTGGATACTCCCGTACAAATACGGGCTCGTACGCAATCTAACGTGCATACACTCTGGAAATGCCTTTAATTGCAAACGGCGAAGATACCACGTTGTGAGCCTGGGCAAGCTTGGGGTGTTGCAGGGTTTACGATTGGTCAACAAGAACGTGCAATTTTTTTAGGCAGGGGAGCGACTGTCCTCGCAATTGCAAACCCACGTGCGGAGCCGCAGTGTTCAATTTTCAAAGCAAGAAAGTCAGACACGCAATCGCGGAGGTCGAGGCGCTGGATCAGTCGCAGGCCGTGATCGAATTCGGCCTCGACGGCACCATCCTCGATGCCAATGAAAACCTGCTCAAGATGAGCGGCTACACGCTTGAAGAGATCAAGGGCAAGCACCACAGCATCTTCGTCAGCTCAGCCGAGCGCGAAAGCGCTCGCTACCGTGATTTCTGGGCCAGCCTCAACCGCGGGGAATTCCAGACCACGCAGTACAAGCGTTTCGGAAAGGGAGGCAAGGAACTCTGGATTCACGCCTCCTACGCGCCGTTGCGCGATGAGAACGGCAAGGTGGTCAGCTTCATCAAGTTCGCCACCGACATCACGGCGTACAAGATCAGGACTATGGAGGATGCCGGCAAGATCGCCGCGGTTAACCGCGCGCAGGCCGTGATCGAATTCCAGATGGACGGCACCATCATCAGCGCCAACGAGAACTTCCTGAATGCGATGGGCTACTCGCTCGACGAGATCAAGGGCAAGCATCACAGCATGTTCGTAACGCCAGAGGACCGCGCCAGTGCGGCCTATGCCGCGTTTTGGGCCAAGCTGAACCGCGGCGAGTTCGAAGCCGCCGAATACAAGCGGCTGGGTAAGGGCGGCAAGGAGATCTGGATCCTTGCGACCTACAATCCGATCCTCGACGAGAATGGCAAGCCGTTCAAGGTGGTAAAATTCGCAACCGACGTCACCACGCAGAAGATGAAGGCGGCCGACAGTGACGGCCAGCTCACCGCCATCCAGAAGTCGCAGGCGGTAATCGAGTTCAACATGGACGGCACGATCCGCACCGCCAACGAGAATTTTCTACGAGCGATGGGTTATTCGCTGGCCGAGATTCGAGGCCAGCACCATTCCATGTTCGTCGAGCCGAGCGAGAAGAACACGCCGGGCTATCGTCAGTTCTGGGAAACTCTCAACCGCGGTGAATTCCAGGCTGCCGAATACAAGCGCATTGCCAAAGGCGGTCGCGAGATCTGGATCCAGGCGTCCTACAACCCGATCTTCGATCTTAATGGCAAACCTTACAAGGTTGTGAAGTACGCCACCGACGTCACCGCGCAAGTCATCGGCCGTAAAAAGGCGGACAGTGCACGCGGACTAATCGAGGCGGTCGCGGCCGGCAGCGAAGAGATGAGCGCATCGATCCGTGAGATCTCCGAGACGATGGCAAAGTCCCGGGAGACGTCCAAGGTCGCGACCAATCGGGTAGAATCCGCCGATGGGCAGGCCCAGAAGCTGACCGCGGCCGCGGAGGCCATGAGCGGCATTGTGGAGATGATCTCCGGCATAACCAGCCAGATCAACCTTCTCGCGCTCAACGCCACGATCGAATCCGCCCGCGCGGGCGAGGCCGGCCGCGGATTCGCGGTTGTAGCTTCCGAGGTGAAGAATCTGGCGAACCAAGCCAAGCAAGCGACGGACACGATATCGTCCGAGATTGCAGCGCTCAACGTCATCTCCGGCGAGGTCGCGAGTTCCCTTACGGCGATCAAGGCTGCGATCGCCGACGTCAACGAGTTTATCGCCTCGACCGCCGCCGCGGTCGAAGAGCAGAGCATCGTCACCGCGGACATGTCAGCAAACATGCAGCGCGCGTCAGCCGAACTTGCTTAGCAGCCTTGGCAGGCACCCCCTCTTCCGCGGCTAAGTTAGAATCCGAAAATTCAGCAGAATCCGCAGGGCGGAGGGCTGAAGTAGCGCCTGGGATACGCAAGCGCCACTGAAGACGTCTGCTAGGGTTTAATCGCGTTGTTTTGGCCTGATTTGAGTTAGGTCCGGTCTACCTGTGGCAGCCGACATATTCTCGGCCGAGCGATGCGGCAGCGATGGGCCACTTGCGGACATTACAGTAGTCATCCACTCTATCCTCATGTCATGGTTGGTTCGCTATTTAACTCACCCACAGGTGCAAGTTGATCCTGCGGTGCCTGTACCGTCGTGGGGTTTGAGCGCCGCTGGTCGCGCACGTGTCTCGGCCGTCATCGCGTCTGGTTGGCTGCGCGGAACATCGCAGATAATAGCAAGCGCGGAGAAGAAGGCGTTGGAAACAGCGGAACCGATTGCAAGCGCTCTGGGTGTACATGTCGAAGTCCGGGAGGCGATGCACGAGAACGCTCGCTCGGCCACCGGTTTTCTTGCACCAGCAGAATTCGAAGCTGTTGCCGACGAGTTCTTTGCTCACCCAGATATAAGCATTCGTGGATGGGAACGGGCCCGAGATGCCCAGAAGCGCATCGTGCGCGAAGCTGAGGCCGTGCTGAGCCGAAGTCACGAAGGACATGTGCTTTTCGTTGGGCATGGGGCGGTCGGTACACTTCTCTATTGCCACTACGCTGATGTTGAAATCAATCGCGTGCACGATCAGCCCCCGGGCGGCGGGCACTACTTCACAATCGATAAATCAAGGCGTGAAGTGCTTCATTGCTGGCGCCGGGTGGAAGACGCGCCATAGCTCCCGACCAAACGTCTGCGATGGGTCAAAACCTGTCCTCAAGCTCCCGATCGTGAAACGTCTGCTGATGGTTCATGAGCTGCCAACAGACAAACCCGTTTGGACAGACAAAAGGGGAGCAGGATGGGTTGAGCACTTGCGAAACCCATCATGCTTCGTCGCATAAAGAGGAAGCGATGGGCTTCTCTTCGCTCAACCCATCCTACGAGCTTCTACTTCGCCCATAGGCCAAATGGCGACACTCGCGCGGATAACAGGGGCGCTCATCCGATCAAAGTAAAGCAATGAACGCCCCTAGCTGGTTTTCCTACTTGGGTGGCGGCGTATCGTAGAGCGGTTTGCCCTTATCGACGATGTGCACCGTCAGAAGCTTCACAGTCTTATCGCCGACGACCTTAAAGGCGCCGTGCGGAACATCCCGAACATTCACAGAAGAGAAGCCAGTTGGGAAAGGCACTTGCTTGCCGTCCGGTAGTTCGATAGTGCCGCCTTCCAAAACGTAAAAGGCCTCTTCTCCGTGATGGATGTGGAGCTTTGATGTGTCGCCCGGCTTGATGTCGGAGATGCTGGTGATGACCTCCATATTTGTGCCAGTCAAATCTGCTCGCTTCAGTTCCTTTCGAAACGGCGAATCTTGGGCGTTTGCTGCGTACGTGAAAAGTGATGCAAATAGAATTCCGAGTAAGAATTTCATCCGTTTCCCCTCGCTTAGCGAAATCTGCGATCTAGCAGACGCCGAATTAGGACCGAAAAGTCGGATGCATCTCAAGGTTTATCGCTGTTGCGATGCACTACGGCGGGGCGACGGCCCGCAAAGGCACGAAAACCGCAGTCTGATTCCGAACCGGGTGTTCACGACGCGGAGATTGTGCTGGATTCCGCTCTGGGTCAAATGCTACCCTCATCAACCTTCACTACCTTGGTCGGCTCACTCCCGGAAGCAGACGTCATCGCACTTTCAGCTTAGATCAGCAACACGCGCGCGGACTCATGGTTCGTGCCCTGGCTGGTTTACTTTCGGCGGGACGACGATGGCACCAGTGTTGGGATGACGATCGTCGGCAAGCGCTCTCTGCCGAATGCCATCACCTCGCATTCGTCCATCAAACAGGAACGGCCGCGGTCCATTTGCGCCGGCAATTGCCGACGTGTGCGATTGTCCAGATTTGGTATCTGGCGCGTTGGCGACAGTAGCGGCCAGTGCCAACACAAATGCGATTGCTAGCCTCGGCATGTTGACTTCTCCTCTTGCGCTCGGGCCAACGCGCGGCGACACGTTTCAGTTTCGATCACAGTCGGGCGAAACTAGGCGCCAGGATGGCGGCCAACTGCGACCCGGAACATATGACCTGCTGACGTCAGCTTCGGGTCTTGGTCGTGTAAAAACGTCCAGGGTCGTTAGCCTGAAGCCAAGACTGGGCCGGCCTTAGGCCGCGACCGCGGCGATCAGCGGCCTGATCCCGAGGATATTCATTACTCGGGTTAGTTATAGCCCAAAACCGAGAGGGCCATCTCAGCGGCTACCCTTGGCAGAGTTTTGGTCAGGAAGTGCGTCGCTCCCATGCGTGCCTTCATCGTACCGAACGGATGCTCGACAGTCTCGCGACGAAGGCGCATAGCGAGCGGGTTCGCATCGAGCCGCTGCTGCACGGCGTCGAGTAGATCCTCGTGCTCCCATCGCGTAATCCGGCGCTCTGACCCGGGCGTGCACTGGGGTTTGATCGAACAATTCTTACAGGCGTTGGTCCAGTAGCGCCGCAGCATCTTGTCGGCTTCTTCGTTCGTATAGCGATACGGCAACCGCTCCCCGGCCGGAAAACGATAGGCGTCTTCCTCAGGCAAATAGACGAAGTCCTGCTTACCGAAGCGTCCGTCCGGCTTGGCGCCCGAAGTCATCGGCTTTGGTAGAGTTACCGTGATGCCAGCCTCGTGGCAGGCGAGGATCTCCGGGCTGCTGAAGTAGCCGCGATCGGCAACGGCCTCGAGCGTCTCAGTCTTCAGAACGGCCTTCGCCTGCATGGCCATATTGGCAAGTTGTGCCAGATCTGAGCCGCTGTTCGTCACCTCATGCGCAATGATCAGGTGATGGTCGGTATCGACGGCGACTTGGACATTGTAGCCGACAACGCCGGATCCGCGGCCACTGGTTGCCATCGAACGGCTGTCCGGATCGGTCAGGGAGATTTGCTGATCCGGCGAAGCCAGCATCTGCTTCTCGTAGGCGGCAAGCTTGCCGATCTCCTCCTTCAGCTTCGTCAGCTTCTCGGTAAGCCTCGTCACCTTCGCCGACAGCGCCTCGCTCGGCTCCTGTCGGTCTGCCGTGTCAAGTTGGCTCAGATAGCGCGCGACGCTCTCCTCCAACTGAGCGCGCCGCCGCTCCACCTTCGCGCGCGTGAAGTTTCTGTCCCGGTTGTTCACGGCCTTGAACTTGCTTCCGTCGATGGCGACGCTGGACGTCGTGACAAGACCCATCCCGCGGCAGAGCTCGACAAAGCGCGCACATACCTTGCGCAACGCAGGCCGTTGTCCTTTCGGAAATCGGCAATCGTCTTGTGATCGGGAGCGAGCTGACCCAGCAGCCACATCACCTCGACATTGCGCCCGGCCTCTCGTTCCAGCCGCCGGCTCGACTGCACTCTGTTCAGATAGCCGTAAATGTAAAGCTTAAGGAGAACCGAGGGATGTACGACGGCCGACCGATGGCCGCCGGCTCAGCACTCTCAAAGCCCATCTCAGCCAAACTGAGCGCATCGACAAATACGTCGATCACGCGAACTGGGTTAGCCGTAGTCGCGCTACCGAGTTCGCCTATGAGTTTTGCGTCAGTCGACGAGGTCCCTCCGGACTTTAAGCGTTAACGACGCCGAGAGCCCTTAGACTTTTTGACCACCTGTGCAAAACGATTTTTGCAACAATATCTGTCAATAGCGGACCACAGCCGGAACCAGCGACCGGCGGGCTAAAGGTGCGGCGACCCGACCGCCGCACCTTTTTGCTTTCTATACAAAGTGAAAGTCTGATGACGTAAGGCTCGCCTTATGAACGCCTTGGAGAACAATTTGGTCGTGCTCTTGCCCGCCCCCATCAAGACTGATGATCACGTCATGTCCATTCTTCGCGTCCATGACGTGAGAACTAGCAAGGAAGCTGCTCTCGTCGAAACCGCTTGTGAGGCGATGATCAATCTCTAGAATGTCGTGCGACGCATCAGCTCCGGCCGTAAACGATTGTACGATTGCTTTTTCGAACCCAGGCCTAAACACGAAATTATCTACGCCACTGGTACCTTTGAAAGCATCGCCAGAAACGATCTGAACCGTAAGGATTTGGGTATCGATAAGCCCACCCTTATCAGTCACCTGCACCGTCAAGTTATATGTCTTATTTCCTTCGGATTCGCCGATGAAAGTCACATCTCCTGTGGTCTTGTCAATATTGAATAGCGAGTGTCCTTTTTTGTCTACGCCCGTGCCGGCAACGATGGAATAGCTGAGCACGTCACCCTGATCGGGGTCAGACGCGCTGATTTTAGTTACTATCCGCCCGTGATCCGAGCTGTCTCTATCGACCAAGTAGTTTGCGCGATCACCGCCGCCACCCGAACTTATCGTGGGCGCCTCGTTCACGTCGGTCGCTATTACTTTCAATATCTGTGTATCGATACCGAAATCGCCGTCTGAGACAGAAACTTGAACTTCGTAGACCCCATCATTGTTTCCGTCATTTGGCTTCTCAAAGTTCGGGCCGTTTATAAAGCTCAAAACCCCATGAGCATCGATCGTGAATAGGTCTTTGTCAGCACCGCCGGATATGGCGTAAGTCAGACTTTGATTGATGTTTTGATCAGTTGCACTAACCGTCGTGACCTTCGTGGCATTTTCCACTATCGATATAGTCGCGGTCGTTCCACCCCCATCCGAGTTGATGGTCGGATCAAAGTTGTAGAGCGGATTGAACGCGCGAAACACATCGCGGGTATTATTGAGGTCGTCAGCAACGAGATTGGTCGAATCGCTCTGGAATGCAATGTACTTGCCATCTGCGGAGATGACTGGGTGAATGCCAAATGCGTTACCCTGCACCCCTTGACTGTTGACGGAGACCAATGCGATGGCGCCAGTCCACATGTCTTTGACGAACACATCGACATCGCCGTTGGTGTCGCCAGACACCAGGTTGTCAGCAAAGCTGTCGAAGGCAACGTAGCGACCGTCGTCCGAGATCACCGCATTCCCGCTTTGATCATTGCCCGGCGTACCATCCGCTGCGGCAGACACCAGCTTGCTTTCACCAGTCTGTCGATTGTACCAGATGACATCACCGGCGAAACCGCTTGCATGATCGACTACGGTAACGATGTCTGTGGCAAGGGTATTGTAGACCAAGAACTTCGCATCGCTGGTCATCTGCAGATTGAACGAATCGGCGTTGGCCGAGCCGCCATTAATTGATTTGGAAATTAGTTCAATCTTCCCAGTGACAAGATCCTTTACGAATACGTCCTCAGCACCATTGTTGTCACTGGAAACCAAGTTGTCAGCTAAACTCTCAAAGTTCACGTAGCGGCCATCACTTGAGATGATGCCAGCGTCACTATCGCCATTGCCAAACACAGTATTGCCATTTGCGTCTTTGAAACCTGATACCAAGCTAAACTCACCGGTCATCATGTTCTTGACGAAGACGTCACGGTACCCGTCGACCGTGAAAGGGCCGGAGTCCCCGGAGACAAAATTGTCCGCATAACTATCAAAGGCGACGAACTTGCCGTCCGGCGTAGCCATCCCGTACAGGCTGCTAAAGTCACCCTTACTAATCACATTACCAGCAGAATCCGTCGCGGCAGAGACAAGGGTCTTCGTGCCGGTCGTCAGATTGACGAGGTACACGTCGCTTCTCGTTGCGGGGGTAGTTCCGATTCCAAGCGTGCCACTCGGAGGTCCGTAAAACGTGGCGAATTGCGCATTCGCTGTAAGTGAGCCGGTGATACTGGACTGATTGAGTGTATGACCGTCGCTTCCTCCGGATATAAGCGTCAATTCTCCCGTCAGCATGTCCTTGATGTAAACATCGGAAAAGCCGTTAGTGTCGTTCCCAGGGCCAGCCAGATTATTGGCGAATGTCCAAAACATCACGTAGCGACCGTCGGCAGACATCAGGTAGTGCCCGAAATCCAGTGTTCGGCTCACTCCATTGCCTTGCAAACCGGCCTGAGTAACCGAAACAATGGTCGTAGAATATGGATTGATAGGAAGGGACATTAGAACTCTCCACGCTGTGCGAGGTCTGTCAGCTTCAGCAATAGATTAAGAATAAAATCTGCGCCTCTCCGAGCAAGAGTTTTGCTGAAAGGCCATTTCTTATGCAGATCGGTTTTTGAGAAGTGAGGCCAATCTCTTGGCGAATAGCGGGGCTCACAACATCCAGTCAGAAGCGCGACAAAGAGTCGCGGTAATCTCTGCCCTTAGACTAAGTTCCATTGGAATTAGCGTGCGCGGCCGGCTCCTTGTAACTCCCGCCTCTGGCCAGCATTCGAGCTTAGAAGCGAGCGCAATCGCCGCAACACAACGGCAAATCGATGTGGATCAAGGTGTCGGCCTTTTCGCACCGCTCCAGCACGGTGGCGCTGTCGTCGAAACCCTCGATGATCCATTTCTCCTGTTCACGAAGTCGGCGGTGTATGACATGAAGCCGGCAGGCCCCTTACCACAGCGAGGTGCCGCGCCAACGTTGATTTTCCGCCACCGGCCTTTCCGAAAATGGCCACGCGTTTCATGCGGGGCGATTATAATCTGGTTTGTAGGGCTTGTCTGGTATGGGTCAAGATCGGCGGTATAGCTCGCCGCAAGACACTTCCGGTCTAGCCTCGACAACCGACACCTGGAGGAACGTCGAGAGAGGCAGCATCGGGCCACAGCGGACGTTCTGTGCAGGCGAGACATCGACCCCGCCTACCCCTGAATGCCTGGAGAACGACGTCGAGGTGGCAGCATCTCGCGCGCACGCTCGATGAACAGCCGTGCCAACGGGTCGATGCCCGCCTAGCCTGGCCGGTACCTGCACGATCGCCGCTCCGTACTAAGGCGTCGCGCGGCGTGTTGCGCATCTGCGCATCAAGCACTTCCAGGCGGCTCATCTCCTGCTTCAGCCGAGCGATCTTTTCCTTGATCATCGTCGTCTTGATGCTGATCGCCTCAGATGGCTCCTGCCGATCGCCGCTATCGAGTTGACGCAGATATCGGCCGGCACTTTCCTCAATCTGCGCCATCCGCCTCGCCATCTTGGCATGCGTGAAGTTGCGGTCGCGATTGTTCACCGCCTTGAACTTCCTGCCGTCGATTGCGACGCTTGGGCTCTGCAACAGGCCCATTTGCCGGCATAGTGCAATAAACTTCGCACAAACTTTCCGGATCGCCGCACCATTGTCCTTCCGGAAGTCCGCGATCGTCTTATGATCGGGAGCCAGGCGGCCGATCAGCCACATCACCTCGATGTTTCGGCACGCCTCACGTTCCAGGCGGCGACTAGACTGCACCCGATTGAGATAACCGTAGATGTAGAGCTTCAGAACGATCGTCGGATGATACGAGGGCCGGCCCGTCTCCTTGGCGATCACGCGCTCAAATCCCATTCCATGCAGGTCGAGCGCCTCGACAAACACATCCATCACATGGACCGCGTTGTCCTTGCCTACCCAATCCTCCAGACATTCCGGCAAAAGCGTCAGCTGGGATCTGTCCTCGCCTTCAACGAAGCGTCCCATCCGTGTTCTCCATCATGAAATGGAGGAATCGTAACCGACTCTTGGCTTTTCACAGGGGCATAAGCTGCCGCCGCGTACTCTCCGCGGTACGTCCGCTGTTGAACAGCTTGCAGACGCTCTACGGCCCTGACCACGCCGCCGCGTCAGCTATCCATCCGCGCCAACGTCTCGGCCGGACCACCGCGAACCAAATCGTGGCGGGTCCTTTCAAACTTTAATCGAATGCACCCCACCGGATTGGGCGGAATGAAATCCCTCCGCCCCATGCTGGCACATGTCCATGTGGCACATGAGGGAGCCAATGTACTACGTCGCCGCCGCACTGCTCGGGCTTTCGGGACTGTTCTATTCGGCGGGCCATAGCGAGCTCGGCTCGTTCGGCGCGGACGTGTGCAGCTACGGTGGGCCCTTCTGCGACAGCCCGGCGATCGTGTTCACCGGCGCGGCGCTGGCCGCGGCATGGGGCATGTTCGTCAGCGTCAAGTAGGACGCCCAATGGACGCGACCGGCCGCCAGGTCCGTTGCGCGTCGAGGCTTACTGGCGCGCCGCCCCGCTCGCTCCCGGAATCTGCCCGCCGAATTTCGACGGTCCGGTGCCGCTGGGACTGGTCGGTCCACCGGCTGTGCCGTTCGGGTCGGTGCGGGCCGCGGTCCGTCCCGGGCCGTGCATCATGTTCATCGCGTTGGACCAGCCGTGATGGCGGGCATGCCGGGTCCCGTGAGCCGAGGCAGAGCCGGCCGGGATTGCGAGCAGGATCGCCAAGGTCAGTGTCGCTGCTTTCATCGGTGTTTCCTCCTGTTGGGAAAACCGTTCGGCGAGCTCAACGTTCCTCCGCTCACAGTGCCAGCTCTTTGCGAACCGCGGCTGCGGAATTGCCGACCTTGTCGACGGCCTTTTGCAGCTCCTGCCTGGAGACACCGAGCGCGTGAGTCCAATACTTGACCTCAAGCGCCTCGTTCATGTTGATTTTGCTGCGGTCCGGCTGTTCGCGCTTGGTCAGATGATCCTTCACGGCGGCCTCCTCTAGGAGAGAAGAACGTCGGCCTGCCCGCGCCGTTCCGAGCGGGATAAACAGCTCCGAGGTATTCATCCGCACATCGCGGATGGCGCGGCACGCATTCTGGGTCGGCCGATGAGGCTCCTGCACGAAGCTCAGCAGCAATGAACGCCGCCCCCCCTGAACGGTTCAGAGTCGCACCGTGCGGCAAGTCAGCGTCGAACACCAGGATGTCCCCTGCCTCGCGGACCATGATCAGCGCGGAAGCCTCATCAGGCTCACCACGGTCGAGATGGCCTGGAACGAGGCGCGCGGCGCCGTTGTCAGGCCCGTAGGCATCGAGGAAGACCAGGGCGGCGATGGCTTTGGTGCCTGCACCGTCGCGGTGCAGAGGCTGATGGCCGCCGCCCGGGAGCGGCTCGCGTCCCTCGACCTGAGCCAGAAAGAACGGACAGGCCAGGATGTGCGCTCCCGCCGTAAGCAGGAGCGGCAAGCGGCAGGTTCGCTGGACCGTTGGATCGAGATCGCTTCCGCGGGGCGCCGACCATTGGTCGGCGGTGCCTACACCGGCCTCGAAGGCGGCCCGCAGCGCATCGCGCCAAGCCGCCGGCACGGCACCGCGGAGCAGGAGAAAACCGTCGCGAGTCAATGCAGCGGCTTGATCCGGCGCGAGCGGATCGACCTGGGTGGGCGTGATGTGATGCCGCATGAGCGCTCCCTACAATTTCAACGTGTAGACCGCAACAGCGTCGTGCCTCACCGCAAGCGGCAGAGTTACGCGCCCGTCTTGAAGCGATGCAAGAAGCGCCGCAACGGCCCGCAGCGGCATGCGGCGGCGGGTCGCCGGCCGAGCCAGAGGGAACTTTCCTGGCAGGTTCGCGCTTAAACCTCGAATTCGCAATTTCCGGAAGGTGAGCCCTGTCGAACCGGTCCAAACCTGAAGCCTCCAAGCGCGCCAGCGTCGCTGCGCCGACCAAGTCCGCACCGACGCTGCTGCAGCGGCTCGGGCCGGGCCTGATCACCGGTGCGGCCGACGACGATCCCTCGGGCATCGCCACCTATTCCCAGGCCGGCGCGCAATTCGGCTATGGGCTGCTCTGGACAGTGTTCCTGACCACGCCGTTCATGATCGCGATCCAGCTCGTCAGCGCGCGGATCGGCCGGGTCACCGGCAAGGGGTTGGCGGCCAACGTCATGGAGCTCGCGCCCCGATGGCTGGTGCTGGGCCTCGTGGGGCTGCTCGTTGTCGCGAACACCTTCAACATCGCTGCCGACATCGCCGCGATGGCCGAATCGCTCTCGCTGGTCATCGGCGGGCTCAATCACGAGCATGCGCTGATCTTCGCGGCCGGCTCGACCCTGCTGCAGGTGTTTCTGCCCTATCGCCGCTACGCGCCGGTGCTGAAATTCCTCACCCTGGCGCTGTTCGCCTATGTCGCCACCGCCTTCACCGTGAAGATTCCCTGGAGCACCGCGCTGCTGGCCGCCGTATGGCCGAAGGCGGACATCAGCGCCGACTATCTCATGATGGTCGTCGCCGTCCTCGGCACCACCATCAGCCCTTATCTGTTCTTCTGGCAGGCCTCTCAGGAGGTCGAGGAGATGAATCTCGGTACGCGCGACAAGCCGCTGCGCGAGGAGACTAGGCGCGGCGGCGATCCCGAGCTCGCGCGCATCAGGGTCGACACGATCTCCGGCATGCTGCTGTCGAACGGCATCGCGTTCTTCATCATCCTGACCACGGCCTCGGTGCTGAACGCCAACGGCGTCACCAACATCAATTCGGCGACGCAGGCGGCCGAGGCGCTGCGGCCGCTCGCGGGCGACTTCACCTTCGCGCTGTTCGCGCTCGGCATCATCGGCACGGGCCTGCTGGCTATCCCGGTGCTGGCGGGCTCGGCGGCTTATGGCGTCGCCGAGATCTTCGGCTGGCGCGCCACGCTGGAGGCCCGGCCCGAGAAGGCCGTCGGCTTCTACACCATCATCGCTGCCGCAACCATCATCGGCTTCGGCCTCGGCTTCACCGGGATCGATTCCATCCACATGCTGGTGTGGAGCGCCGTGCTCAACGGCGTCGTGGCCGTTCCGATCATGGCGATGATGATGCTGATCGTCTCGAGCCGCGCCATCATGGGCCGCTTCAGAGCCCGCCAATGGCTCATCGTGCTCGGCTGGCTCGGCACCGGGCTGATGGCGCTGGCCGTGCTCGCGATGCTCGGCTCGTCGGTGATTGGCTAAACTGGCGACAGCGCCGCCGAGATTTGCGAGGCGATGATGAAGGCTGCGAACACGGCCGGCACGCTGATGAATCGCAAGAACTGATCCACTGAAAGCATCGTCGTCTTCCCCCAAAGACAAAGCGCCGTCGCCCGCCGCGCTACTCCACCCTGTGCGCGACGTGCTGATCGGCCGTCAGAATCTGATCAGAAATGGCGGCCCCACCCATCGTGAGCAGCGCCAGAATCGAAATCATCGCCATGAATTTCATGCCCGGAGGGTCGATTCCAATTGTGGCGAAAGCCGTCTCCACTTGGCGCAATTTCGGGACGATCCCAAGAAACATCACGACCTCCGGACTTCTACGGAGCTTCCGCCGGCACAGTCAACATTCGATGGCTGGCCAAGCGTTTGCGGACTTCACGGCACTCGGTCGTTAGCTTACCAATTGTGGCTGGGCCCAGGCTTGCGACCGGGACACAAATCAAGAAGACGCCGCACGGCGCGACAGGGAGCGACATGGCAAAATCATCAAAAGCAACAAGTCTGGAGATCCTCGCCTGCGACGCCGGCTGGAGGAATTACCATTTCGTCAAGGTGACGACGGAAGACGGCGTCGTCGGCTGGAGTGAGTTTGACGAGGGCTTTGGCTCACCCGGCGTCGGTGCTGCGATCCAGCGGCTCTCGGGCCGCGTCATCGGCCAGAACGTCTTTCAGCATGAGCGCGTCCATGCCGAATTGTTCGCAGCGACCCGCCCCGCGGCCGGCGGTGTGGTGGCCCAGGCGCTCGGGGCGATCGAGAATGCATTGCTCGATGCCAAGGCCAAATGCCTCGCCGTCCCCTGCTACGAGCTTCTCGGCGGCAAGATCCGCGACCGGATCAGGGTCTACTGGTCGCATTGTGCGACGTGGCGGATCAATCATCCGTCCTGGTACAAGCCGGCCATCGAAAACCTCGACGGCGTCAAGGCGATGGGCCAGGAGGTGCGCGAGAAGAAATTCAGCGCGCTCAAGACCAACATCTTCTCCTACGACGAAGGCAAGCCGACCGGCTGGCGGCCCGGCTTCGGCTCGCCCTTTGCGCCCGAGATCAACGTTGACCGCAAGATCCTGCGTGACCTGCGCATGCATCTGGAAGCAATCCGCGACGGCGCAGGCCCCGATGTCGACATCCTGCTCGACTGCAATTTCAACGCCAAGACCGAAGGCTATTTGAAGATCCTGCGGGAGATCGCCGATCTCGACATGTTCTGGATCGAGATCGACAGCTTCAACCCGCAGGCCCTCGGCTATATCCGCAGGCAAAGTCCGCATCCGATCTCCTCGTGCGAGACACTCTTGGGCTTGCGCGAATTCCTGCCCTATTTCCACGAACAGGCGATGGACGTGGCGATCATCGACACGCCCTGGAATGGCCTGTGGCAATCGATGAAGATTGCCTCGGCCGCGGAAGCCTTCGAGGTCAACGTCGCGCCGCACAATTTCTACGGTCATCTCTGCTCGATGATGAACGCGCATTTCTGCGCGGCTGTGCCGAACCTGCGCATCATGGAGATCGACATCGATCGTCTCGCCTGGGACCGCGAGCTCTTCACGCATGAGCCGGAGATCGTGAACGGTCATCTGATCATACCGGACCGTCCCGGCTGGGGCACCGAGCCGAACGAGGAAGCCCTTCGCGCCCATCCGCCGAAAACGAGCGGCGGACTCTTGAATTACGGCCTCAAGAGCTGAGAAACCCTAAGGCGTCACGGGGTTGACGGCTGGCGACGTCTTCGGCCGCGCGGGTTCGATCGGCGACTTCGGTTCGGTTGGGAGCACGATGGCGCCGGCCGCACGTGCCGCTTCACCCGTGGTCGCGTACATCGCGACGTGCGCGGGTTGGGTCTTGGCCCGGCTCCAGGGGCCGTGGTCGACGATCAGCATCGCCGCAATCGTCACTGCCGCCACGATCAAAGCAATGACGCCGGGGTGACGGAGCGCCGTAGACATGGAATCTGCGAAACGTTCATCGGTCATCGAAGGGTCCGCTTATTTCCTATCGCAGGTTAATTCCGTTCTGCCCCACCCGGTTCCCCTGAAGCGGCCAGCAAGTTCCAGACCAAAGCTCGGAACTCCGCCATCATCACTTCACGTCCGGGCGGGCATCGCCCACGAACCCGTCACGATTGGGCATTTTGATGGCTGCAAGCGAGTCCGCATCGAGCGTCGCATCGGGTCCCACCACGCCATTGAGATTGAGGATAAAGGTCGACACCGCATAGACGTCCTCGTCGCTCAACGACTGCGGGGCATTCTGCGGCATGGCGCGGCGGATGTAGTCGAACAATGTCGGCGCATAGGGCCAATAGCTGCCGACCGTGCGGATTGGCTTCGCCGTCGCGATCGTGCCTTGGCCCCCGACGAGGCGATCACCGACCCCACCTTCGCCCTTGTCGCCATGACATGACGCACATTGCTGCGCAAACACCTCGCGTCCGTGGCTGACTGATCCGCGTCCCCCGGGAAGATTGCGACCGTCGCGCCCAATGTCGATGTTCCAGCCTGCGATCTCGGCCGCGGTTGCCGGCCGGCCGATGCCATATGGACCTTCCGCCTGCGCTCCGCTGACCGAGCCACACAGAATGACGGCAACAACGACGATCCAGGTCTCACGCCAGCGCATTGGTCACCTCTCCGTCGGCCGCGATGCGCCAGGGCCAGATCGCGTTGTTGTGGTAGAAGAAGTTCTCGCCGCGAACGGCGAGCAGTTCAGCGAGCGTCGGCTGCACATAGCCGGTCTCATCGATCGCGCGGCTCTGCATCACCACGGGCTTGCCGTCCCACTGCCAGGGCAGGCGGAAGCGCGTGAGGGCGCGCGTCAGCACCGGCTCCTGCAGTCGTGCATCCTGCCAGCTCTGGCCGTCATCGAGAGATATTTCGACCCGTTTGACCTTGCCGTGGCCGCTCCAGGCGATGCCGGTGATTTCGTGGAAGCCCGGGGCGCTCAGGCGCTGGCCGCCGGAGGGGCGTGTGATGATAGACTTCGCTTCCATGTAGAAAGAAAACTCGCGCGCCGTGCCATCAGGCAGCAGGTCGGTGTATTTCGAGGTCTCCTCGCGCGAATAGACCGGCTCGGCGGCCACGTGCAGCCGGCGCAGCCATTTCACATTCATATTGCCTTCAAATCCCGGCAGCAGCAGCCGCAACGGATAGCCCTGCTGCGGGCGAAGCCGCTCGCCATTCTGGCTGTAGACCAGCATGGCGTCCTCAAGACACTTCTCGATCGGGATGCTGCGGGTCAAAGCGGCCGCGTCCGCGCCTTCGGCGATCACCCATTTGGCCTCTGGCTTCAGCCCGGCCTCCTCGAGCACCAGCTTCAGCCTGACGCCCGTCCATTCGGCGCAGCTCAGGAGGCCGACGAGATCCGAAGCCGTCTTGCCGTAGGGTTTGGTGTAACCAGGATTTCCCGAGCATTCGAGGAAGTGGATGCGTGACTCCGATGGGAAGCGCCTGAGATCGTCCATGGTGAAGATCAGCGGCCGTTCGACGAGCCCATGAAGCATCAAGCGATGCTGCGCTGGATCGATGGTCGGAACGCCGCCGTGATGCCGCTCGTAGAACAGGCCGTTCGGCGTGATAATGCCGTCAAGCTCCTGCAGCGGCGTGCGGCCGGAGGCCGAAATGTACTGCTTCAGGTTCTTCGAGATGTTCTTGATCACACCCTTCTCGAACGGCGATGGCGCTCCGTAAGGTTGGCTTCCCATGGGATCGCCGGGTGTCTTCATCCAATCTGGGACGTGGGGCGGAAGGTTGTCCGTCTCTGCGGCGGCCGAAACACCGGCCCCCAAAACAACGCCGCTTGCCACGGCCCCGCCTTGCAGGAAGCGACGGCGCGTCGTTCGGGCGGATTGATCTTCGATGTCGCTCTTGCTGCTCATTGCGGACCCTCGGCTCAAGCTTGGCCCGCATGAAAGCTTCTACGACGCAAATATGCAATTCTCGCGCATTTCAAAAACAGGCCATTTTGATCAGAACTGACCTAAGTCCACCGGCTGCAACAGCAGTTCCATTTTTCGCGACGCACAAACAGGCGTCATTCTCCCGGCGCGATCGCATTGCTGGGAGTGGGTCGATCGGTGATCTGCTGGCCGAACAGGCTGCCGATCAGTTCGACCGCGGTGCGCGCGGTGCGGCCACGCTCATCCAGGAACGGATTGAGCTCGACGATGTCGACCGATCCCACCACGCCCGAATCGTGCAGCAACTCCATGATCAGATGCGCCTCGCGGTAGGTCGCCCCTCCCGGCACGGTGGTGCCGACGCCGGGCGCGACGCAAGGATCGAGAAAATCAACATCGAAACTGACGTGCAACACGCCGTTGTTCGCTTTGACGCGCTCGATCACGCGACGGATCAGAACCGCGACACCGAACTCGTCGATCTGGCGCATGTCGACGACCCTGATCCGGCGTGCACGCATCAGCTCCTTCTCGAGCTTGTCGATCGAACGCGCGCCGAACAAGTCCAGTCTGTCCGGATCGATCGAGACCCGCCGATCATCGCCCAGCAGCCCGTCAAGGCCGGCCTCGCCGCACAGGAATGCCGCCGACATGCCGTGCATATTGGCCGTGATCGTCGTTTCCGGCGTGTTGTAGTCGGCATGGGCATCGAGCCACAGTACGAACAGTTCGCGACCACGCTCGTGCCAGTGTCGCGCCATCGCATTGACCGATCCCATGGAGAGCGTGTGGTCACCGCCGAGAAAGATCGGCAGAGCGCCGGTTTGGGCGATCTCATAGCCGCGACGGCTGAGCACCCGCGTCCAGCGTTGGATTTCGCGGTAATGGTTGGCCTTCTCCGGCGGCTTGTCGCGGAGATCGCCGACTTCGGCAACCGACAGGTCGCCATAATCGACCACTTCGAAATCCAGACTTTCGAGCAGCGTTGCAAGCCCGGCGGTCCGCAGCGCCGCGGCCCCCATCAAGGTACCGCGCTGTGAAGCACCCATGTCGATGGGGGCGCCCAGCAGCGCGATGCGCCGGGCTCGATCCGCGATGGTTTGATCGGTCACGGCAGTCTCCTGAGGTCAGCAACGGCTTGCACCAGCGTAACAGAGATTCGCACCCGTCGTTTCACGGGGGAGCTGGAACGAAATCCCGCGCGCCGCATTTCCACTGCACGGTCGGCACCCGCCGTTCAAGACGGCGCCTGTCGCGGATAGCCAAAGGCCCACGGGCCCGCTGTTCAGAACAAGCGCACGCGCGGATAGCCAAAGGTGCCGACCTCCTTTGTTTCGTCAATTTGGAGATGGCGCTTGAGCACGGACATCCCGCAGTCCACATCCCAGCCTGGCATGGCCGAGCGCGCCATCGACGCAGCGGCCGACGTGTCCCGCACCATCGGCGAGGTGACGGGAGGTCTGCATGCCGCAGTCGATCGGCTCACTAATGCGATCGATGAAGCGCGAAAGCCCGGACGGCCACTCGCGACGGTGGCGGCCATCACCCGCGAAGCGCCCCTGGCCAGCCTGTTCGTGGCTTTCCTCTTTGGCGTTGCGATCGCGCGTCGGCGCTAGGGCGCAAGGATCAGCACCAAATCCTGCTCTTGCCGTGCTCTTGTTCAAGGTGAACTGGCTGCGGACAGGACGTTGGCAATTGGCGCGTCGTGACGCATCGCCCGCCACCATCCCGATACCATGCACCTGATCGACAAAGGCCGCGCCATCCTGGGCGCGGCTCCGTGTTGTAATCGGAAGAACCGCTCACCAATGGTGATGATGCCAACGGTGCACGACGGGATATGACCCGCGGTAATAAGCGTAAGCGGGACGCACGACGCGGCGATAGCGATAGCCATAAGTAACAGGGCGCGTGTAGTAGGTGGTCGTGGCGTATCCGCTGCCCCACCGGTACGGCGCATCGTATCCGTAATCGTAGTCGTAAGCGTAGGGGCCGCCATAGTAGCCGGCGCCGTAATAGCCTGGACCGTATCCGTAGTAGCCGTAGCCGGGTCCCCAGCCATACGCCGACGAGGCAATCCCGCCGATCACCGCGCCCGCAACCAGGCCGCCGGCGATACCCGGGCCCCAGTGCCGCCACTGAGCTTGGGCGGGAGACGTCGCCGCTATTGAACTCAGACCAAGTGCGCCGACCATCAAGGTCGACATTGCGATCTTATTCATCGAGATTTCCTTTCACATCCACATTGCTCACGCCCCGGCGATAACGGGAAAAATAGGCAATGGTTGCTGTTGCCCAGCCCGTTTGCTCTCTTCGTCCAAAGAACGGGAAAAACCGGAAACTTTCCGAAGCGCCTTGAGTTGGCAGCGAACGAGCCGCCTCCGGAGAGTGAAGCATGGTCGATGAAACCGTCTTGAAGAACGCTGCGGAAACGGCATGGACGGTGTATCGGGCCCAGCATCCCGATGTCGACGCTCACGACAACAGGCGCTGTCTGCTTGAGCGCCACCTGCACAGAAGAGGGGAAGAACGCGAGAGCGACACCGAAGAACTCGCCAGCTTCGGGTTAGCCTATCTGCACCAGCTTCCCGAAGACGAATGTTGACGGGCATGAAAATGCTCGTCGCGCGCGTAGCCCGCGGAAGCACAAGGCCGAGTTGGACGTTGCTCGCGATTTCCTTCGTGATCTCCGCGATCATCGTGATTGGCTTGCGGATCGTATTTGGGGCCTAAATCGATGCGGATCGCCCAGCTTGCACCGTTGGCCGAGAGCGTTCCTCCCAGGCTTTACGGCGGCACGGAACGGGTGATCGCCTGGCTGGTGGACGAACTGGTCGCGCGTGGCCACGACGTCACCCTGTTCGCAAGTGGCGATTCGCATACGGCGGGAAAGCTGCACGCGGTGTGGCCGCGGGCTCTGCGCCTGGGACGCAAGGGCGTCGATCCGAGCGCGGCCTGCGCGCTGCTGATCGAGGCCATCGCGGAGCGTGCGCGCGACTTCGACGTGATCCACTCCCATGTGGACTGGCTGCCCCTGCCCGTGCTGAGCCGAACCGGGGTGCCATTTCTGACGACAATGCACGGCCGGCTCGACCTTCCGGGCCTCTCCGATGTGGTCGCGCGTTTTCCGACAGCCCCATTCGTCTCCATCTCCGACAATCAGCGCCGTGCGCTGCCGAACGCGAACTGGCTCGCGACGATTCCGCACGGCCTGCCCGGGGATCTGTTTCGGCCCCGCTACGAGAAGGGCTCGTACCTCGCCTTTCTCGGACGGCTCACCGCGGAGAAGGGGCCGGAAGATGCCATACGGATCGCGCGCGCCGCCCGAATGCCGCTGCGCATTGCCGCAAAGATACCTCGCGCCGAGACAACCTACTTCACGAAGAAACTCGAGCCCGAGATCGATGGCGAGAACATCGAGCTTGTCGGGGAGGTGGACGAAATCCGCAAGCAGCCGTTCCTCGCCGGTGCTGCCGCCTTGCTGTTTCCAATCGACTGGCCGGAGCCCTTCGGCCTGGTCATGATCGAAGCGATGGCGTGCGGCACACCCGTGATCGCCTATCGTTCGGGATCGGTGCCGGAAGTCGTGGAAGACGGGGTCACGGGCTTTATCGTGGACAGCGAGGAACAGGCGATTGCAGCGGTTACGAAGTTGGTCGACTTGATCGAAGAGGAGTCCGCGCCCGTTTCGAGCAGCGGTTCGCCGCGAGCCGGATGGCGAGTGAGTACGAACGCCAATATCGCGAGCTGGCCGCTGGCGCGTGAATCTCGTTAGGGCGGACTTTGCCCTGAGTTCCACCCAATCTTGGCTGCGCGCCATATCGCGCCAGCAGCAAGGCGTGCTGTTGCCGAAACTTCCCGGTCCGGAACCGCGCGGCGCACCAAGGGTTGATCAACATACACATTAGGAGGTTCCAGATGAACAAGCGTCTATTCCTGGCTACGACCGCTGCCCTCGCAATCGCAACGTCGGCGTTCGCGCAATCGTCTCCGAGCACATCCAGCTCCACCCCATCGGCGACGCAGCATCCACAGGACTCCACATCGACGACGCCCCCATCGTCTTCGACGTCGGCCCCATCATCCAACTCGGCTTCAGGATCTGCCCAGACCAGTCCTTCGACCAATTCGGCCCAGACACAGTCTCCGTCCTCGACCGGTCAGACTGCCGCAGGTCAGTCATCAAGCCCAAACACTACCACCAACACCACGCAGGCGCCGGGGTCGGGCACGTCGACCAACCAGGCACAGACCAATCCGCCCGCCAACCAGACCGCCACGCCTTCGAACCAGGCGCAGACCAGCTCCCCCACACCATCGAGCACCCAGACGCAGAGCGCCAACCCACCGGCGTCGGGCAGCAACCAGGCGCAGTCACCGACGGCGAGCGGCTCGACCAATACGGCCCAGCAGCCGAACAATCAGCAGACCACGGCCGATCGTTCGTCGAACACCAACGTGAACGCGTCAGTGAACATCAACGATCAGCAGCGGACCCGCATCAGTTCGTCGATTTCGCACTTGAACGTGCAGCCGCTGACCAACGTGAACTTCTCGCTGTCGGTCGGCACAATCGTGCCGCGCGATGTCCGCCTGCAGCCCTTGCCGGCCGATGTTGTCGAGATCGTGCCGCAATATCGGGGCTACAATTTCGTCCTGGTCAAGGACGAGATCGTGATCGTTGAGCCGTCCAGCGAGAAGATCGTGGCCGTCCTGCCGTACTCCGGCCGCTCCACTGCGTCGGCGCCGGCACCTACCGAGAGGCGCAAGACGACGTTCAGCGATCGCGACCGCGAGGTGATCCGCAAGCACGCGAAGGCCCGCCCGGTCGAGCATGAGCGGCGGACGACGGGCAGCACAGTCCGTACCGAGATCCGGACCGGCGAGCGCGTGCCTGATGGTGTGGAGATCGAGGCGTTTCCGGAGGAAGTGTATCGGGATGCTCCGACCCTTCGCGAGTACCGGTACATCAACCGGGACAGCCACACCTACATCGTCGAGCCGCAAGACCGCCGGGTCATCGAAGAGATCGATTGATCCTTTCGAAAGCAGATGCCTAACCGAGCAAGAAGGGCCGCAACATTGCGGCCCTTCACATGTGACGGGGCCTGTGATGACCGGGGTGCGACCGTGAAGCTGCTTGCCGAGCAGGTCACGCAGCGCTGACGGCTTGGTGCTCAGCCGGCCAAAATTGTTTCTCGAAGGCTTCGGCAGGCATTGGACGGCCGAAGAAATAGCCCTGCCCTTCCTCGCATCCCATGCTGACCAGGAAGTCGGCCGTAGCGCGGTTCTCGATGCCTTCGGCAACGACGGTCAGACCAAGCTGTTTGCTGAGGCCGATGGTCGAGCCGACGATCGCGGCATCGTCGGAATTGGCGAGCAGACCTAACACGAACGAGCGGTCGATCTTGAGCCCGTCGAGCGGAAACTTCTTGAGATAGCTCAGGCTTGCATAGCCCGTTCCGAAGTCGTCGAACAGGATGCGGACCCCGAGCTGCTGGATCCGCTTGAAGATGTCGAGCACCCGAGCCTCATCGTGCAACAGGATATCTTCGGTGACCTCGATCTCGAGCAGCGAGGGAGTGAGCCCCGTGGTCTTCAACAGCTCCGCGACCGAATGCGCGAGATCACCCGATTGGAGCTGCGACGGCGAGAGGTTGATCGCAACGCGCACGGCGTTGCCCGACAATTCCCAGGCGCGCGCCTGGCGGGCGGCGGTGTCCATCACCCAGCTCGCGATCCGCTCGGACAATGCCGAGGTGTTGACGACCGGCATGAACTCTCCGGGCGAGACGTAGCCACGCACTGGATGCCGCCAGCGGATCAGCGCTTCGGCTCCAATCAGACTGCCATCGATCAAGCGAACCTGCGGCTGGTAGAACAGCTCGAACTCACCGCGATCGGCGGCAAGCGCCAGCTCGCTTTCCAGCGTCAGACGACTTTCCAGCTCCTGCCTGATCGCACTCTCGAAAATCACGTGGCTGCCGCGTCGCGTCAGCTTTGCCTTGGTCAACGCAAGATGGCCATTGCTCAGGAGATCGTCCGCGTTCTGTCCACCGTCCGGGTAGACGGCAACACCCATGCTGATCCTCACGCGATGCTGGCGCGTCCCCGTTGCGAGCGGCGCCTCGAAGGCACGCGCGATCCGCTCGGCAAACGCGCCAATCGGCTCGCTTGCGCAATCCAGCGCAATCGCAAACTCATCACCGCTGAGCCTTGCAATTATCGCCTTGCTGTCGGATTCGGCCCGCAGCCGCTCAGCCACGGCCCGCAGCACGAGGTCGCCCGCCGAGTGTCCAAGCATGTCGTTGATTTGTTGAAAGCCGTCGAGCCCCAACACGAGCAACACGACCTTGGAAGATTGCCGCTCCGCCGCAGCGATCAGATCGAGAAGGCCCGCATGCAGCGTGTTGCGGTTGGCAAGCCCGGTCAGCGCATCATACTCGGCGAGATATCTGACGCGCTCGACCTCGCGCTTACGAACGGAAATGTCGCGCAGGATCGCGCCAAATTGGAAGCCGTCCGTTCCTTGCCAGCCAGAGAAGCTTGCTTCGACCGGGAACATTTCCCCAGTCTTGCGCCGGCCCTCGAACTCGACAACGACGGCACCACCGGGGACTAGCAAGGCCTGGCGCGCAGCGTCTCGGATGGCGAAGGTCTTTGTGCCTGCTTCCGTAGGACTCGCACAAAGTGTCTCGAACGGGCGCCCGATGATCTCAGTCGGCATATAGCCAAAAATCGCGCTCGCGCCGGGATTCCAAACCGTGATCCGGTGATCCTCGTCGGTGCAGACCAGACCATCGCCGAGCGACATCGCGATGCGATGAAAGCGGCTTTCGGCAATGCGTCCGAGCAGGCTGCGGAAATCGATCTCATCCAGCGCGATGGCCGTCAGATAGGCGACGATCGCGATGTGGAACAGCGACGTGTCAATCACGAACGGCCAATGCTGCTGCACGAGAACCGCCGTCAGCTCGATGGCTGCTCCAGCTGCAATCAGGATCGCGACGCGGACCCCCGGAGCGACACGGCGCCATGAATACATCATCAAGAGGCAGATGAGGCCGAGGCCGGCGATCATGCCGACATCCGACGTCCAGCGCAGCATGCGGTTCTGCAGCACCGATTCGGCCGCCAGGGCCTGCAGGACCGGCCCCGCGACGATACGGCCATTTGGGACACTGAAACGGTCGCCAAGTTCGAGTGCGGTGGCACCGACGATGACCTTCTTGCCTCTTATCTTCTCGAGCGCCGCGGCGTCCCCCCGCAGCACGTCGACATACGAAACGCTGGGAATGGATGTCGATTGAATACTGAAGTCGATCAGGAAAGGCGGTCGTCGATTGACGTCCTGCCCGGCAAGCACGATGGCCATCGAGGGCATTTGGACATCACCGAGCTTCTCGCCGACCGGGTAGCGGCGAACGAGCCCATCCGGTTCGATCGCGACATTGACGACGGCCGGCCACGATTGGTTGCTGAAGGGCTTGAGGGGACGGTTGATATGCGTCGCGCCGCCGTTTGGCGTCGGCTGCTTGAAGGACGGCAGGATCGTCGAGCCTCCGGCTTCTCGGAGCGCGGTGAGGAAGGCCTCGTCGGAGGCCGTATCCGATGGCGTGCTAAAGTCGATGTCGAAAGCTACGTCCTGAGCGCCAGCGGCCTCAAGCCTGTGCAGGAGGTCGGCATGCAGGCGACGCGGCCAGGGCCAGACGCCGACCTGATCGATCGAGGGCGCGTCGATCGCCACCACGACGACGTCGCCGCTGGCGATACGCGATTGCCATGCAAAGCGTAGATCCGTGAGCGCGTTGCGAAGCGAGCTGTGCCATCCCGTAGACAGCACGACCGCCAGCGCGATCACGACCAGGATATGCGGCCGATAGCGTTTCACCTTGCTCCCCTGCACCGGCGACGCTCGCCGCCAAGTGCCCCCTCACGATGACAGCCCGAAATTAGTGATGCCTATTCCAACCGAAATGGTTGCCGTTGTTACCGCCATTGCCAGCGTTTCCGCTATTGCCATTGCCGCTGCCATTGCCGGTGGCACCGCTGTTTCCGTTGCCGTTACCATTGCCGTTATTGGCGATGTTACCGCTGTTGCCGCCATTTCCTCTGTTGCCGTTGTTTCCGCTCGGCGCATCCCTGGAGGAGCCGGCGGCGGCGACCGCCCCCGAGGGATTGGATGGCGTCGACGTGGAGCTCGCTGCGGCGTTACTGCTACTCTCTGTCATCGCCGTGACGGCCGAGCTGTTGCTCGCGGTCGTCGCCCCCGACTTGCCGTCGCCCCACACCGTGTCGGTGCTGGCGTTCGCATTACGCACCCGCCCCGGCGCGACGGCCTCATGGGCAAGCCCATGCGTGACCTTGTGGAAGTTCAGCTTGACCTCGCCAAGCGAGTTCGAGATGCGCACCACGCCGGCCTTGGGCGCATGAGCTCCAACGGCCTGACGCAATGGGGGCGGCGTGCCGGCTGTCTTGGTGCCCTTGTCGATCAGACCAAGCGCATGAATGGTATGATCGTCCGCCGCGTTGCGCGGCGCCGATAGACCCGACTTCGGCACGGGGACGCGCTCGATCGTCGAGGCGCGCGGCTTGCCTTGCTCGATAGGATTGAGCGTACCTCTGCCATTCAGACGGAGACCCGGCGCGCCGTGCTCGAAAGCGGTGGCCACCTGTCCCGGCATGACCTGAGCGACCTGGCCGGTTCTGAAATCGGAGACTTCGACTTGGCCGCGCAGCACGCCGACTTTGGTGCTTCCTGCACCCACCGTGACGCTGAAATGCGTTCCCTTGACGACGGCGGCGAGATAGGGCGTCTCGACCTCGAAATGCTTGACGTTGCGCTTTTCGACCTCGAGCAGGATCGAGCCGGCCCGCTGGATGATGGTGGTGGAAAGTCCCTCCTTCTTCTCGGCCGGCAAGCCGACGACCGAGTTGGGAGAGATCAAAATAGTCTCTTCGCCACGAACGAGCAGTACGCGCCCGTTGCGCCCGGTGCGAATGGTATCGCCCGGCTTGAGACTCTCTTCCTGGTTCAAGGACACCTTTTGGGCGCCGCTGGTGGCGAGCCAGACCTCGCCCGACGACTTGCTGACCGACCAGACGCCGTCATCCGCAGCGGATGCGCCGGCCGCCATTCCCAGGATCAGCGCTGCCACCAAGGCGCACTGCATTCCAATTCGGACAATCATGACGGACCCCAGCCTGAGTTACTGCGAGCCTGATGCGTATCCGAAATCATTCAAGATTGGCTTAGCAGCAACCGGGGAGTCCCGCGGGGGCGTTAACCGATCATTGACCATAAAAAACTATGAAAAATCATGCGGCTACCAAATCGTTACCAGCGCCTGGAGCTTTCCCCGTCGAACTACGGAGAACACCCCGCGCGCGGCGCGCCCGAACGGTATCTGGTTGCCGCACTGATGCTACTTGCGCCGATATTTGCCGGAACCTCACAAGCGGTGGCGCAACAGGCCCACCAGCCGGGCTTCGATCCTCGCCAACCCGAGAAATACTTCGAAAACCAAACCGAGCAGGAATCCTTAAGCCGCCACGCAGTGAAGCTGCCGTCGGTCGGCCAACCCAAAACCGGCGGCGATACCAGACCACAGTTTGTGCTGCGCAGCATCACCGTCGGCGGCGCCCACGCCATCCCGCACGATAGCATCGCCACCACTTACCAGCCCTATCTCGGCAAGCAGGTCTCGCAAGCCGATCTGGCCGCGATCGCCGGTGCGATCAGCGATCTCTACCGCGCGCAGGGCTTTCATCTGAGCCGCGCGATCGTGCCTGCTCAGGACATTGCCGACGGCCGGGTCCGGATCCAGGTGATTGAAGGCACCATCGTCGAGGCCAACCTGAAAGGCGACGACGCTGAGCAGTTCGGCGTGAGGCCGATGCTCGGGCCGGTGCTGGCCGAACGGCCGTCGCGCCTCGCAACAGTCGAGCGCCAGCTGTTCCTAATCAACGGCAGGCCGGGTGTTCGGATCACCGATACTGCGCTGGAGGAAATCGGCGGTACGACCGGTCGCTTCCGCCTGACAGTCTATCTCAAAACGTGGCACGTCTTTACCTCGTTCGGCCTGGACAATCTCGGCTCGTCATCGGTCGGTCCCTGGCAGAGCTATGCGACCGGCGCGTTCAACTCCTACCTCGCCCCCGGCGACACGCTAGCCGTCAACCTGTCGACGATTGCCAACGACCCGCGCGAGCTCGGCTTCGGACGGTTGTCCTATGACACGCCGGTCGGAGTCGATGGCGTGCGCCTTGGTGCATCCGTCCTCTACAGCGCGGTCCGGCCCGGCGATGCGCGTCGCCTCGCCAGCGACATCACTACGACCGAGGCGTTCGAGCTGCGCGCCAGCATCGTCCCTCTACAGTCGCAGTCTTCCTCGCTGGTCCTGACTGCGGCGACGACCTTCAGCAACGTCTCGGAGCACGATGTTTACGGCCCCTGGTACAACGATCACATCAGGACTGCGAGTCTGACTGCCGATTACCGGCTCCAGGACGGCTTCGGCGGCATCAACTACGCGACGATGACCTTTCGCCAAGGCCTCGACGTTTTCGGCGCCTCGCATTTCGAGGACGATCTGTTGTCGCGTGATGGTGCGGTCTCGAACTTCTCGGTGCTGAACTTCTGGTTCACACGCTACCAGACCCTCAACGACGCATGGTCGCTCAAGCTGGCTGCGGCGAGCCAGGCCGCGTCACGTCCGCTGTTCACTTCCCAGCAATTCTATCTCGGCGGCGCCGCCTTCGGCCGCGGCTATGGTGCGGCAGAGATCAGCGGGGACAACGGCCTTGCCGGCTCGCTCGAACTGCGATTCGACCAAAAGCTCAATTTCCGCTACTGGAGCGGCTACCAGCTCTACGCCTTCGGGGACGCCGGCGCGGTCTGGAACGACGGCTACCGGCTGAGCGAGGGCCTGGCCCTGACGTCGGCCGGTGCCGGCGTGCGGTTTTTCCTGCCCCAGGATCTCCAAGCAGATTTCGGCGTAGCCGTGCCCTTGAGCTACCGGGCGCCGGATAATGAGCGCCGCAGCCCGCGTTTCCTCTTCACCCTGTCGAGCGCCTTCAGGCTTTGCCCTGAACGCGGCAGGAACGGCTGTCTCTAGTCGCGCAGTCGTCGCCTGGAACGAGCCCATTGGGGCCGTCCCCAAGAGACTTGCCCCCAAGACTTGCCTAAATTTAATCCGGTAACGTGCTCACGATCGCTCGATCCGGCGGTTTTCAATAGCCATGTTCAGTCAAAAGTGATTGAGACGGAACCATGAAGAGGGTGTTCGCAATTCTTGCCTTCCTCTGCATCCTTGCAGTAGGCCAATACATCGTCGTCAGCAAATTTGCGATCCGGCACGAGACGCTGTCCCTGTTCGATGCTTCGCGCCATAGGCCTATCTCGGTCGAAATCGCCGTGCGGCGCGACTACGAGAACAAGGCCAACTTCGGCCTTTGGAAGCTGCCGGTCGCCATTATCAGCAACGGCAACACCGTCAAGGCGACCGAGTATTCGTTCCTTGCCAACGTCCTTGCGGCCCGCGGCTATCTGGTCGCCAGCATCCAGCAGGATCTGCCGAGCGATCCGCCCCTGATGACGCATGTCGGCCAGCAATATGTCGGCCGCCGCGAGGTCTATATGCGCTGCGAGGCCAACATCCTCTTCGTGCTGAACACGCTGAAGGGACGGCAGGAGAATGCCGACTACGACCACCTCACACTGGTTGGCCATTCCAACGGCGGCGACGTCTCTATGTATGTCGCCAAGCAGCATCCCGAGCTGGTGTCGAAGGTGATTACGCTCGACAACCTGAGAGTGCCCTTCGTCCTCAACGACCGCATGAAGATCCTGTCGTTCCGCTCCAAGGATCCGCATTTCGTGACCGACCCCGGCGTGCTGCCGACGCCGGAAGAGGCCAAGGCGCGCGGTATCGACATCATCCATACCGGGGCGCAGCACACCGAGATGAGCGATCGGGGTCCCGAATCGGTCAAAGAGAAGATCCAAGCGACGCTCGACCGCTTCCTGCGGGACAGCGCCAGCAGCGCGCTGGCGCCGGCCGATACGACCAGCCCGATGATCATGAATCCCGGCGACTACTAGCCTCGGCGCTTTGCGGCAGATCAACGCAATTGCCCGCCGGCCGCGATAGAAAGGCTGCAGCACAAGCGTCGGAGAGGTACGTGTCGCACTATACTCAAAGGCTCGATACCGAAAGCCTTGGCCTGCCCCCGGCGAGGGTGCCGGGATCGGTTAGGCATCTCTATCGCTCGGCCCGCAGATTGCTGCGGTCAATCATTGCCCGCATCGACCTCTCGCAATTTCCGGGATCGTGCTGCGGCTAAGTACACGGTCCGCGGTGAAATTTACGCAGGTGATCAGATGCGCGAACACTTGAGACAAATTTGGTTTCTGCTCGCGACAATGTCTGGCCTCAGCGTGTCGCCTGCTTTCGCCGCTGATGCCAATCACGGGGCTGATCTTGCCCGGCGCTGGTGTGCGAGCTGCCATGTGGTCGCGAGCGGCCAGACCCAGGCCAACGCCGACGTGCCTTCCTTCGCATCGGTTGCGCGCAAGCCCGATTTCAGCGCGGAGAGACTCGCCTTTTTCCTGCTCGACCCGCATCCGAAGATGCCGAACTTTCCCCTGAGCCGGACCGAAGCCGCCGACTTGGCGGCCTATATCGGATCGCTGCGGCAGTAGCCCACGCCGCGCCCTCAAAACGCAAATCCCTGTCAGGCGAACCGACAGGGATCAGCAGAAACATGATGGATGGCGGATGGCGCACATCCAGTGGCCCACTATGGACCTGCACCGCGAGAAGCGGGAACCCAACCAGGACTTACTTGTCGGGCTAAATCGTCAAGACTTGCCCTTGCCCGACTGCATGAAGTTGCCGGTCATCTGGCGCATGTGATCGCCGGCATTGGTAAACTGACTGCGCAGGAAATCGGATTGGATTCGCATTGCCTCCTGAAGATCGGTTGCATGAACCAGCTTGCGGGCATGTTCGAACGCCGCCTTCATGTTCTGCTCGGTGAACGCGAGCGCCTGTTTGGACACATCCGCAGTCGTGCCGGGAACAGAGGATATCGATTTGGTGGCGGCATCGAAAAACATTCCGAATGCCTTCTCCGCCTGGTCGATCGTCTTCTCGGCCAGGTCGCGCAGTTCTGCCGGAACTTCGAGCTTCGGTTCGATCATGGTCGCTCTCCTCCCTTTATCCTGACTGACTATCACATTTGTCGCACTGCCATCCAGCGGGCAGGCTCTCCCGGGAGCCGGCCGGTCTATCTCGGGACTAAAAGCTGGACAAAGCACAACCTCGGCGCGGCCGAGTTCAAGACACGGGAAGTTCGGGGAAGGTTTCGTCGGTGACGAGGTCTTCGACCAGCTTGATGACCTCGAAGCGCTGGCGGGGCGCCAGCTTGAGAAAGGCTCGCAGCAGGCGGAGACTCTCGACGGTGCTATTCGCGGGGGCGCCGAGTTTGAGATGCAGTTCAGCCGCGAAATTGAGGTTTTTCATCTCGCACCTATCACAGGACTAGGCCTTTCGGGGTCGTACGTCGGAAGCCCGATCAAGGACCGGACGTCGTCACCAACGCCATGGCGACGACAAACTCAAGGTCGCAACATCCCAGCATCTTGCACGCTAGGCCACGCATCTGAACGGACTTCGGCCGACCCGTAAGTTGCAACTATGGCAAGGAGCAACCGATCCGGCAAGCCCAACCGTAAGACTCAGTGATGCTTCGCCAGCATCGCGCCAAAGCAATTCCGGATAACAGGACTACCCGCCGCCGTCACCCACCTGCGTCAAGAAGCAGCATCAGTGGCCACGGCGCAGGGAGCTGTCAATTCGACCAACGTTTCAAGTCGTTTCCCGGATGATCGGAAACTGGCAACCGCGGACTAGCGCTTCCTCAGCGTATACACGTAATTGTTGAGCCCTATTTCGGCGGTTGTATCGTCCACGAAGTGAACGTCGATCTCGCACCCGGTCTCCAACGTCCTGATACGCGCCGCGGTGAAGCCGAGCGAAACGGCGAGCGCCTTCGGATCGGCCTTCGCGTCAGCATGCTGCATCTCGTCGAATGCTCCCTGGAAGATCATCTCGGGACCGTAGTCCGTCACTTTGTATTGCGGCTTCGCACAGGCAAAGGGGCGCGGACCAGAGATTTCCCTGTCTTTCAGAACGACCATCTTGCCGATCAGTCGCGCGCGCTCCGCATCGTCGGGTTTGCGGTGCGGATCAGCCCACGGCGCCACCACGGCCGTCGTCAATGTCCAACTTCCGACATAAAACGGATCAGTGGCCATGGCGGGACCGACGCGGCTGAGAGATGCGAACAAACAAATAGCGTAGGTCAATTTCATTGGATGGTCCCCAGATCTTTCGGCTTGGACTCGCTACCCCGCATCATGGTTCATCAGCACCCGATATTTCTCGTGCCGTGAACCGTCGTTCAATATCCCGCGACCAAGCGGTTGCGAAACGGCCACGCAGATCACGAGCGCCCTGGCTGATGGACTGTTCGATTCGGGCGCGCGTCAGCAAAGGACGACGGCATGCTTTCTCGCTGCGATCTCATCAAGGGCGCCGCGGTTGCGCTTCTCACACTTTCGACACAGGGCGCATGGGCGCAGGAGATCAAAATGAACCTTTTCAAGGTCGTTACCATCAAGGACGAGATCATTATCGGCTTGTCGCCCGATGAGCTCCAAGCGCTCGGCGGAAACGACGCCAGTGCGGTCGCGCACGCACTGGCCCAGAAGGGCGATCTCACCGTCTGGCAGTACAATGTGCACCGCGGACAGAACGGCGAAATGCGACAGGCGCCCACCGCGAAGATCGGCCTGCTGGCCAACGCCTCGCTCCGCGTCGAGCCCTACACCACGCCCTATCAGATCATGCCGCATCCGTAAGAGGCGGGAGGTCTGCCGGCGGTACACCCCGCCGGCGCCTCATTCAACGCCGCCGGACCGACGCATCCGTCGCAAAACCGTAAACCAGCGCCAGGCGATCGAGGCATTCGCGAAACCGCCGTGCGAAATAGTCGTTCCAGCGCTGGGTGCGGACGGCCCGGCGCTGCCCGATCTGGTCCATGGTCAAGCCCAGGACCAGCACGTCATGCACCAGGGCTGAGCCGTCGGTGCCAAGCTCGCGCTCGACCCGGTTCAGCCGCAGCACAGCCTTTCGCTGGCTCTCGGTCACAAGCTCGCGAGAGCGCGTGCCGTCGACATATTCCCGGGTCGGATCCATGGCCTGAGGCCCTCGCTCAGCCTTTTCCCAATCATTCTGATAGGCGCGGCCACCCCGATATTGCGCCTCATCGATCTGGTGGTGCGAATGCAACCGGGCGAGCGGATCGTTGCGGATCGACCGCATGGCGATGATCTTCTCGTCCAGATCGAGCGCCAAGGGATTGTCGATCTCGACCTCCGCCCGTTCCGCATTGAAAGGCAGGTCGCGCGACCGCCGGTCGTGAAGGCCGCTCAATTTGTAGGATGTATTGCATCTGGCACGGGGCACTCGGAGACTCCTTGCGAATTGACGTGAGAAGGGACGCTGGGCCGCGCAGGTCAGGCCGCAGAGACCAGTCGCCGCACGACCGTGCCCATGGCTTGGCCGGACGGGGTGCCGGGGCCGCGGGTCAGGCGCAAATGCGGCGCGCAATAGCTCGAGCCCGGCTGACGCGGATGACCGCAGAAACTGATCCCCTCTCCCTCCTTGTCGCCGCCATACGGATAGCGGCAATCGCCTCGCTCGAGCTCGAGCAGCGTGATCAAGCGCGGCCGGACCCCGACACAACGCAATTTGACTGGTTTGGCGGGCTTCTGCGCTGATAGCGGCGGCAGGGTCAGGCCCGGCAACGCGCCGCGACGTTGCGGGAGCGGAGCGAGGTCGCCCGGCAAGGAGGGCACCATTGACGGACCTGCCATCCGTTCGGGCGCGGCAAGCCCGAGCCGCTTGGCACGACCGGCCACCGCATTGCGCGTGTAAGCCGTTCCAAACCTTGCGTTAATCTGTCTTCCGATCTCCGCATATGACAGACCTTTGAGAAAATAGTCGCGAAGCGCGTCGGAATGCTCCGACGGCCAATGGCCCAGTTCCATGCTGCTGTCCTGTGATGCGCCCCCGATCGCACGATCCGAGGCGGAGCACATATTCCGTTATTCCGAACTCTAAGTCAAGGCTAGTTTCTGATATTCATAATTGCATCAATTCCGAATTTCGGATTACAAGAGGCCGGAGCCATGGGCAATCGAGGGAATCACCATGTTGGACGTTGCGATGATCGAACGGGGCCTGGAGAAGACGGGCAAGAGCAAGGGCGGACTGGCGGCCGCCATGGGCGTACGTCCGGGCGCGGTGTCTGAGATTCTCGGCGGCGAACGCCTGGTGAAGGCCTCGGAAATCATTCCGATCATGGAATATCTTGAGCTGAACCTCGCGCCGATCATGGGCCGCGTCGGCGCCGGGGCCGTGATCGAGCCGGATTACGAGCAGGTTCCGCCGGAGGGGCTCGGCGACATCACACTGCCCTTCCCGATCATGGAAGAAACCATCGCCTTCGAGATCGTCGGCGATTCAATGTTGCCCAAATACGAAAGTGGGGACGTGATCGTGGTCTACAAGGACCAACGTCATCCGCTGTCGAGCTTCTACGGCGAAGAGGCCGTGGTTCGGCTCAAGACCGGCGAACGTTATCTGAAGACCATCGAACGGGGCAAATCCCCCTCTGTCGTCAACCTCACCAGCTTCAACGCCAAGCCGATCGTCGGCGTAAAGCTCGACTGGGTTGGAGAGATCTGCCTGTCGATGCCCAAAGGCCAGCTTGAGCGGCTGCGCGCCAAGTCGGCCCGCCCGCGCAAGAAGGGCCGTTGAGGGCAAGGATTTCCGATTTTTGGAAATCAACCGATCTAATTCCATTTTTCAGAAATGCTCTGCCGCGCACCGGCCTGGGGCGCGGCAGATTGCTTCATGCAGTTTTTCGTCGTGATGATCGACTACGGGCGGCGCTGCCGCGAAACGATCGTCGACCCCGAGATCACCAGGCGCAAGGTGGTCTCTCCCGCGTCAGCTCCGGGGAACACCAAAACATCTCGTTCATTCACGAAATCGCGGGAAATTCCGTCGAGGACGTGACCGAAGCGATTTTAGCCGAGGCTGCCCTTCCCGAAATCCCGTCTAAAGACATCGATCTCCAGGCCAGCCATGTCGATCACGCCCGCGACCTGCGCAAGCACGAGCGGACATGGCGCAGGTGTGAGCGGCCCCGCGTCATGGTCCAGCAGACCATCACACTGTGAGAACGGTCGAGCCCGTGGTCTTGCGCGCGGCGAGATCGGCATGCGCCTTGGCGGCATCCTTCAGTGCATAAGTCTGGTGCACCTCGATCTTGACCGCCCCGGACTTGACGACGTCGAACAGTTCGTTCGCCATCGCGACCAGGTTCTCGCGCTTCGCCGCATAAGTGAACAGCGTCGGCCGGGTGACATATAGCGAGCCCTTCTGCGCGAGCAGACCGAGATTGAGCGGCTCGACCGCACCGGAGGATTGGCCAAACAGAGCGACTACTCCGAGGGGCGCGAGGCAGTCCAGCGACTTCAGGAACGTGTCCTTGCCGACGGAATCATAGACCACCGGGACCTTCTTGCCCCCGGTAATCTCATCGACGCGCTTCACAAAGTCCTCGCGGCTGTAGATGATGACGTGGTCGCAACCATGTGCCTTGGCAAGCTTTGCCTTCTCGTCATTGCTGACGGTGCCGATCACGGTTGCCCCAAGATGCTTGGCCCACTGGCTTAGGATCAGACCGACGCCGCCCGCGGCTGCGTGCAGCAGAATGGTGTCCCCGGCCTTCACGCGATAGGTCTGCCGGATCAGATATTGTGTGGTCAGTCCCTTCAACATCATCGCGGCCGCGGTCTTGTCGTCCACACCATCAGGTAGCTTCAAGAGCCGATCCGCGGGGATCAGCCGCGCCTCGGAATAGGCGCCGAGCGGCGAAGCTCCATAGGCGACGCGATCGCCCGGCTTCACATCCGTCACGCCCGGCCCGACCTCCTCAACAACCCCAGCTGCCTCGCTGCCAAGCCCGCTTGGCAACTGCGCTGGATAGAGACCCGACCGGTTGTAGATGTCGACGAAGTTGAGACCGACGGCGGTATGGCGGACGCGCGCCTCGCCCGGCCCCGGCTTGCCGACGCTGACTTCCTCCCAAACGAGAACTTCCGGACCGCCGGTCCTGTGAAAACGAATAGCGTGGGTCATGGGCGTACTCCCTTATCGTTGCAGTGGAAGTCCGAGAAAAGCGGACCGGCCAGAGAAGATAGGCACTTGGTCCGCCCGCTACAGTCCATATACGTAACTAGAATGTCACAGCCGAGCGCAAATCTCGGCTGTTCCGCCTCTGTTCGAAAGAGTTGATGACAGAATTTGCGGCGTCAAGCAGTAGCCTCTGCGCGGGATTTGGGGGTCGCCTGCGAAGGAGAGCCGAGATGCCAGCTTATGTACAGCATCATCAGGATATCGAAATCGCGCCCGTGAATTGCCCGACCTGCATGGGGTTCCTGCCGATGTATGTGCGCGAGGTCGAGCCGCATTGGAGCCTTGCCAAGATCGACTTCATCTATGAATGCGCCGATTGCGGCGCCGAGGTGAGACAGACGATCCGCAAGCCGGAATTGCTTCGGAACTGACCGCGAAGGCGCCGCCCAAATATTTGCGCTGAGCGGAAAAAACGCCATTCACGCGGGGCTGGCCTCTCCCAAACGAGGCTTGTTCTTTGCCGGGAACGCAGGCAGAACAAGCCTCAAGCAAAACCTTTGGGAGCGCCCTTTCGTGGCTGATCAGAACGCCTCGACGTCGATCGAGGCAGTGGAGAATGGCCTCGCCGCGCAGGGCTATATCGCGAGCCGGCAGATCGCAACCGCCGTCTATTTGTCGCAACAGATCGAAAAGCCGATTCTTGTCGAGGGACCTGCTGGCGTCGGCAAGACCGAACTGGCCAAGGCGATTGCGGCTTGGCGCGGCAAGAAGATGATCCGCCTCCAATGCTACGAAGGTCTCGACGAAGCCAAGGCGCTTTACGAGTGGAAATACGCCAAGCAGCTTCTCTATACGCAGATCCTCAAGGACAAGCTCGGCGAAGTCCTTGGCGGCGCGCAGACGCTGCACGCCGCCCTCCACCAGCTGCATGATTTCGGCGACGTGTTCTTCTCCAAGGAATTCGTCGAGCCGCGCCCCCTGCTCCAGGCGCTGGAGCAGCCGGGCGGCTGCGTGCTGCTGATCGACGAAATCGACAAGTCGGATGCCGAATTCGAATCGCTGCTGCTGGAAATCCTCTCCGACTTCCAGGTCACGATCCCTGAGCTCGGCACGGTCTCGGCGATCACACCACCAACGGTGATCCTCACCTCCAACAGCGAGCGCGATCTCGGCGACGCCTTGAAGCGACGCTGCCTGCATCTGCATATCGGCTTTCCCGAGCAGCGACTTGAAGAACGCATCGTCGAGAGTCGCGTGCCCGGCATCTCGCATACCCTGCGCCGGCAGATGGTCGGCTTCATCCACGAGATCCGTTCGCTGGACCTGAAGAAACTGCCGTCGGTGAGCGAGACCATCGATTGGGCCCGCGTGCTGGTGCTGCTCCAGGCTTCCGAGCTCGATACCGAGATGGTCAAGGACACCCTCAATGTGCTCCTGAAATACGAGGCCGATATCGAGGCCGCAGCGCCGCAAATTACGACCTTCATTGCCAAGGCGGCACGGTCCAACGTCTTCGGTTGACGCCGATGCGCGAGAACCTTCATCGCTTCTTTAGGGCTGCGCGCGGCGCCGGTGTCCACGTCTCACCCGCCGAAAGCATCGATGCGATGCGCGCGGTCGCGCAGGTCGGTCTGACCGACCGTGCCATCCTGCGCGATGCACTGCTCCTGACGCTCGCCAAGTCGCAAGACGAGAAGCTCGCGCTCGGCGACTGCTTCGACCTCTTCTTCAGCCAACCCGAGCCACCGCGGGAGCAACCTGAGGCCAGCAAAGATGACGCCTCCCAGGACGCGGATCAGCCTCCCTCTTCTGGTTCCGCCAGCGAAGCGGGCGGAGGCCAGCCGATCGAAGGACTTGGCCCGCTCGCGCAGATGCTGCTGTCGCAGGATCGCAACGCCATACAAGCCGCGATCGCCAGCGCCTCCGGTGCAGCGTCCCTATCCGATATCCGCTATTCCACTCAGCGCGGCATCTTCTCCAGCCGCATCCTCGATGCCATGGGTCTCCAGCGCTTGCGCGACGATCTCGACGATCTGACCGCGAGCAATCCGGCACTGGCGGAGCGCTTGCGCGCCGCACTCGATGCCCTGCGCGACGCGGTGCGCGACACCGTCTCGCAAGGGCTTGCGCTCTATGCCCGCGAGGAGGCCGAAAATCTCCGCAACGAGATCCTGCGCAACGCACCGCTCGCCCGCATTGAACGGCGGCAGATCGCTGAGATGCGCGCCCTGATCCGGCAAATCGCGCGCCGCCTGCGCGAACGTTACTCGAAGCCACGCAAGCGCCAGCGCCGCGGCCATCTCGACGTCCGCCGAACGCTTCGCCGCAACGCTGCCTGGGGCGGCGTCCCCTTCCTCACCGCATGGAAGCGCAAACACCGCGACCGGCCGAAGATCGTGGCGCTGTGCGACGTCTCCGGTTCGGTTGCGCAGGTCTCGGACTTCTTCCTGCTCCTGGTCCACTCGCTGCATGAGGTGGTCGACGACGTCCGCTCCTTCGCATTCTCCTCGCATCTGATCGAGGTCAGCGAGATCCTGGAGAAGAAGTCACCCGAGGAGGCAATGGCGGAGATCATGTCCAAGGTCGGATTCGGCTCCTCCGACTACGGTTCTTCGCTGGTCGATTTCGAAAAGGAGTTCATGAGTACGCTGACGCCGCAGACCACGGTCATCGTGCTCGGCGATGCCCGCAGCAACAATCTCGACCCGCGCGCCGATATCCTGCGCCGCATCTCCGAGCGCTCGAAGCGGCTGGTCTGGCTCAATCCCGAAGGACGGCTCGCCTGGGGCTTTGGCGATTCCGAGATGCCGCGCTACGCGACCTTCTGCAGCGTGGTGCGCCAATGCGCCACCGCGCAGCAACTCGAGCGCGCCGTCTCCGACATCGTTGCGACCTACCAGTAAGTCCCGGGTTCCCGGAGAGCGTCAGCTTCGTACAAGCTCCATGTGGTCGATATTGCACTCGCGAAAGTGATAGGCAATTTCGTCGAGCGCGCGCTGTTCCCATTCCTCAGCCTGCGTGAGCCAGAAAACCCGGCGCTCAAAATCGAGCGCGGCGCGCTCACGGCACAGGGATTCCTGACTGCGAATCTCCACCAGCCTGTTCATGCACTCACACTCCTTGTCGTGTGAAGTCATTCCCCGCAAATCAGCGTAGCAGAGTCACAAAGCGCGCGTCTCATTCCTTGCGTGCATATCGCGCCGCGAAATGGGACAGCAGCGCTTCCCGTGCACCGCATTCGTCGCAACGCAACATCAAATCAGAATCATCAATTAGTGATCTGTAATCGGGACGATCTACGCGTCCGATCAATCTTTAACCTTTGTGGCGCAACGGCGTGAGGCAATTCGTGAAGGGTGGTTCTAAACCGCTCACCGAATTCCCGACTCATTGTCGTCGCATGGTGTTCATGCGGCGCCGCTAACAGAGGCGCGCGAACATGACTATCGCTTGAGGCAACATGAGCAACGACGTGGACTTCGATCTTTCACCGGACCAATGGGCGGCGCTGCGTGCGCTTCGTAATCCAGTGTCGAACGGCCGCCTGTCGAAGGCCTATCTCCTCGAAGATCTCGTCAAGCTCGGACTCGTCGTGATTCACGACGGCACGCCCGCGATGACCGCAACCGGCCGCAAGGCGCTGGTGCGCGGCTCGTGCCGGCTGCTTGATCTCGCCGCATGATGCCTGCGCTGCGCAGAGCGGAAGGCGATCTTGACTGCACCAAGTCGGACAAGGCTCTCGAGGACAGTGAGCTGATGGACTTGACCGCCAGAGGCCTCTCGCGGATCAGTCATTCCACCGGAGGAGCGGCGTTCTATACGCTCTCCTCCAGACCGACAGAAAGCGGGGAAACCAGGAATGGGCCACCGCGCCTTGATAGGCCCAGGTGCGATATTTCAGCCCCTGCTCCGAAATTAATTCCTGATAGCCACCATAGATCTCAGTCGCGGTGCGGATGTCCTTCAGAATCGCTTGCGCGCAGGCCCGGTAGGTTTCGTTGCCGGCGTACTCGTCGAAGTCCAGCATGCGATCGGCGAACTCGACGTTGAAAGTCGGCCACGATGATCTCCCCTGATAGGCCGGTGCCGCAATCGTGTGGATGATCTTGTTGCGCGGATTGTCCGCCGACACCAGGAAGTGGAACGTGCTGGGGATGCGGAAGCGCGGCTCGGCGATAATCAAATCCGCCGTGGCCGCGAAAAATGCGCGCTCGCTCGCATCGTTCATATTCCAGAAGCCGCGATGCACGCCGACGAAATCGAGCGCGACCAGGGATGAGGGCGTGCCCGCCGGCCCATCCAGCGAATGTCTGATATAGCCGTCTCTCCCGAACAGGCTGAGCAGGTCCTGCTTGTACTGCGCGAGGTCGCGCCCGAGCAGCCGCTTCAGCTCGTTCTCTTCGACCAAGCCGAGTTGCACGCCCCACACGAAAGTCGTGTACACGCAGGCATTGGTGACGAAACGCCGACGTTCGGCGCGGGTGTCGGTTGCCGCAGAGCGCGGCCGACTGGCGTCACAGAGCAAATATCTCGTACCCTTTACATCGAACGGCTCGAGTTCGCCGGCAAGCTTTAGGATTGCGCGCTTCAGGTCGCCGCCATATTCGACCAGCAACAGGCGACCGGCATGGGCGCATTGCGACATCGCCAGATGAGACGACCCCCGCTCCTCGGCGGAGAGCATCTGCTGGAGACCGGCCAAAATGCCCAGCAGCGTATCCGAGGGCCGCGAAAAATAGTTCACGCCGAGATACCGACCGCGCCCTGCCGGAACGATGGTTGTCGTGATGACGCCGGCGCGAGCCGCCTCCAGCAGCAGGCGAACGCTTTTTTCCAGAAGGCGCGCCCGCCGCACCGCGTCTTGCTCATCCATGATGGTCTCTGGGTCGAGAACATCAGGATAGAACCAGGCAAAGTCGCGTGGATAGTAGGCTGAGGCGTGCGGCGCACCTGTGACAAGGAACGCCTCGGAGAGCGAAAACGCGCTTTCCATCGCGTAACGATAGAGTTCCTCGATGAGCGCCGAAGAATGTTGCGACTTTCTCAGGAGCCGATCACCGAGAAAGTTGACCGCCTGAAGGGCGTTGGCGACGAGGGTAGCGACCAGGCCTTGGTAAAATCGATTTCCACGATGTGACGGCAAGGAAATATCGCTGCTGATACGGGCCGGGGGATCTCGGCGACGGCGGGGTACCGCGCCATACGTGATTGATTCGTATCTCACCCCGATGACGTCCCGGCGCAGCGGCGAGGCTGCTCAACACCGTTGCATACAACGAGATTATTGCGCCTAATATTTCATCATAAGCATCTCTGATCAAGATTCGGTCAATGAAGAAACTTATTTTATTTCAAATGCTTAGATGAAGATGCCCTCCCCCTAGCCTCTGGCACGAAGCTTGCGACATCCTGTCCCGGGCTTCGTCAGACCGGCGTCGCCGCGAGGTTGAGGCGGTCCATTCCGCCAAGGGGAGCAAGCAATGGATTTAGGCAGGATTTCACGACGACACTTGTTGAAGGGCGGCGCCGCCCTCACCCTCGGCGCAGCGGCCGGCGCCCGTCCGACCTTTGCGGCCGGGACGACCATCGGCTTCATCTATGTCGGCTCACGCGATGACTACGGTTACAACCAGGCGCACGCACAAGGCGCGGCGGCACTGAAAAAGATTCCCGGCCTCAAGGTCGTCGAGGAAGAGAAGGTGCCGGAGACCGACGCGGTCGAGAAGACGATCGAGTCCATGATCAATCTCGACGGCGCGACCCTGCTCTTCCCGACCTCGTTCGGTTACTACAATCCGCACATGGTCAAGATGGCCACCAAGTACCCGAAGCTTCACTTCGAGCATTGCGGCGGCCTCTGGACTGACAAGGACCCGAAGAATGCCGGCAGCTATTTTGGCTATATCGACGAAGCCCAGTACATCTCCGGCATCATCGCCGGCTACACCTCCAAGAGCGGCAAGCTCGGCTTCGTCGCTGCCAAGCCGATTCCGCAGGTGCTGCGCAACATCAACGCCTTCGCGCTAGGCGCCAAGCTCGCCAATCCCAAAGCCACCACCCAGGTCATCTTCACCGGTGACTGGTCGATGCCGGTCAAGGAAGCCGAGGCCACCAACAGCCTGATCGACCAGGGCGTGGACGTGCTGACCTGCCATGTCGACGGCCCGAAGACGATGGTCGAGAACGCCGCGCGCCGCGGCGCCTTCGTCTGCGGCTATCACACCAACCAGTCGCCGCTGGCGCCGAAAGCGTATCTCACCGGCGCCGAATGGAATTGGGAGGCGCTCTATCCGAAGTTCGTCAAGATGATCGCCGCCGGCGAGAGCATCCCGAACTTCTATCGCGGTGGCCTCAAGGAAGAGATCGTCAAGACCTCGCCTTACGGCGATGCCGTGTCCGCCGAGGCGCGCAAGCACGCCGACGACATCAAGGCCAAGTTCCTGTCGGCAGAGGGCTACGCCATCTTCAAGGGCGGTCTCGTCGACAACAAGGGCAAAACGGTGATCGCGGCCGGCACCGATCGCAGCCAGAAGGATCCCGAACTCGAGAAGATGGACTATCTCGTCGAAGGCGTGATCGGAGCGACTTCGTGACGACGGAAGCTGCGGAGTCCGCCGAAGCGGTCGGGGTAATTGCCCCGGCCGCCGACGCCGATTTTCTGCAACGCCATGGCGGCACCATCGAGTACATCCTGATTCCCGGCGCGGCGCTGGTCGGCGCACTCGCGGTCTTCGGCATCTTCGTCGCAATGTCCGGCAAGAACCCGCTCGACCTTTATTTCTACATGTACTACGGCGCGTTCGGCACCTGGTTCTCCTGGCAGAACACGCTGACGCGTGCTGCGCCTCTCATCCTCACCGCACTTTGCACGGCGCTGCCGGCGCAGCTCGGCATGGTCATCATCGGCGGCGAAGGCGCACTGCTGATCGGCGCATTGTCGGCGACCAGCGCCGCACTCGCGCTTCAGGGTCTTCCGCCGCTGGCGATCCAGATTGCGATGGTCTGCGCCGGCGTGATTGGCGGGGGCTTGTGGATCATGCTGGCAGGCGCGCTGCGACAATATCGCGGCGTCAACGAGACGATTTCGAGCCTCTTGCTCGTCTACATCGCGCTCGCAATCCTCAATCATCTCGTGGAAGGCGCCATGCGCGATCCTGCGAGTCTCAACAAACCGTCCACGCGCGAGATCGGCGCCGCCAACATGATCGGCTCGATCCCCGGCACCGACATACATTGGGGGCTCCTGTTCGGCCTGATCGCCTCGATCGCCGCCTACATCCTGATCTATCACACCGTGTTCGGCTTCGCCGCGCGCGTTGCCGGAGGCAACATCCGCGCTGCAAGAATCGTCGGTCTCGGCGTCAGCAAGCTGATCCTCACCATCTGCTTTCTCGCCGGAGGCGCCGCGGGTCTTGCCGGCATGGTCGAGGTCGCAGCAGTGCAGGGCCGCACCAACGCCAATCTCGCCGCCGGCTACGGCTTCACTGGCATCCTTGTCGCCTTCCTCGCGCGGCAAAATCCGCTTGCGATCATTCCCGTCGCGATCCTGCTCGGTGGTATCAGCGCCACCGGCGGCCTGTTGCAGCGTCGCCTGGGACTGCCCGATGCATCCGTGCTGGTGCTCCAGGGCATCATCTTCGTCTTCGTGCTAGCCAGCGATGCGCTCTACGGGCGCATAGGTTTGTTGAAAGGCAAATCCTGATGGCAGACGGATCGATCGGACTCTGGACAGTCCCATTGGCCGTGCTCGGCGGCGCCATTCGCGTCTCCACCCCCTTCCTGTTCGTGAGCCTGGGGGAATGCATCACCGAGCGTTCGGGCCGCATCAATCTTGGCCTCGAGGGCACGCTGGTGATGGGCGCGATGAGCGCCTATGGCATTTCCTATCTCACCGGATCGCCCTGGCTCGGCGTACTTGCCGCAGGCATCACCGGCGCGCTGCTGGGCGCGCTCCATGCCGGCATCTGCTCGCTGCCACGGGTCAACGACGTGGCGGTCGGCATCGCCTTGATGCTGTTCGGCACCGGCCTCGCGTTCTATCTCGGCAAACCGCTGATTGAGCCGACCGCGCCGCGGCTGCCTGCGATCGATTTCGGCTGGTGGAGCGACATCCCGCAAGTCCGCGCCGCGTTGCGCGTCAACGTGCTGTTCCTGATCGGCGTCGCGCTCGCGCCGGTCCTCTATTGGGCGTTCCGCACGACACGCTGGGGTCTTCTCATCCGCACCGCTGGCGAAAGCACTGATGCCGCGCGCGCGATGGGTCACTCCGTACTGCTGATCCGCCTGCGCGCCACCATGGTCGGTGGCTTCCTTGCCGGCATCGGCGGCTCGTTCCTGTCGCTGTTCTACCCAGGAAGCTGGAACGAGGGACTCTCGTCCGGCCAGGGCATCACGGCAGTGGCGCTGGTGATCTTCGCACGTTGGGATCCCCTGCTCTGCTTGTGGGCCTCGCTTGCCTTCGGCGGCGCCGCGGCACTTGGGCCGGCGCTGCAGTCGGTCGGCATTACATCAGGCTATCACCTCTTCAACGCCGCGCCCTACATCCTGACGCTGGCGATCATGATCATCACCTGCTCGCCGAAGCGCACCCTGACCGGAGCCCCGGCGGAATTGTCAATCACCCGCTAGAGAGCAAATCATGCCCGAGCGCTACATCAAGTCCGAGCCTTATGCGTGGCCATATAATGGTGATCTCCGCGCCCAAAATACCGCGCTCATCATCATCGACATGCAGACCGATTTTTGCGGCGTCGGCGGCTATGTCGACAAGATGGGCTACGACCTGTCGCTAACGCGGGCGCCGATCGAGCCGATCAAAAGAGTGCTCGCCGCGATGCGCAAGCAGGGCTTTTATATCATCCACACCCGCGAAGGCCATCGCCCGGATCTCTCCGATCTTCCCGCCAACAAGCGCTGGCGCTCGCGCCAGATCGGTGCCGGCATCGGCGATCCCGGTCCCTGCGGCCGCATCCTGGTGCGCGGCGAGCCCGGCTGGGACATCATCGAGGAACTTGCACCCTTGCCCGGCGAGCCTGTTATCGACAAGCCCGGCAAGGGCTCCTTCTGCGCAACCGATCTGGAATTGATCCTGCGCGTGCGCGGCATCCAGAACATCGTGCTCACAGGGATCACCACCGACGTCTGCGTCCACACCACCATGCGCGAGGCCAACGACCGCGGCTTCGAATGCGTGTTGCTGCAAGACTGCTGCGGCGCGACGGACAAGAGCAATCACGAGCACGCGCTCAAGATGATCAAGATGCAGGGCGGTGTGTTCGGCGCGGTCTCCACCTCCGAGGCCTTCATCGGAGCGATTTCGTGATCATCGGCGAAATGCCCGCGCCAGCAGGCGCCTTCGGCCTCGACGCCATCGCCATGACCATGCGCTTTGGCGATTTCCTGGCGCTGGACAATGTCGCGCTGAAGGTGCGGCCGGGCTCGTTCCATGCGCTACTCGGCGAGAACGGCGCCGGCAAATCGACCCTCGTCAAATGCATCATGGGCTACTACCACGCGACCGAAGGCGACATCCTCATCGGCGGCCGCGAACAGGCGATCGCCAACCCGAAAGATGCGCACGCGCTCGGTCTCGGCATGGTCTACCAGCACTTTACTCTGGTGCCGGCCATGACGATCGCCGAAAATCTGGTGCTGGCGCGCGATGATGTGCCGGCCGTGGTGAACTGGCCGAAGGAGATGAAACAGCTCGAGGCATTCCTGGCGCGGATGCCCTTCAAGGTGCCGCTCTCCGCGAAGGTCTCGGATATCTCCGCAGGTGAGCGGCAGAAATGCGAAATCCTCAAGCAGCTCTATCTGAAGCGTCGCTTCCTGATCCTTGATGAACCCACTTCGGTGTTGACGCCGGCGGAAGCCGACGAAGTGCTCGGCATGCTCCGCGACATGGTCGTCAGGGGCGAGCTAACGATCCTGATGATCACGCACAAGTTCCGCGAGGTCATGGCCTTCGCCGACGAGGTTACGATCCTGCGCCGTGGCAAGCTCGCCGGAGCCGGCAAGGTTTCCGAGCTGACGCCGGATACGATGGCACGCACCATGATCGGAGCCGAGGAGCTGACGGTGCAGCCGGCGCGCACCGGCGAAGCCGGCCAGGCGCGCCTTGAGCTTTCAAAGCTCCGCGCGGTCGACGATGCCGGCGCCATCGCCGTCCGTGACGTGTGCCTCACCGTGCGCGCGGGCGAGATCGTCGGCATCGCGGGCGTCTCCGGCAACGGCCAGCGCCAGCTGGTCGAGGTCCTGGCCGGCCAGCGCGAGGCCGAGGGCGGCGAGATCCGCATCTCTGCCGATCCCTATCACGCCAACCGCGAGGAGATGCGACGCCACAAGATGTCGCTGCTGCCCGAGGAGCCGCTCAAGAACGCCTGCGTCGGAGGCATGAGCTTGGCCGACAACATCGCGTTCCGCGAGTTCGACCGCGCTCCCTTCGCCAGCGGCGGTTGGTGGCTCAACCGCGGCGCTTTCCGCGACGAGGCGAAGAGGAAGATCGGCCAGTACAAGATCAAGACCCGCACGCCCCAGACACCGATCTCGGCGCTGTCGGGCGGCAATATTCAGCGCGCGGTGCTCGCCCGCGAGCTGGCGGGCGATGTCGAGGTGTTGATTGCAGCCAATCCATGCTTTGGCCTCGACTTCGCGGCCGTGGCACAGATCCACGCCGAGATCATGGCTGCGCGCAACCGCGGCGCGGCGGTGCTGCTGGTCAGCGAGGATCTCGACGAATTGCTCGAATTGTCTGACAGGCTGGTAGTGATGTTCCACGGCGAATTCGTGTATGAAGCACGAACCAGCGAGGCCGATCTTACCGTGGTCGGCCGGCATATGGCGGGGCACTGATCGGGAGTTCCGATGAGCAGCGCAACTGAGCGCGACGAACACTTTCTGCGTTTGTCCTTAGCGGTCGCCCGACGTTCCCTCACCCATGGCAACCATCCCTTCGGCTGCGTCGTCGTCGATGCCGACGGCGAGGTGTTGATCGAGGCCGAGAACGGCTACATGCCTGATCAAGACGGCACCGCGCATGCCGAACGCCTCGCGGCCACGCAAGCCTGCCGCACGCTCGGCCGCGAAGTGCTGGCCAAGGCTACGCTCTATTCCTCAGCCGAGCCCTGCGCGATGTGCGCCGGCGCGATCTACTGGGCCGGCATCGGTCGCGTCGTCTATGGCCTCAGCGAGCACCGCCTGCGCAGGATTACCGGCAACCATCCGGAGAATCCAACGCTCGACCTGCCCTGCCGAGACGTCTTTGCGAGAGGCCAGCGGCGAACCGAGGTCGTCGGCCCTTTGCTCGAAGACGAGGCCGAGGCACTGCACGACGGCGTGTGGACGAAGTAGGCGCGGCAGTTACCCGTCGGAAATACGGATGGCGCGGCGCATTTCTGCACGACGCCATCGAAATCTTTGAGACCATCAACCGATCAGAACTTCACCGTGACGCCACCGTAGACCGTGGACTCGGTGCAGCTATTGGTGCTCTGGCCGGTCGCGGCGACCGTGCAGACCCCGGGCGCGGCGTTGTGGTCCAGGCCGAACTTGTTCTGCCAGTAGCGGTAGGCGACCCAGAGGTCGACGAAGTGCGAGTACTTGTCACCCCAGACCGCCTTCGAGGCGTCGAAGGTCAGGCGGATCGGTTCGCTGTTCAGCTCGGTCTTGGAGGCGGTCGACATCCGGCCAACGCCTGAGAGCGCAGGAAGGCTATTCGAATCGCCCTTCGGGCCATACCAACCGGCGCGGCCGCTGATCGACCAGAACTGCATATTCGGCGGCAGGAAGCCAAGGTCCATGTAATAGTTGATCTCGACAGCCCAGGTTGGATTGTAGGATACGTTGCCATCGGAGTTGCACGACGTTCCCGGCACCGTGCCACCGGCGAAGACTGTACCGCACTGCGTGAACGCATTGTGGTTCGAGAACTCCCAGTACATCAAGGGCGCAACGTTGATGTAGCCCTTGTAAGGCAGGTCGAAGGCGAACTGCAGACCGGCGACGACGTCGCGCTTGGCAGGCGCGAGGAAGGTGTTCTCACTGTTGCCATCCATGCCGACTTCGAAAGAGATGTTATGCAACGGGCCGGCGGTGAAGGCTTTGGTGTTGAACAGCTCGTTCCAGCCCAAGGTCGAGCGGAACAGACCGTAGATCTCGGTTGCACCTGCGCAATTACCCGCCGCAAAGTTGGACAGCAGGCCGGGGGCAATGCACGGGTTGGACGGATCGTTTTGACCCGACTTGAACATCGAGATGGTGAAGAAGTTGGTGCCATAGGCCCAGAGATCGAAGTGGGTGAACGAGTAGACCTGCTTGGCCGTCTTGCCGTTGATGCTGCCATCCGGGCGGGTGCTCCACATGCCGGGATCGGTGCCCTTCGGCATCCAGGAGAACGACACGCGGTCATCGATCACCAGGAAGAACGGGAGGTCAGGCGCCTTCTTCGCAGCCTTGACCGGCAAATCCGCGGCCTGCGCCAGCCCGCCAGTGGCAAGTGAAACTAGTGACAGCAACGCGGCTGCGACTGCCCTGAAACGAAACGACATCCTGAATACCCCCAAGTTTGGACGCGTAGCAATGAACGTCCCCTGGGGGCGACACTTGCGCCGAAGTCCCGAGGTGAGAAGCCTCAACTTTTTTCAAGGCATGCCGCTTGTTTCGGCACCATGTGGTGTGACGCCGTATCGTTTGAGGGGATTTCTATGGCGACGTTTCCCGAAGCTCGACGACGCCAGAGACGGCGATGCCAAACATTCCCGGTTGATTCTGCTCGCCTTTTGCGTTGGGCAACGCCCCGATCACGGCTGTCGAAGACGATCGCCATCGTCGCAGTCCAATGCATACGAGCCGCGGGCCACTTTGCTCAACTTCACGTCAAGCCTGCATAGCCGGTTCCGATTTGGCTTGAACCGTCACAAATTTGCAACGGTTTCCGAACGCACGATGCACTCTCAATGGCAGCCCGAGGGCCGAACAGGTGGCCGGAAAGCGCCCCGAATCGTGACACCGGCGCGCTGCCGACGCGTTGAGCAAGGGATGACGCTTTTTCACACCTTACGCGGCGGTTCAAACTAGCTCACTATTGAGGCAATTCATCCATGCCAGCATACCAGCGAATGTTAGATCCGACGCCCAACGGCCTGCATTCCGGCGAGTCCCCGTTGCTCAGGACGGTCGGGCTCACAAAACGCTATGGGGACTTCCTCGCCAACGATGCCATCGACATCGATATCTGGCCGAAGGAGATCCACGCGCTGCTCGGCGAGAACGGCGCCGGCAAGTCGACGCTGGTCAAGGCGATCTATGGGCTGATCCAGCCCAGCGCCGGTGAGATCCACTGGCAAGGCGACCGTATCGTGCTGTCCGGTCCTGCCGAGGCGCGCAGCCGCGGCATCGGCATGGTGTTCCAGCACTTCTCGCTGTTCGACAATCTCACCGTTGCCGAGAATGTCGCGCTTGGGCTCGACGGCAAGGAATCCTTCAAGGACATGTCGGCGCGGCTGGAGCGGGTATCGAAGACCTATGGCCTGCCGCTTGATCCCCGGCGTGAGGTCTGGCAATTGTCGGTGGGCGAGCGCCAGCGCATCGAGATCGTCCGCGCGCTGATGCAGGACCCGAAATTCCTCATCCTGGACGAGCCCACCGCGGTGCTGACGCCGCTAGAGGCCGACCAGCTTTTCGTGGTGCTGGAACGGCTCAAGGCCGAAGGCCGCGCCATCCTCTATATCAGCCACAAGCTCGAGGAGGTGAAGCGACTCTGCGATACCGCCACCATCCTGCGCGGCGGCCAGAAGATCCAGACCTGCAATCCCCGGCTCGAGACGGCCGCCTCGCTTGCGCGCATGATGGTTGGCGGCGAGATCAAGGAGGTGAAGCCGGCCGCCGGCCGGAAGACCACGATCCCGCGGCTGGTCGTCAACGATCTCACGCTCGTGCCGGACGAGGCCCACGGTGTGATGCTCGAGCACATCTCGTTCGAGCTCAAGGGCGGCGAGATCCTCGGGATCGCCGGCGTGGCCGGCAACGGCCAGGACGAGTTGTTCGCGGCACTGTCCGGCGAGCGGTTGTCGAAGGATCCCGGCACGGTCGTCATCGAAGGCATCGCCGCCGGCCACCTCTCGATCACCAAGCGGCGCAAGCTCGGCGCCGCCTTTGTGCCCGAAGAGCGGCTCGGCCACGGCACTGCGCCGCGCATGAGACTGTCGGAGAACGCGCTGCTGACCGGACACGCCGCCAGCGGCATGGTCAAGCACGGCTTCATCGACACCGCGGCCACGCTGAAGACCGTGGACAAGGCGACCGAGACTTTCGATGTGCGCAAGGCCAAGCGCGATCCGGAAGCTGCATCGCTGTCGGGCGGCAATTTGCAAAAATTCATCGTCGGCCGGGAGATCCTGCGCAACCCCGCGGTGCTGGTGGTGAGCCAGCCGACCTGGGGCGTCGATGCCGGTGCCGCCGCCGTGATCCGCCAGGCTTTACTCGATCTTGCAAGCGCCGGCGCCGCGGTGCTGGTGACCAGCCAGGATCTCGACGAGCTGGCCGAGATCGCCGACCGCATCGCCGTGATGTTCCAAGGCCGGCTGTCTGCTCCGCTCGCAGCGAGCGAGGCAACGCGCGAGAAGCTCGGCCTGCTCATGGGAGGCAGCAGCCTCGAGCCGAAGGAGGCCGCGCATGCAGTTGGTGCTTGAGAAGCGCACTGAGCGCTCCAACACGATCGCGCTGGTTTCTCCGCTGATCGCGATCGGCCTGACGATCGCGACCATGACCATCCTGTTCGCGATCCTCGGCAAGAATCCGCTGCTCGCGCTGCATGCCTATTTCATCGCGCCCTTGACCGACGGCTACTCACTCCAGGAGATCGCGGTGAAGGCGACGCCGCTGGTGATGATCGCGATCGGGCTGGCACTCTGCTATCTCGCCAACGCCTGGAATATTGGCGCGGAAGGACAATTCCTGATCGGCGCCGTCGCCGGAAGCTGGATCGCCGTGAAGACGCAAGGCACCGATGCCGGCGCCTGGGTGCTACCAGCGATGTTCGTGCTCGCCGCAGCTGCCGGCGCGCTCTATGCACTGATCCCGGCGATCTGCAAGGTGAAGTTCGGTGCGAGCGAAATCCTCACCAGCCTGATGCTGGTCTATGTCGCCGACCTCCTCCTGGACTATCTCGTCCGCGGTCCCTGGCGCGATCCGAACGGTTTCAATTTCCCGACCACGGCGGAGTTCGATCCCGTCGCGACGGTGCCGCAGCTGATCGAAGGCGGCCGGCTGCATCTCGGTTCGATCATCGCCCTGCTCGTCGTCGCGGCCGCCGCAATCCTGCTTGGGCGCACCATCAAGGGATTCGAGATCCGCGTGGTCGGTGCCGCGCCGCGCGCTGCGCGATTCGGCGGCTTCAACGCCAACCAGCTGATCATCCTGACGTTCGCGGTGTCGGGCGCGCTGGCCGGCCTTGCCGGCATCATCGAAGTCGCCGGTCCCGTCGGGCATCTGCAGCCCGGCATCTCGCCTGGCTACGGTTTCACAGCGATCATCGTGGCCTTTCTCGGCCGATTGAACCCGATTGGAATATTAATTGCAGGCCTTTTCCTCGCATTGACCTTTATCGGCGGCGAGCAGGCGCAGATCGCAATGAAGATCCCGTTGGATGTCACCAAGGTTTTCCAGGGCATTTTGCTGTTCTACGTGCTCGCCTGCGATTCCCTCATCCTCTACCGCTTCAAGTTGGTTTTCCTCAACCGTCAGGTGGCCCGTGGAGCTGGTTGAAGCCATCATCCTGTCGGTGCTCGCCGCCTCGACGCCGCTGTTGATTGCGGCGACCGGCGAACTCGTCACCGAACGGTCCGGCGTCCTCAACCTCGGCGTCGAGGGCATGATGATCGTCGGCGCCGCCTGCGGCTTTGGCGGGGCCTGGCTCACCGGATCGATCTTCATCGGGGCCCTGTTCGGCATCGTCGCGGGAACGCTGATGTCGCTGATCTTCGCGCTGATGGCGCTTGGCCTCGCTGTCAACCAGGTTGCGACAGGGCTAGCGTTGACCATTCTCGGCGTCGGCCTGTCCGGTCTGATCGGCGCCGGCTTTGTCGGGGAGCGGCTCACGCCGGCCGCGCAGCTTTATATTCCCGGCCTCACGGACATTCCGCTGATCGGCCGCGTGCTGTTCGGCGAAGATGCTTTCGTCTATTTCTCCATCGCCCTCATCATCGGCGTCTGGTGGTTCCTTTACCGCACGCGCGCAGGACTGATTCTGCGTGCCTGCGGCGACAATCACATCTCCGCGCACGCGCTCGGCTATCCCGTGCTGCGCATCCGCACCCTCGCCGTGATGTTCGGCGGCGCCTGCGCCGGCCTTGCCGGCGCTTACCTGCCGCTCGCCTACACGCCGTTCTTCATTCCCGGCATGACCGCCGGTCGCGGCTGGATCGCGCTGGCGCTGGTCGTGTTCGCGTCGTGGCGACCGGGCCGGCTGGTGATCGGCGCTTATCTGTTTGGCGCAGTGACGATCCTGCAATTGCACGCGCAAGGCTGGGGCGTCGGCATTCCCTCGCAGTTTATGTCCGCGCTGCCTTATCTGGCGACCGTCATCGTGCTGGTCCTGCTCTCCCGCGCGCGCACCGGCGGCTCGACCGCGCCGGCCGCGCTCGGCACCGTGTTCGTGCCTGACCGCTAAGAGTTTTGATTTCCGCGACGTGCGCGATGGGGCGCGCGCGTTGCGGATTGTGGCTTTCCCCTGATGTTTGGAGATTGATGATGAGGAAATCACTTGTTGCGCTCGCTGCCGGCCTTCTGCTTGCCGGGAGCATCAGTGCAGCCTGCGCCGCCGACAAGCTCAAGGTCGGCTTCATTTACCTCGGCCCGATCGGCGATCTCGGCTGGACCTACCAACACGAGCTTGCCCGGCAGGCGCTGGTGAAGGAGCTCGGGGACAGGATCGAGACCACATATCTGGAAAACGTCCCCGAAGGTCCCGACGCCGAGCGCGCCATCGAGCAGCTCGTCCGCGCCGGCAACAAGCTGATCTTCACGACGTCATTCGGCTACATGGACCCGACGCTGAAGGTCGCCAAGAAATATCCGAACGTGCATTTCGAGCATGCCACCGGCTACAAGCGCAACGCGAACATGTCGACCTATTCGTCCAAGTGGTATCAGGGCCGCTACATTCAAGGCTTGATCGCCGCCAAGATGTCCAAGTCCGGCGTGCTCGGCTATATCGGCTCGTTCCCGATTCCGGAGGTCGTCTCCGGCATCAACGCGACGATGATCGCGGCGCAGACCATCAACCCGAACATCAAGGTCAAGATCATCTGGGCCAACACCTGGTTCGACCCGGGCAAGGAAGCCGATGCCGCCAAGGCGCTGATCGACCAGGGCGCCGACGTCATCATGCAGCACACGGACTCGCCCGCCGCGATGCAGATCGCCAGCGAACGCGGCAAGCTCGCCTTCGGCCAGGACTCCGAGATGATCAAGTTCGGGCCCAAGACCCAGCTGACTTCGATCCTCGATACCTGGGGCCCCTACTACATCGAACGCGTCAAAGCCGAGCTCGACGGCACCTGGAAGTCTGAGGACACCTGGGGCGGGCTTGACAGCCACATGTTCGCGATGGCGCCCTACACCAACATGCCCGACGACGTGAAGAAGATCGCCGAGGATGCCCAGGCCGCGATCACCGCAGGCAAGCTGCACCCTTTCAAATGCCCTGTGATTGGGCAGGACGGCAAGGAGATCGAGTGCAAGGGCGGCGCCAATCTCGCCGACGGCCAGATCCTCGGCATGAATTTCTACGTCAAGGGCATCGACGACAAGCTGCCGGGCAAGTAGCACGCTTCTTGCATTCCTTAGATCACCTGCTCCTCCCGGAGGAGGTTTGGAGGGGGTGGCCAGAAGCACCCGGCACTTGTGGTCGCCCCCTCCTCATTTCCTATCCCGCTTGCATCGCCTGCGCCGCGGCGCTGTGCCGGTGGATCAGCTCCGGAACGTCCAATTCCGGGATCGAGCCGTCGACCACCGCCCAGTTCCCCGCCACCATCACCCGGTCGGCCCGATGCGCCCCGCACAGCACCAGCGCGGCCAGGGCATCGCCATGGCCGGAGAAGCGCAGCTCATCGAGCTTGAACAGTGCGAGGTCGGCGGCCTTGCCGACCGCGATCTCGCCAAGCTCCGGGCGGCCGACGCAGGCCGCCGAGCCCCGGGTAGCCCAGCGCAGCGCATCCATGTGGCTGACCTTACTGACGCCATAGCGCGCCCGCTGCAGCAGGAACGCCGCGCGCACTTCCTGCATCAGGTTCGACCCGTCGTTCGAGGCCGAGCCGTCGACACCGATGCCGATACCGACGCCGGCTTCCTCCATCTCGCAGACCGGGCAGCAGCCGGAGGCCAGCAGCTGGTTGCTGCACGCGCAATGGCTGATTGTCGTCCCGGCCTTGCCGAGCCGCTTCATCTCGTCGGCATTGAAGAAGTTGCCATGGGCGAGCCAGGTCCGCGGATTGAGCCAGCCGCACTGCTCGAGATAGTCGAGCGGGCGGCATCCGTACATTTGCTGGCAGAATTTGTTCTCGTCCTCGGTCTCGGCGAGATGGGTGTGTAGGCGCACATCGAGCTTGTCGGCGAGATCGGCGGTGGCGCGCATCAGCGACGTCGTCACCGAGAACGGGGAGCAAGGTGCAAGCGCAATCTGCACCATCGCATCCGACCCGCGCTGGTGATGCTTGGCCACCACGCGCGCGCTGTCGGCGAGGATGGTGTCCTCGTCTTGCACGACACCGTCAGGCGGCAGGCCACCATCGCGCTGCGACAGGTTCATCGAGCCGCGCGTCAGCAGCACGCGCATGCCGAGGCGCTTTGCGACGCCGACCTCGATGTCAACCGACTCTTCGAGTCCTGCCGGGAAGACGTAGTGATGATCCGTCGTGGTCGTGCAACCCGAGAGCAGCAGCTCCGACATCGCCACGGTCACCCCAAGTTCGAGCGCCTGCGGTGTCATCCTTGCCCACACCGGGTAGAGCGCCTGGAGCCAAGGAAACAGCTCGCGGTCCATCGCCGCCGGCAGCGCCCGCGTCAGCGTCTGGTAAAAGTGATGATGGGTGTTGATGAGGCCCGGCAGCACGACGTGCGCGCTCGCATCGAACACCGCAACGTCAGTGGTCACAGGCGTCCCGCCTTTGGGCACGAGTTCGATGATGCGACCACCCCTCACGACGATCCCGCGCCCCGCACCATCAGCGAGGATCGCAAGGGGATCCTTGATCCAGATCGGCTTCGCGTCGCTCATGCGCCTGCTTCTCCCCACATCCGCTGACAGCAGGCTTGCAAGGCAAGGGCCAGCCCGAGAGCGTGATGACCGCGACTTGTTGTTGCCACTTGGCGCTGGTCTTGCAAGACTTTACCTCGAGTCAATTCACCGGGTGCAGGCCCTATCGCAGCCATGGACTTGAATACCATCACAGCGGTTTCCCATCCGCAAACGCGCTCCGAACTGCCCGTTTGGACGCCAGGTGATGCTTGGCTCGCGGGCGGCACGTGGCTGTTCTCGGAACCGCAAGCCCACCTTACGCGACTGATCGATCTCACCGACCTGAAATGGCCGGCGCTGGTTGCCACGGACAGCCACCTCAGCATTGCGGCCACCTGCACGATTTCGCAACTCGATGCGCTCACCTGCCCGCCTGATTGGCTCGCAGCGCCGCTGATCAGCCGGTGCTGCCGCGCCTTCCTCGCCTCCTTCAAGATCTGGAAGACGGCTACAGTGGGCGGCAATCTCTGCATGTCGCTGCCGGCGGGACCGATGATCTCGCTGACATCAGCGCTCGAGGGCGTCTGCACCATCTGGAAAGCGGACGGCGGCGAGCAGAGGGTTCCCGTCGCCGAATTCGTCACCGGCAATCAGCGCAACCGCCTGTCGCCGGGCGACCTGCTGCGGCAGATCGATATACCGCTTCCGGCACTGAAACGCCGCTGCGCGTTTCGCCAGATCTCGCTTGCGCCGGTCGGCCGCTCCGCGGCCCTTTTGATCGGAAGCCTCGACAGCAAGGGAACGTTGAAGCTGACGGTGACTGCCTCGACCATACGCCCGATCCAGATATCGTTTGCAAAGCAGCCTGACGCGGACGCGCTTCGCGCCGCTGTCGTCGAGGAGATTACCGACGATCTCTATCACACCGACATTCATGGCAAGCCGCTCTGGCGCAAGCACATGACGCTGCGGCTTGCAGAGGAAATCCGCGCCGAGCTCCTAGGGACAACCCCGCCATGAGCTTTGAAATCAACGGCACGATGTTCCCGCATGCGCCGCGCGCGGGCCAATGCCTGCGCACGTTCCTGCGCGAGCTCGGCCATTTTGGCGTGAAGAAGGGCTGCGACGCCGGCGATTGCGGCGCCTGTACCGTGCTGCTCGACGGCGAGCCCGTGCATAGCTGCCTGATTCCCGCGTTTCGCGCGGAAGGACGCACCATCACCACGATCGAGGGTCTCGGCAGCGATCACGGCGCGCACCCGATGCAGCAAGCCTTTCTTGACGCGCAAGCGTTCCAGTGCGGCTTCTGCACTGCCGGCATGATCCTGACCTGCGCCTCGCTGAACCAGGCCCAGCGCACCGATCTCGGCGCCGCCTTGAAGGGCAATATTTGCCGCTGCACCGGCTATCGCTCGATCGAGGATGCGATCCACGGCAGGAGCAATGTCGAGGAGCGCGTCGAAGCCGGCGCCGCGTTCGGTCGCAGCCTGCCGGCACCCGCAGGCCCCAATGTTGTCCGCGGCAGAGCGCGCTACACGCTCGACACGCAAATTGACGGCATGCTCCACATCAAACTGCTGCGCTCACCGCACGCGCATGCCAGGATTATCGCGATCGACAGATCGGCGGCGATGACTGTGCCCGGCGTGCACGCGATCCTGACACATGAGGATGCGCCTGCGGTTCTGTTCTCGACGGCGCGGCACGAGAAGGACTGGATGGACCCCGAGGACACACGTGTCCTCGACGACGTGGTCCGCTTCATCGGCCAGAAGGTTGCCGCCGTGGTCGCCGAGAGCGAAGCCGCGGCCGAGGAGGCATGCCGGCGGCTGAAGGTCGAGTACGAGATTTTGCCAGCGTTGATTGATCCTGAATTCGCGATGGCGCCGGGATCGCCGCGCGTTCATCCCGGTCGCACCGCCGCGAACCGCGTCGCCGACGCGCAGCGCAATCTCGTCGCCGAGATCCATGGCGAGTTTGGCGACGTCGCCTCCGCCCTCGCCACGTCCGCCGTCACTTACGAGGGCACCTTCCACAGCCACCGTGTGCAACATGCGGCGCTGGAGACCCATGGCGGCCTTGCCTGGCTCGACGCGACTGGCGCGCTCAACGTCCGCACGTCCACGCAGGTGCCGTTCCTGACCCGGCGCGCGCTCTCGGGCATCTTTGGACTTCCCATCGACAAGGTCCGCGTATTCTGTGAGCGGGTCGGCGGCGGCTTCGGCGGCAAGCAGGAGATGTTTGTCGAGGATATCCTGGCGCTGGCCGCGCTGAAGACCAGGCGGCCCGTCAAGCTCGAGCTCACGCGCGAGGAGCAGTTCACCGCGACCTCGACGCGGCATCCGATGCGGGTTCACATCAAGGCCGGTGCCGATGTGGAGGGCAAGCTCACCGCGCTCCAGCTCGACGTTCTCTCCAACACCGGCGCCTATGGCAATCACGGCCCCTCCGTGATGCTCCACGCGGTGTCGGAGTCCATCGCCGTTTACAACTGCCCCAACAAGCGGGTCGACGGCTTCGTCGTCTACACCAACACGGTGCCCGCAGGCGCGTTTCGTGGTTATGGCCTGCCGCAGGCCGTCATCGCGGTGGAAGCTGCAATCGACGAGCTTGCCAGGCAGCTCGCCATCAGCCCCTACGACATGCGCCGCCGCAACACTGTCAAGCCTGGCGATCCCATGCTGTCGCCGCCCGAGTCCGAATATCACGACGTGCTGTACGGCTCCTACGGGCTCGACCAGTGCATCGACCTCGTCGAGCGCGCGATGCAGGCGGACCAGCCACCTGACCTGCCGCCGGACTGGCTGACCGGCGAGGGCATCGCGCTGACCATGATCGACACGGTGCCGCCCGCTGGCCACATCGCGGACGCCACGATCAAACTCAACGACGACGGCGGCTTCGAGCTCACCGTCGGTACCGCCGAGTTCGGCAACGGCACCAGCACCGTGCACCGGCAGATCGCCGCGACCATCCTCGCAACCACCGTCGACAGGATCCGCCTGCGCCAGTCCGATACCGCCCATGGCGGCCACGACACCGGCGCCTATGGCAGCACAGGCATCTTTGTGGCCGGCAAAGCGACGCAGGCCGCGGCGACGCAGCTCGCGACTGAGTTGAAGGTGGCTGCCGCCAGCGCGTGGCTCTGCGATGTCGCGACTTGCACGCTCGAGGACGAGTTCGTCGTCAGCGGCGTGCGGCGGATGTCCTTTGTCGAGCTGGCGAGGCTCGCGCGCGAAGACCGTCGTCCTCTGGCAGGCCACGGCAATTCCGAAGGCACGCCGCGTTCGGTCGGTTTCAACGTGCAGGGCTTTCGGGTCGCCGTGAACAAGGGCACCGGTGAGGTCCGGATTCTCCGCAGCGTGCAGGCGGCCGATGCCGGCGTCCTCGCCAATCCCATGCAGTGCCGCGGCCAGGTCGAGGGCGGCGTCGCGCAAGCCCTTGGCGCTGCGCTCTACGAGGAGATGGTGATCGACGCGGCGGGCCGCGTCACCAATCCCAAGTTCCGCGATTACCATCTGCCGTCCTTCGCGGATGTGCCACGCACCGAAGTGTTCTTCGCCGAGACGTCTGACACCATCGGACCGCTCGGCGCGAAGTCGATGAGCGAGAGCCCGTACAATCCGGTCGCCGCCGCGCTGGGCAACGCGATTGCGGATGCCACCGGCATCCGCTTCACGGCGCCGCCTTTCAAGCCGGATCGGCTGTTTCCGGCGCTGCTCGACAAGTTCGGCGGCTAGCTGCCGCGATAGGTCGAGTAACTCCACGGCGTGACCAGCAACGGCACGTGGTAGTGGCCCTCCGGTTCGCTGATCGCGAAGCGCAGCGGGATCTCGTCCAGGAATGGCGGATCCGCAAGCTGTACGTTGCGCTCGGCGTAGTATTTGGCGATGCCGAAGCGCAGCTCGTAGCGACCGATCGGCAAGGGGCGGCCGCCGATCAGCGGCGGGTCGGTGCGGCCATCGGCGTTGGTGACGCCACGTGCGATCACGCGGCTCTCGCCGAGCGCGGCGAGCTCAAGCAGCTCCACCGCGATTCCGGATGCCGGCTTGCCCGCATGATTGTCCAACACATGGGTCGACAGACGGCCATGCACTTTCAGTTTGTCGTCGGCGAAAACCAGCTGATCGAGCCGCAGCGCCGAGATGCGGCCGATCTCCTCGATCGCGCGGCGTGTCTCGGTCTTGGCAATATTGCGCAGGCGCCTCTCGAAGTCGCGCAGGATCGAGTCCCTGGTGTGACGCCGCACGCAGACGATGTAGGGGAAGCCGAACTTTTCGCGATAGGCATTGTTGACGCGTTCGAACGCCGCGTATTCGGCCTCCGAGAGCCGGTCGAGGCCGGCGCTGTTCTGCTCGCCGGTCGATTCCGCCGTCAGGCCCGCCGCGCGCTGGGTCTTGTCGGCGAGATCGGGATGCGCGCGGATCAGTGCCAGCTGCAGGTCGGGTTCGGCGGCCTGGATCGCCGCCATCAGCGCGGCATGCAGCTGATTGATGCCGACGAACGGCCGCTTGCCGGCGAGCTGCTCGGCGATCCACGGCGAATATTCGACGACATTGGCGAGGGCCGCAACGAAATCGGCCTTGCTTGCGGCATTGAGATCGGCGAGCGGAATCTGCGCCATCACCTCACCTGATCTCGAACGCGTCAGAGGCAAGATGCGCGTGCTTGTCGTGCCAATGCTGCGCGATCTGGAGCCTCGTCGGCACCCAGACGCGCTCCTGCTTGCCGATATAGTCGAGGAAGCGGATCAGTCCCGCGGCGCGGCCGGGCCGGCCGGCGAGACGGCAGTGCAGGCCCACCGACATCATCTTCGGTGCCGTTTGCCCTTCCGCATAGAGCACGTCGAAGGCGTCCTTGAGATAGGTGAAGAACTGCTCGCCTTCGGAAAAGCCCTGCGGATTGATGAACCGCATATCGTTGGCGTCAAGCGTATAGGGAATGATGAGCTGCTTGCCGTTAGCGCCCTTGACCCAATAAGGCAGATCGTCGGCATAGGAGTCGCACAGATAGAGGAAACCGCCCTCCTCCATCAGCAGACGGTTGGTGTTGATGGAGGAGCGCCCGGTGTACCAGCCGAGCGGCCGCGCACCGGTGGCCTCCGTATGGACGCGGATCGCGTCGGCAATCTCGGCGCGCTCCTGCGCTTCCGTCATGTCCTTGTGCTCGATCCACTTCAGGCTGTGGCTCGCGATGTCCCAGCCGGACTCCTTCATGGCCGCGACGATTTCCGGATTGCGCGTCAGCGCATTGGCGACCCCGAACACGGTCGCCGGCCACTTCCGCTCGTTGAACGCCCGCCACAGCCGCCAGAAGCCCGCGCGCGAACCATATTCGAACATGGATTCGATATTGGCGTGGCGCTGACCGGGCCAGGGTTGCGCGCCGAGCACATCGGACAGGAATGCTTCCGAGGCGCCGTCGCCGTGCAAGATGTTGTTCTCGCCGCCTTCCTCGAAATTGACGACGAACTGCACCGCGACCCTAGCGTTGCCGGGCCATTGTGGGTGCGGCGGGTTGCGGCCGTAACCGCGGAGATCACGGGGGTAGTTGATATCGGTCACTCAGACTTCCTCAAAGCGGATCGGCAGCGCGCCCTTCCACAGCACGCTCTTGCCCAACGTTGCCAGGTTCTCAAGACCCGAGGTTAGCGTGATGAAGTGATTGCCGGCGAGCTGGCCCACCTTGCTGGCGAAGCGGACACCGCCATAGGCTATCAGGATCTCGGTCTCGCTGATGCCGCCGGGACAAAGAATGATCTGTCCCGGCGCGGGATAGCTGGTGTGGTTCTCGTAACCGACGCAGAAGTCGAGATCGCCAAGCGGCATCCAGACGGCTTCACCACTCCAGCGCACATGGATGACGTGGCTCTCGAAAGGCAACGTCCGCCGGAACGCGGCAACGGTCTTGGGCGCTGCCTGCTCTTCGAAACAGGCATCGAAGGCGAAATCACCGGCACGGATAGCGAGTTTGCTCATCTCATGTCTCTGGCTCGGGGACATGGCCTACGGAGACTTGCAGACAAAGAGCACTGCCGAGACCTTCGCGCAAGTGGCTCTCGCCCCTTCACCTGCGGTCATAAGACCAGCCGAACAGGCCGCTCCGCCGGACCTCCGGCTCCGGCTCTGCAGCCGGTCCGGGAGCCTCTTTCAGGTCCGCCTGCGCCGGGGGCGGAGGCGGTGCCGGCAGGCTCTCGCATTTCATGGAATAAACCAGTTTGCCGTCCGCGGTGCGCCCGATGGGAGCGCAGGGGTCGGGATGCGCCGCTGAGGCTTTGGGAGCAGGCTTTACCTGTGCCGCAGCCGGCGAGGCGATCAAAAGCAGGATCAGCAGATATTTCGACATCGTTGTCGTACCTAACCTCGGTTGCCCCATTCAACCTGATGGCGTCGGTCAAGTCCATCGGGCCCGCGAACGCGAGTGCCGAAAATTTAGCCCGGGTCAGAAAATTTGCTCGCCCATCGAGTTGAATCGCAGCCAGGAAATTTCTGGCGAGCTTGTCGTAACGGTTGCGATGCGCCGGAAGTCCTTGAGCCTGCAGAAGCAGCGTTCGATGACATTTCGCCCTTTATAGATGCGCTTGTTGAAGCTGTGGAGGCTTACCCGGTTGGATTTGTTTGAAATGACGGGCTTGGCGCCGCGATTGAGGATTTCGGCGCGCAAGCCATCAACGTCATAGCCCTTGTCGCCAATGAGGGCCGACATGGGTGGCGCGAGTTCCAGCTGCGGCGGTGCCGGCGTCTTGTCCCGGAATTAGGTGAAATGCGCAAGGCCCGCAATCAGGATCCCTCAGCGCGTGGAATTTTCGTGGTCCGTCCGCCACGCGAGCCGCCGACCGCCTGTTTGTGCTCCACCCTTTTCCGCCGCTCGCCGAGCGATGCGCCTTGGTCGAGGTGGCGTCGATGGACAAGGTCACGCCATCCTTGCCGCCGCGGGCAAGCACTTCGAAGATCGCCTGCCAATGCCCACGCTTGACCCATTGATTGAACCGATTGCAGATCGTTGTGTAGGGACCATAGTCGGGCGGACAATCGCGCCAATTCACGCGAGTATGTTCGGCGCTTTGGCGCTCTCGCTCCTCCACAGCGCTCTTTAAGAGCGAGCTTAGTTGTTAATTCCTAAGAAGCGTAATTAAATCGCTCACTGAGCGCACTATCGCAACGCTTAAACCAAAACGTTTGACAGTACGTGCACCCTAAAAAACGGCTGCAGCAATTTAATTCCTAATCTCGTTTGATTTAGATCAGCGCGTCAACTTTTCGCGGGTCCTTTACTGAAAATGTTATTTTGGACGAGAGGAGATAATTGTGAAAACGAACCCCCGATTTCTGGCAATAACCGCTTTAGCGGGTGTGTTGATGGCAGGCACCGCTCATGCCGACGTTATCGTGTCGGCAGGACACAATCCGGGTAATCCCGACGAAAATATTCTGTTTAATGTTGGCGGCCAAACCGGATTTAGCCTCACCGGCTTCACCAATCACACACATACGGCCGTCAACTACAGCAGCTCAACAGAGCTGCACGCCTCAGGCGGTCAGGCTGACATAACATCATCCAGCGGCAACGGCTTCACGGATCTGACGTGGAACCTCGGCCCCGGCTTTGGTTGGACATCTGAGCAATTCCTGGTTCACACCAACGATCGCGGTGTAACACTCACGCTGTCGTACACTGACCAGTTCGGTCATGTGACGACACTGTCTGACTCTCCGCTAAGGGTGAATGCCGAGAATCCGTTCTATGCCACCGCTTCTAACGGAGAGATCATCGTGTCGGCGCATCTGTCTGTTCTCGGCGGTGTGCTGGAGGATTTCCAGCAAGATCGGATTACGGTCGCAGCCGTACCTGAGGCCTCGACTTGGGCCATGATGGTATTGGGCTTCGCGGGCGTCGGGCTATTGGCCTATCGACGGCGAGGGCCCGAACAGCTGGTCCGGCTCGTTTGAATGAACCCACGACAACCGCCCTTCGGGGCGGTTGTTTGCTTCTGACAATGCAGAAGCCGAGATCCTGTCTCTTATACACATCTGACGCTGCCGACGAACT